>CAYVSK010000017.1:18465-36794 GCA_964453635.1 uncultured Weeksellaceae bacterium | reverse complement strand
CTGCATCAAGAACGAGCGATTTCCCCGGATCTTCCCCACCCGGAACCCCGTTGACGATGGGTCCGAATACTTTGGCCCTTACGCTTCTGTATCGACCATGCATACGCTCCTCGACCTTGTCCGGGAGCTCTATCCCCTCCGTACCTGCCATTACGACCTATCCGAAAAGAACATTCAAAAGGGGAAGTTCCGGGTCTGCCTGGAATACCACATCGGGAATTGCCTCGGTCCCTGTGAAGGATTGCAATCCGAAGCCAATTACAACGACCTGGTGGAACGGGCCCGAAAGATCATCAAGGGGAAGATCCGCAACGTGATGGAGCAGCTCCACGACCAACAGGAAGCCCATGCGGAAGCCCTGGAATTTGAAAAGGCCGAGGCCATCAAAAGGAAGATCCGCGCCCTGGAAAAGTATCAGAGCAAATTTACGGTCGTCAATCCCCGCGTCAACAACGTGGAGGTCCTCGGGATGGTCCGCGATCAGGACCTGGCCTTTATCAATTACATGAAGGTCGTCGACGGGGCGGTCGTTCAGGGCCATACGATGGAAATGAAGGACCGCATGGAGGAATCCGATGAACATCTCCTCGAGATCGCCCTCACGGACCTTCACCAAAGCGGGCTTTGCCGGACCCAGGAGATCATCGTTCCCACCCAGCCCGAAACACCGCTCCCGGACACCACTTTCAAAGTGCCTCAGAAAGGGGACAAAAAGAAACTCCTTGACCTGGCGGAAAAGAACGCCTATCAGTACAACCTCGAAAAACGACGACAGATCGCCCACAAGGACCCGGAAAAACACCGGGAACGGAAACTCAGGACCGTTCAAAAGGACCTCGGTCTTCCGGAATTGCCCCAACACATCGAGTGTTTCGACAACGCCAATATCCAGGGAGCGGAACCGGTCTCGGCTTGCGTGGTCTTCCGTGGAGGGAAAGCGGCCAAAAAGGAGTACCGAAGCTTCAACATTCGGACGGTGGAAGGACCCGACGATTACGCTTCCATGAAAGAGGCGGTTGGCCGCCGCTACAAGCGATTGATGAATGAGGGAAAGGAACTCCCACAATTGATCGTGATCGATGGAGGCAAGGGGCAGCTCGGTGCTGCCGTGGAGAAACTCGAGGAGTTGGGGCTGAATGACCGCATCCAGGTGATCGGGATCGCCAAGAAACTGGAAGAGATCTTCAAACCGGGCGATCCCGTACCCATCTACCTGGATAAGCGCTCCGAGACCCTCAAACTGATCCAACAACTCCGGGACGAAGCACACCGCTTCAGCAACAAACACCACCGCAAGCGGCGACGCAAAAAGACCCGCGAAGGCGAGCTAACCAAGATCTCCGGCATTGGAGCGGAGACAGCGCGGAAGTTATTACAGCATTTTCGTTCGGTGAAGCGCGTGAAAGAGGCAGGGTGGGAAGAGCTTGTGCAAGTGGCCGGAACGGATAAGGCAAAGAAGATCCTGGACCATTTCGGTGATCGATGACCGGTCCCTGAAACTCGAGCCCGGTTTTATTGCTTTCTCTTATCGATCAATTGACCACGGTTACCTGGCCTTCTTTCGAGATGTATTCTCCGCTTTCGGTCCGGGCCCTTAGCTTGTAAACGTAGACCCCGTTCTGGACCTTTTCCCCCTGATAGGTACCGTCCCAGTCCGCATCCTTTCCCTGATCTCCGTGAATCTTTTCCCCCCATCGGTTGAAGACTTCCAGGCGCAGGGATTCAACACCCCTCGCTATCGGCCGGAACCGGTCATTTGTTCCGTCCCCGTTCGGGGTGAAGGCGTTGGGAATGTAAAGGGTGAAATTCTTCTCCAATTCCACCGTATTGGATACACTCTTGGTCCTTTCTCCTGTTTTATTCACAGCCACGACCCGGTAAATGTCGTGATCCTCCCTGGAATTCTCCTGATCGATCTGCTGGGCCAGACTATTGTTGGTTGCAGTAATGCCGAAGGCCAGGGCGATCGGCAGAAAACGTTTGAATATGGGGGTTATTGGCTTCATGTTCCTGGGTATTTTGAATCGAATCCATGACCAATTTAACCCTACCTTATCCCCTGTTTGTAGCGTATTTTGGCCATATTAGAAAAATGGGGGAAGAAGCCTATCCAGGGACGGAAAACACGTGGGTGCTCAATAAGAAGTCCCCTAGGGTAAATCGCTGCGTGGAATTCGGTGAAAACCCTTAGGATGAAAGAGCCGATCGTGTTAATCGGATAACACGTAGTCGTAAGAAGGGTGATCAGGGAGCGATCAGAGCTTTGGTCCGTTCGCCATTGACCGTTTCGATCGTCTCCCAGGATCCATCGGGTCGGCGGATCTGGATCTCGTAATGGTCCACACCCTCATCCCAGTTGACATAAGGGGTCCATTCGAGCCGGGTCTCATCCTCATTGCGGCTCCCCGTTAAAAGGATCGAGGAACCAATGCGGCTTTTTAACCCCGTTTTACAGACAGAAACGGAGCGGACCCGGTATTGGTATCGGTCGAGGTTCACGTCGACATCAGGATCGGTATAAGCGTTGGCCGGAGCCGGTATCGTCTTGATGGCATGGAAGGAACTATCGTTCCCGCCTTTTTTCAGGACTTTGTAACCATCAATGGCCCAGTGCCCGATATCGGGTGTTTGCCACTCGGTCAGCACATCCCGGTCATCGATCACAGTGGACCGGATGATATCTGCGGAAAACAGCTCTTTTGACAGACCGCCCGGAGTGGCTTTGGCCGTATCCGACCACGAATGGACCCCGGGTTTATCCGCCAACATCATGGCCTTGATCCGGTAGGCATATGCACCACGGCAAACGGCAGCCGTGTCAAAATAGGTGTGCTCAGGGGGGTTGACGGAAGCGATCGGTTTAAAATTGCCGCTTTTCTGGTCTTTCCGGAAGACGAGATAGGCTTTGGGTTCCTTCCCGCCGTAATGATTCCATTCGAGACGGACGGTCCGTTTATTGGTGGGTTCGGCTTCGAGGTTCATCGTCGTATGGGGTGGGCCTTTTTGGCTGCTCTCGCCCCCGCATACGTCGTGGGTTTGGAGCTTGTAGGAATAGGCGTGTTCCAGGGTGATCAACCCAGTATCCATCAGGGCGGTGTTTGCGAGCGTATCGATCTCCCAGGCGGGCTGAAAGTTCGGGTACCCTTTTTTCTTTCGATACATGTTGAAGTGATCGAAGGATCCCTTGGATTGTTGGGGTGGTACCTTCCAATCGACAAGGACGGAACTGTTGTTACTGACCGATACTCGTTCGATCCGCGGCGCTTGCGGAGCCAATGTATCGTAAACGTGAACAGCCGAATCGATGCGGATACTGTCCCAGCAACCCCATTTGTTGCCGATGGCATGGGTGATATCGTGCTTGCCCGGACCGAAGCTCAGGGTGGTATCCCCAGGCCCTTTTCCTGTGTAAGGAGCGCTTTCCCAGTAATAAGAGGTGATGGCGCTCCCTTTTGAAGCATCCTCCAAAGCCACTTCCAGGGGGTGGCATCCTTTTGGGGTATCGATGGAAATGCCGGCATTTGGCCGTTCAAACACTTTTATTCCGCCTGTTTTCGTGGAGTCGGGACAATCCTGGGGCGTGTTGACCCGAAGGGAAATGTTGTAAAGCCCCGGATCGTGATAGGCATGGGGCTCGGGCTCCGGTCCCGTTGTAGTTTTCCCGTTGCCAAAGGACCAGGTCCAGGAACTTGCATGTGCGGATGAATCACGAATTTCCACTTGCCGGGGTTGACAACCTTCAAGGGTGTTCACTCCAAAATTTGCCTCGGCCCTTTGGTGGGCGCGGATCTGGACCTTCTGGGAGCTATCCGGGCACCCACCGGGGTTGTCACCCACTAAGAAAGCCTGGTAATCGCCCTTATTGTACAGGTGTTCCCCGGGATCCCGGGTCTTTATGAGCGTGTCACCGAGGTACCATTGCCAATTCTGGACATTCTCCGAACTGTCGGAGAATACAACAGCCAGGGGCTCACAACCCACCGTGTCCGACACTGAGAAACGGGCCTCAGGCCTGGGGTAGACCCGGATGCCTTTTTTCAACCCGGCCATGTCAGTGCAACCTGTCGAGTCCCTGACCGAAAGGAAGACCTCGTAATGGCCGGTATCCTGATAGACGTGCTTCGGTGTCTTGGCCGAGTCGGTCGTACCATCCCCGAAGCTCCATTCCCGGATATCGGTATTGTAGGATCCATTCCCGAAATGCACGGTATCGCCGAGACAGATCGCGGTATCCGGGGCCGTCGGAGCGGCAATGGGGCCCGGGATCGTGATCCCCTGGGTTTTGGTAAGGGTGTCCTGACAGCCTTTTGGTCCTTCTGTGATCAGGGTGATGGGGTAGGTTCCGGGAGTGTTGTAGATATGGGTCGGGTTCTGAGCTGAAGAACCGGTTCCATCCCCGAATTCCCAGGTAAACGAAACGGCCTCTTCTGTCTTGTTCTCGAGGTCCGCTATGACGGGCGCACAATCCCCTTTAACGCTCGCCTCAAAGGCGGCTTCGAGCCCATTGACCCGAATAAAGTTCTCGTGGTGTACCGTATCCTGGCATCCTGAAGGTGCTGTAGCGACCAGTTCGACATCGTAGCTTCCGGGCTCTTCGTAAACATGGGTCGGCTCTTCCAGGGTGCTGGTCGTGCCATCCCCAAAGCTCCAATCCCAGGCCACAGCCTTTTTCGTATTCACCGAAAAAGTGGTTTTAAGGGGGGCACAACCCTTTTTCCCGGCTTTTACCGAAAAGTCGGGGTTAAATTCCTTAACCGCATTTTTGGTGGTTGAATCCCTGCACCCGTTCACATCGGTTATGACCAGAGAGGTGGGGCCGGAAGGGGGCGTCTGGTAAGAATGAACCGGGTTTGCATCGCTGGAACTTTCCCCATCCCCGAAATACCATTTCTGCGTTATGGCACTGTCGCTTTGGCCGATGAACTGGACCGGTGAGCTCGGAAAACAGACCGTCCCTGGTTTCACTTCGAAGTCAGCGCTGGCTTCATTCACTTCGATGGGTTCTTTCAAACTGTCGACGGCCGTACACCCGTTCTTTTTGACCGTGAGTTGGGCACCGTATATACCCGGATCATTGAAAGAACGGGAGATGCTCCGTCCTTTTCGGGTCATATCCGGAAAGTTCCAGATGTATTCGTCCGCATCGGGATCGGAGGCTTTGAACGTCATCGTTTTTCCTGTACAAATGGAAGCATCCTGATCGGTACTCGTTCCGGCCTCAACACCGATCACCTTTATATCGGGCATGTCATAATTTCGCTTGCACCCCATCGTATCGGTCACGGTAAGGCGAATGTCGTAGGTTCCCGCTTGGGTATAGCTGTGTTGGACGGAATGCTGGGTAGAAGTGGACCCATCGCCGAGGTCCCATTTCCATTTCTGGTCACTCGGCCCATTGGCGGATAGGAATAGGGGTTGGCCCAGGCAGACCAGGGTGTCGTAATCCGGATAAGGCTTATTGAGCTTTGTTGAGATGGTCGCCCGGGAATGGTCCGAACAACCTTTGGCATCCGTCGTGGTCAGGGAAAGCTCATAAGTTCCGCTATTGACAGGGTAAGAAGTGGATACCGAAGGGGTGGTATCGGTCGTCCCATTGTCCAGGTCCCAGTTCCACGCCACTTCGGCATCCGTTTTGCCTTGAAGGTCTGCTTCGATCGAGTCACAGTCGCTCGAGAGCGCCATTGAAAGCGCGCTCTGATGGCCCTTGAGCCTGACCAGGTTCGGTTTTACGATCGTGTCTTGCTTTCCCTGAGCATCCGTAGTGATCAGGGTGAGGGTGTACAGGCCCGGCTTTTTATAGATGTGTTCGGGATGTTCACGGGTAGCTGTGTGGCCGTCCCCGAATTTCCAGAGCCATTTGGTGGCCTCCGCAACGGGGCTGAAAAACTGAACCTCAAGGGGGGAGCAGGTCACAAAAGTCGACGACCCACTGTCATCGGGTTGCCCGCTATCGCCTCCCGGACCTGATGGGTCGTCGGGGTCGACATCCGCATCGCTTGAATCGGGCGGGGTGGTATCGCTACTATCATTGGGTGAAGAAGTGGAACAACCGAGGGAATCGACCTCGACAAAAGAGGTCACCATCTTTTCGCATCCGGCCTCGTTCTCTACGAACAAGGTGACCGGATAGGTCCCTGTTTCAGTGTAACGGTGCGTTTCCGTCCGCTCCATCGAGCTGTCCCCGTCGCCAAAAGCCCATTTACGGCTTACAACGTTGGCAGAACTGTCCCGGAAATGCACCCGGTTCGGCGGGCAGCTGTCTTTTTCCACCGCGAAGCCAACTTCCGTTTCTCTCACCTTGAAACGGCCCCGTACGGTGCTGAAATTGCATCCCTCCGGGGTACGGGTTTTCAGGGTCACTTCATACGAACCGGGGGACGTGTAGGTATGGGTAGGGCTCACATTGTTGGCGGATGTACCTTCCCCGAAATCCCATTCCCAGGAATCGGTACCGATGGCATTCCCGTTAAAAGAGACGGTAAAAGGTACGCATCCACTATCCACTTTGGGGGCCGGAAGATCCGGTTGCGGCTCCGTGACCCTGATCATGCCGGGTCTATGGACCGTATCCGTTATACCGAGGCTGTTCTCAACGATGAGGATCACATCGTATTCACCGGGCGCTTTGAAGGTTGTCGAGGGGTTCCGGCCATTGGCGGTATCCCCGTTTCCAAAGACCCACTGCCAGGCTACCGCCTTTTCGGTGATATCCTCAAAGTTGACCATCAGCGGTCCGCAACCCACGGTGGTATCAGCCCTGAAGGCCCCTTCGCAATCCACGACGCGGATCTTCTGACCTTTCACCGTTTCGGTACATCCATTGGGTTTGGTGGCTTGCAGTACAGGGGAAAATGTGCCGGCTTTCTTGTAGCTGTGTTCGGGGTTCTGGACTGTTGATGAGGCCCCGTCCCCGAACTGCCATTCCGGGCTGTAATCACCACCGGCGGTGTCCGTGAAGTCAACCTGTAAGGGTCGGCACCCTAGGGATGTATCGCGCTCAAACCCGGGTTTAGGTGTTTCAAGGGCGGTCAGGGTGTCCAAAGCCGCTTTGCTGCTCTTGCAACCGTACTTGTCGGTGACCATCATTTCGACTACGTAAGTTCCGGGTTGGGTGAACGCCGGTCGCACTTTTTCCCCCGTAAGCTCGGTCCCGTTGGATATTGACCATTCCACGGCCGCACTTTGGGGGGTTTGGTCCTTTAGCTCGGGTTGAAAGGGGATGCATCCTTCCGTCCGGTCTACGGAAAATTGGGGTTCAGGGCGCTCTCGAACGGAGATGTGGTCCTTTTTACGAAGAGAATCGACGCAACCCTTTTGATCGGTTATTGTAAGCTGCACGTCGTAGGAACCGGGAGCGCTGTATTGATGGGATGGATCGGCGACCTCGGCCTGCTCCCCATCCCCGAAGCTCCAATGATGCTCCACGATCGTGGAAGCGGATTTGTCCGTGAATTGAAAGGCCTTGTTCGTATCGCAGGTGACCTTGTTATCCACCGAGAAACCAACCTCGGGGTCCGGTGTGATGCTGATCTTTTGATCGGTGGTCTCGATATCCTTACAGCCTTCCTCGTTCATCGCCACCAGCTTAACCTCGTAGCTGCCGGTGTTCTTGTAGTGATGGGTGGGGTCGACCTTGGTGGAGGAGGCACCATCCCCGAAATCCCAAACATGGGCCGTCGCATGCTCGGATCGGTTATTAAAATCCGCGGAAGCGTTGCTGATACAAGGATAGAGGGAATCGATCGTGAAACGAGCTTTCGGGTTCGGCTTCACACGAATGAATTCCGAATGAACGATGGTATCGGTGGAGCCATCCTGCTTCTTTCTGATCACGGATACATCATAACTACCGGAATCGGAGAAAATGACAGAAGGATGGGCGGTGCTTGAGTTGACGCCGTTCCCGAAACTCCATTGATAATCATTCACTTCCTGACTGTCGGTCGTGGAAAAGGATACATTGAAGGGTGGGCAGCCCACACTATCGCTCGCGATAATGCCCGGGGTTTGCCCGTGGACGGGTCCTGTTCCCAAAAGAGGGAACAAGAACAACAGCAGTATCAATGGGGATGGGTTTCTGGCTGTAAACCTTTTAAAAGCGGAATCCAACATGGCTTTCCTTTATTTGATCAGAGAAGAAGAGAGTGGTTCAACACGACCTTCAAGGAAAAGGGTGGCCAGGATCGTCTTGCCATTCTCGTTCAGTTTTGAGACTCTGTAATACCCACCCTTTTTTGCGGGTACGGGGCACAGGGAATAGTGGACCGTCAGGTCGGCTTCGATCGGGGTCCCTTTTTTGGTGCACTCGACCTGATAATCTTCCCCACCTGGAGAATATTCCAGAACGAAGAGGCTGCCTTTCTCGTCGTTTTTGTATTCGAGTCCGAAATACAGGGAATCATCCGCTTTCTTGACCGAGAGGTCCTGAAGTTTTGCATCTTTTTCTATACTTACGTGCTCTCGCATAAAGTGCTTGTTCGAGGGCCGATCATCCCCTTGTGTTTGTCCCGTCAGTGCCCAAATAATGAGGGCAAAAAGAAAAATCGATATGGTTATTTGGCGTTTCATGATGATCCTTTTTTATCGTTCACTATCAAAAGTGGCCCTTCTATTGAATTTGAATGCCAAGGGATAACGGGAGATAAAAAAAATGGGGGAGGAGAGGGGGAAGACCTCGGTGGAAAGACGTAGGGTAAAAGTCAAAAGTGGGAAGTGGGAAGCTGGAAGTTGGGGGTGAGGGGTCAACGGCGACACCAACCCCTCACCCCCGACCAGTCATCCCCAACTATTGCCAATGCGTAATATAGGAATATCAGATCAGGCTTTGTAATACGGTCATTGAGCCTCCAAAGACCCCGTAGGAGCCCACTTAAAACCAAACCGTTCCTTTAAGTGGGTCTTGAGGGAGCGTTTGACCGCTTCCATGTCGACCTCTTTTCCTCCCAACTCCTTTTGAATGGAGGTCACCGCTTTATTGGAGATGCCGCAGGGAACGATCCCGTCGAAGTAGGAAAGCTGGGCATTGACATTCAGGGCAAAGCCGTGCATGGTGATCCAACGACTGCATTTCACGCCGATGGCACAGATCTTACGGGCTTTTGCCGGGTCGTCAACATCGAGCCAGACGCCCGTTGCACCTTCCAGGCGGTCCCCTTCGATCCCATACTCAGCCAGGGTCCGGATGATCGCATCCTCCAGGTAGCGCAGATAGCGGTGGATATCGGTGAAAAAATGGTCAAGATCGAAGATGGGATAGCCCACGACCTGGCCCGGTCCGTGGTAGGTAATGTCGCCACCCCGGTTGATCCGGTAATAAGCAATACCCTTTTTTTCCAGCTCTTCCGGGCTGGCTAACAGGTTGCTTTCATCCCCGCTCTTGCCCAAGGTATAGACATGGGGATGTTCGCAGAAGAGGAGGTAATTGGCGGTGGGTTCCTGTTGCTCCGTAGCACGGTCCCGGTTGCGCGTCTTTTTGTCGAGCGTTTCTTTAAGAAGGGCCTCCTGGTGGTCCCAGGCTTCTTTGAAATCGATGAAGCCGAGGTCCCGGAAGTGGACAGTGGGTATGGCAGGATTCGTGTGGGAGGTCATGTATTTTGGCCTTTTAAGGATTCACGCAAAGGGCGCAGAACAGATGAAAAGGGGGCAAAGGATCTTTTATCAGACAGCCGGGCTCGACCTTAGCGTCTTCTTTACCCCCTTCCCCGCGCGAACCGTTTAGCGACAAATCCTGCTATGAAAGTTTCTTCAATTCCCCTTTCAAATGCTCGATCACATTGACCTCAACGGGATCCACCCCATTCTGGAGGGCCAGGTAATAAGAAGCCCAATCCCCTGCGACGATCAGGTAGATGCTTTTTTCGAGCCGGGATTCCCCTTTGGCGTGGACCTCCATGATGTTGTTCGTTTGTTTTTCAATGATCTCTTTGGAGATATCCATTCGTTGGGCGATCCGTTTTCGCTCATCCGGGTCTCTCAGGAAGAGAACGGCATGCTGGTCCGATCCATTGGCCCACCCCACCAGTTCGTTGTGGTTCATTTCGGGGACCACATGGTGCCAACCAAGGACTTTGGCGTTCTCGTTGAGTTGTTGGCGGATCCTGATGGCTATGCCTTTGTATTCGTTGGCAGCATAAACAATGGGAACCTTCCCGTAAAAGTGCTTCGCGATCCGTTGCCCCACATCTTTGAGTCCGTCTTTTTCGAGGCGCAACAGTTCGATCGCCGTTCGAAGTTCATGTTCGTAATAGTCCGGGATCACACCGTAGTGGTGCAGAAGGATGAATTGCTGAACCAGGGAATAGGCAAAAGCGGCCCGAGGTGGATATCCCGCTGGGATCTCGATGAGGTTGAGCCCCTTTTCCCGGGCTTTTTCAGCGATCGAGCCGTTGGAAGTGATGCAGGCGATCTCGGCGTTCTGTACAATAGCCTCTTCCAGGGCGGCGATCGTTTCTTCGGTGTTGCCGGAATAGGAGGACACGATCACCAGCGTGTGTTGATCGACGAAGGCGGGGATCTCGTAATCCTTGTTGAGGAGGATGGGGACCCGTGCCTCTGCGGTCACGACCTCCGAAACGACCGTCCCCCCGATCCCTGAACCACCGAGACCAGTGATCAGGACATTTTGGATCTCCTTTTCGCTTTTACGTAAGTCAGCGTTTTGCCAGACCTGAAGGGCCTTTTCCAGTTGTTCGGGGAATTCTTCGATGAGTCGGTCCATTTGCTCGCTCATAGCTCCATTTTTCGAATGTTGGAGTTCTTCATTTCAGTGAACGTTCAAAGGTAGGACAAGTGGAGCTTTTCAGCGATGATATTCATCGATCCCTCCAGCCCTTATCGGGGGCTGGGCTCAGCGCTTCCTATTTCTCGTCCCACTTCCGCCCAACGTACTATCTTTGTCCAAAACCGATGGAATGAGCCGGGAACTGAGCGAACAAGAAGAAGTCCGACGGGACAACCTTGAAAGGATCCGGGAAATGGGGATCGAACCCTATCCCGCCGAACCCTTCCCTTTGAACGCCTGGTCCACCCAGATCCTTGAAGACTTCGAAGCGGGCAAGGAGCCGGGTGAGGTCGTAATCGCCGGGCGCCTCATGAGCCGCCGTATCATGGGAAAGGCTTCTTTTGCGGAATTGCAGGACGTGGCCGGGCGGATTCAGATCTATCTCAACCGGGACGAGCTCTGTCCGGGGGAGGACAAAGCCCTTTACAACACCCTCTTTAAAAAGCTTCTCGACATCGGGGACCACATCGGGGTCAAAGGGACCGTGTTCAAGACAAAGGTGGGGCAGGTCACCGTGCACGTCAAGGAGCTCAAGTTGCTATGTAAGTCCCTCAGGCCCCTGCCCATCGTAAAAAGGGATCAGGAAGGGGAGGCCCACGACACCTTTTCCGATCCCGATCAGCGTTACCGCCAACGCTACGTCGATCTGGTCGTGAATCCCGGCGTAAAGGAGACCTTCCGGCAACGAACCCGCCTGATCCAATCGATGCGCGATCACCTCATCGACCTGGATTATCTGGAGGTCGAGACCCCCATCCTTCAGCCCATCTACGGGGGCGCAGCTGCTCGTCCCTTCAAGACCCATCACCATGCGCTGGATACGACCCTTTACCTGCGGATCGCCAATGAGCTTTACCTCAAGCGCTTGATCGTGGGGGGCTTTTACGGGGTCTTTGAGTTCGCCAAGGATTTCCGGAACGAGGGCATGAGTCGCTTTCACAATCCGGAGTTCACCCAACTGGAGCTCTATGTGGCCTATAAGGACTACGAATGGATGATGGGGCTGACGGAAGAGATGCTGGAGAAAGCGGCCATCGCTCTCCACGGGGATACCAAGGTGGCCGTCGGGAACCACGTGATCGATTTTCAACGGCCCTGGCAGCGTTACACCCTTTTCGGAGCGATATACGAGTTTACGGGGGTTGACGTGCCCCAGCTGGATCATCAGCAACTGCTCGAAGCGGCCCGCGACCTGGGTGTAGAGGTCGATGAATCGATGGAACGCGGCGCCGTGATCGATGAGATCTTCGGTGAAAAGGTCGAACCCAAACTTATACAACCCACTTTCCTTACGGATTATCCCATCGAGATGTCCCCGCTTGCGAAAAAGCACCGCAGCAAAGCGGGCGTGGTCGAAAGGTTCGAGGTTGTCTGCAACGGCAAGGAGATCTGCAACGCCTTCTCGGAGTTGAATGACCCCATCGACCAGCGCAAGCGTTTCGAAGAGCAGCTCGAGATGGGTGAACGCGGAGATGAGGAAGCCATGGCCCTGGATGAGGACTTTCTCCGGGCCATTGAGTATGGCATGCCCCCAACGGCGGGCCTCGGTGTGGGGATCGACCGATTGGCCATGATCCTGACCGATTCCCAATCCATCCAGGAGGTGCTATTCTTTCCTCAGATGCGCCCAGAAACACAGGAAACGAGAGCAGAAGTGGAAGATAAGGAATGAGGGAACTTGGGATCCAACCCGCTTTGCTCCATGTTTGATAGGAACGGAGTGGCCTTTCGTAGAATTTTCCCGCTAAAACGAAACCTAAGGAATGGGAGATCGGTATAAAAAGTGCCGGGATGCTCGATCAATGCCCTAAAAAAGACCTCTTTTCACTTTTATGAAGACGTTATACCCTATCCTGTCCAACTTTATCCTAAGTTTTCTCTGTTTACTCCTGGTCGATCAGGGATGGGGACAGAAGGATACCATTTTTGTTACGCCGAACTGGTTCGGGTCAGAGACCACTTGGGAATTAAAAACTGCAGGAGGTTCTGTAGTTTCGAGTGGTGGGCCTTATAGCGATAATTTCGTGCTTGGACCAAAGGATACCACCCTCGGTAATCTGTCCGATGGATGCTACGATTTTGTGATAAAGGATGCCGGAGGAGATGGGATCTGTTGTAGTGGTGGGAATGGCCATTATGAAGTGATCCGCGGCGCAACCGGAGATACCCTGGTTTCCGGAGGGGATTTCGGGTCGAAGGATAGCACCCGATTTTGCGTGAGTTCTGCTTCCGTGTCCATTGATAGCATCAAAACGGTAGATGTTGCTTGTTTTGGTGGAAATGATGGCAGCATCGAGGTCTTTGCATCGGGCAACAACCTCAAGTACAGCATCGACACCGGCAGTACCTTTAAAAGCGACAGTTTTTTCGCGAACCTTCAAGCCGATACTTTCCGTGTCGTTGTGAAGGACGGATCCGGCAACTCCGATTCCGCTGATGCGATCGTCTCCCAACCCTCCGAGATCCGCACCCAGGTCGAGGACACCATATGCGAGAACGATAGCATCATGCTCGGGGGTGCCTGGCGCCAAACGGGCGGCACCTATTACGATACGGCCACAGCGGACAACAGCTGCGATTCCATCATCGAGACGACCCTCACGGTCAGGGACACCGCACACAACCAGGTATCGGAGGCGATCTGCGAGAACGACAGCATATTCCTGGGTGGTGAATGGCGAAGCAGTTCGGGTACGTATTACGATACCGCTACGGCGGCCAACGGCTGTGACAGCATTATTGAGACAACCCTTTCCGTGAATGATACAGCCCTGGTGAATCGAACAGCGTCTATTTGTGAAGGCGATTCGATCCTCTTGGGAGGGGTCTGGCGGGATACAGCCGGAACCTATCTGGATTCTGCTCAAACAACAAAAGGTTGTGATAGCCTCGTCTTTACCGAATTGACCATCGATCCGGCCTATCACCGCGTTGACTCCGTTTCCATTTGTGCGGGGGATAGTATATGGGCCGGGGGAGACTACCAGGATACATCCGGAACTTACTACGATTCCCTCAGCACCATCGTAGGATGCGATAGTGTGATCCAAACGGTATTGGCCGTGAACGGCCCCATCGACCTTTCGGTCAACGTAACGGATGCGACCTGTGGAGAACAGAACGGTAGCATCGATGTCCAGGCCAGTGGCGGAAGCGGGGATTACGTCTACAGTGTGGATAGCGGCGCCACCTTCCAGTCCTCAGGAAGCTTCAGTCCCTTGTTCTCCGGAACATACCATATCCTTGTCCGGGACGGCATGGGATGTACGGCCACAACTTCCGTATCCGTGGGTGATACCCCGGAGCTTGAGCTATCCGTGGAAACGATCAGTGCGGGCTGCGATAGCGGGGGCGGAAGCATCTTGCTGGAAGCCTCTGGTGGTGCCAATGGGGGACCTTATGAATACAGCATCGATGGGGGGAATACGTTCAAGAGCAGTGGAACATTCACCGACCTGGCGGCGGGAACTTATGAGACCGTTGCAGTAGAGAATGCTTCCGGATGTAGGGTCACAAAAACCGTTGAAGTGCTCGATGGGGGCGGTGTCTTTCTCAAGTCCGTGGATGTTATGAACGTTTCTTGTAAAGGTTCTGACGACGGCTCGATCAAAGCCAAAGCTTCGGGGGACAACCTTCGATATAGCATTGACGGAGGAAGCACTTTTCAGGTCCAGAACACATTCGACAGTCTATCCGTCGGCCCCTATACCGTGGTGGTCAAGGATGGCTTCGGCTGCCGGGATTCGCAGGATGTAAGCATGAAAAAGGACACCGCGATCGCCGAAGCATCGGCTGAAAAGGATACGGTGAACCTCAAAGTGAACGGGGTGATCCAATTCCACGGTAATGGTTCTAAATGGAATTCCTTCTTGTGGCGTTTCGTGGATGGAGAGACCGCGACCGATCGAGACCCGACCCATAACTATACCCAGTCCGGGACCTACAATGTTGTCCTTATCACAGAAGCTGGTGAATGCAGGGATACGGATACCCTTACCGTTGTCGTGGTGGGGGATGTATCGATCGAAGAAAACTCCCTACAAGATCGGTGGTCCGTGTTCCCCAACCCCACAAATGGGGCCCTGACCATACGCCTGGCAGACCTTAGGCTCGATTCCGATGCGGAATTGCGGATCCTCGACCTCGGTGGAAAAAGTGTTGAACGTGCACACATCCCCCAGGGTACTGACGCTTTTGAAATGAATCTCAGCAAGCTCCCCGCAGGACTTTATTGGCTGGCCCTGGAAACGGAGAAAGGCCGCTCGATCCGAACGATAGAGATCCTTCATTAAAGGGGCTTAAAAGGGGTCGGGATCTTTTGGGATCTTTTTTCTTTGTGCGCCCAATTTCCATCGAAGATGGCCGCCCAAACATCCCCGGAAAAAAGTTCCGAACCCGCCCCTGCCAAGGGAAAGCCTTACGAAAGAATCGCTGTGGTCGGTGGTGGTAGCTGGGCGACGGCCCTTGTTAAAACATTGGCCAGAAATGTGGGGCAATTGCATTGGTGGATGCGGGATGAACAGGTGGCCGAGCAGATCCGGACCCATCATCAGAACCCCAAATACCTTAGCTCGGTCTATTTGGATACCGAGGGGCTTGTCGTACACACTGAGCTAAGGAAGGCACTCGAGGCGGTCGACACCGTGGTCCTGGCCGTTCCCTCCGCTTTCCTGGAAGATGCATTGAAGGGGATCGAGCCCGGGTTGTTGCAGGAAAAGGTGATCTTTTCGGCCATCAAAGGGATCGTTCCGGGAAGGGGAATGATCATCGGAGATCTCTTGTTCGATGTTTACGGAACGGACCGAATGAATTTCGGGGTGATCTGCGGGCCAAGCCATGCCGAGGAAGTGGCCATGGAAAAATTGTCCTATTTGACGATCGCTTCTGAGGATCCCGATAAGGCCACTCGAATGGCTCGCTCCTTAGAAAGTTCCTGTATCAGGACCTGTCTTTCCGACGATATTTACGGGACCGAATACGCAGCTGTTCTAAAGAATGTGGTCTCCCTTGCCGTCGGCATTTGTCATGGGCTGGGCTACGGAGATAACTTTATCGCCGTTCTGATATCCAATGCCATCAGAGAGATCAAGCGTTTCGTTGATGAGGTCCATCCCATTGAAAGGGATATTAAAGAATCCGCTTATCTCGGGGACCTTTTGGTTACTGCTTATTCCCAATTCTCCCGCAACCGGATGTTCGGGAATATGATCGGGCGCGGATACTCTGTGAAAGCTGCCCAGTTCGAAATGGCCATGATCGCCGAAGGCTACTACGCGGTCGATTGCATTCGATCCATCAATACCAGGTACAGGGTGGATATGCCGATCGCCGATGCAGTCTACAACATTCTCTACCAACAAGTTCCGGCTGGGGAGGAGATGGAGCGTTTGGAAGGGAGGATGGGGTAGCTTATAGGTCATCGGAGAAGGACCTGACAAGCAATGCCTTGTCACCCCCGGCCATAAGAATGAAGGAAAACAAGGTCCGACACCCGTTTCCCCTATTCACTTCACGATATCGTTCTGCAGAGCAAAGCGAACGAGTCCGGCTGTATTGCGGGCACCGATCTTTTCCAGGAGGTTTCGCCGGTGGCTGTCAACAGTGCGCTGAGAAACATAGAGTTGTTCCGAGATCTCAGCGTTGGTCTTTTCATCCGCGATCAGTTTCAGGACCTCCACTTCCCGCTCCGTAAGGTCATCCACCGATACCAGGTTGGAACGAAAACGAGAACGACTCCCTGCATCCTTGTTCAAATGTCCGTTCTTGAGATATTTCGACATCATGATGGAGGAGACCTGAGAACCGAAATACGGTTCACCAGCAGCCACTTGCCGAACAGCCTTGAGGAGTTCATTCTTCCCGGCATCCTTCAGAGCATACCCGATAGCTCCGTTCTTGAGGGCCTTGCTGATGTAACCCTCCTCGTGATGCATGGTTAATGCCAGGATCCTGATGTTCGGATGGGTACGGGTTACCTCCTCGATCGCCTCGAGCCCGGTCTTATTCGGCATATTGAGGTCCATGAGGATCACGTCCACGTCCTTTTCTTCGATCTCGTGCATGACCTCATTCCCATCCCCGCATTCACCTACAACTTCCATATCCTCATTCGGGGAAAGAAAAAGTTTGATACCGTCCCTTACCACCTTGTGGTCATCTGCCAATAGAATCCGGATCATGGGCTTGTGAATTTTGATCGTTCTTAACTGAATATTCAGGAATTAACTTGATACCGTAAGGTTTCATGTGTAAATATGACCCGAATGCGTCAAACCGCTTTAAGCATTTTTTCGGTTTTTTATTTCTAGGTGTTTATACTTAGTTCACCCGCTGTACTATGGCCCTGATGAACCGAACGAGTCATCTACAATGAAGCGGCCTTTATCCCGTACAGGACCCATCCCATCGATCGTGAAGGGACTTTTGACCAAATTTTATTGTTCGATCTGACAGGAAGATTTAAATTGATCGATCTTAAAACGTGCTTTTAGCGGAGCATTGTTCGAATGGAAGACCGTCCCCTCCTGCAAATAGAGGATCTCGTAACGGAGTTCCGGACGAAAGAGGACAGCATAAAAGCCGTCAACAGGGTAAATTTCACCCTGAACAAGGGGGAAACCCTGGGGATCGTCGGGGAATCGGGATCAGGGAAGTCCGTAACGAGCCTTTCCATCATGCAACTGGTACCCAGCCCCCCGGCTCACATTTCCGGAGCGATCAAATTTTACGGAAAGAACGGGGATGAGGTAGACCTCTCCAAGCTCTCAGAGAAAGAGATGCGTTCATACAGAGGGAATGAGGCCGCCATGATCTTCCAGGAGCCCATGACTTCCCTGAATCCCGTTTATACGTGTGGCGACCAGGTAAGCGAAGCCATGATCCGTCATCTCGAAAAGGATAAAAAGGAAGCCCGTGCCCGGGCGGTGGAGCTTTTCGATCAAGTAAAGCTCCCCGATCCGGAACGGATCTTCGACGCCTATCCCCATCAACTTTCCGGCGGTCAAAAGCAACGGGTCATGATCGCCATGGGGATCGCATGCAATCCTTCTCTACTGATCGCGGACGAACCTACCACGGCCCTCGATGTGACGGTCCAAAAGACCATTCTCGAACTAATGGATTCCCTTCAGGCCACCTACAATATGGGGATCATTTTCATTACCCACGACCTCGGCGTAATAGCAGAACTCGTCGACCGGGTCCTGGTCATGTACAAGGGGGAGATCGTGGAACGGGGGCACGTCCTCGATATATTCCAAAATCCTCAACATCCCTACACAAAAGGACTTCTCGCCTGTCGCCCCCCATTGGATAGAAGACTCCATCGCCTCCCCACCGTTGACAGTTTCATGAAAAGCGACGACCAGGGTCGACTGATCGAGACCGGGCAAAGCATCGAAGGGGTCCTTGATGAACTGGAAATGAGCCCGAAGGAACAGGAGCGGCGCCAGGCCTCGATCTACGAGCAAGACCCCCTCTTGAAGGTGGATCGCTTAAAGACCTACTTCCCCGTGAAGAAGGGGATCTTCGGAAAGACCAGGGACCATAT
>CAYVSK010000017.1:0-18455 GCA_964453635.1 uncultured Weeksellaceae bacterium | reverse complement strand
GGCCGTGGATGATGTTTCCCTGGAAGTATATCCCGGCGAGACCCTTGGCCTCGTTGGCGAGTCCGGCTGTGGTAAGACCACACTCGGCCGGACCATACTCCGCCTCCTCGATCCCACAGAAGGTCGTATCTATTACCGGGACCAGGAAGTGACCCAGCTGACCCCGAAGGAGTTCCGGGCCTACCGGAAGCACATGCAGATCATCTTCCAGGACCCGTATTCCTCTCTGAACCCGAGGATCACGATCGGCGAGGCGATCATGGAACCCATGAACGTTCACGGCATCCTGACCGATCAAAAGGCCCGCCGCGAACGCGTAAAATATTTGCTCGACCGCGTGAATATGAACCCCGATCATTTCGATCGATATCCCCACGAATTCAGTGGGGGGCAGCGTCAAAGGATCTGCGTCGCCCGCTCCCTCTCCCTGAAACCCGAATTCATTATCTGTGATGAATCGGTGTCGGCCCTCGATGTTTCGGTCCAGGCCCAGGTCCTCAATCTCCTCAACGAACTGAAGGAGGAGTTCAACTTTACGTATATCTTCATTTCCCACGACCTTTCCGTCGTTAAATTCATGTCCGACCGAATGGTCGTTATGAATGAAGGAAAGGTCGAGGAAAAAGGCATGGCGGAGGACATCTATTACAATCCACAGACCGCCTATACCCAGAAACTCATTTCAGCCATTCCGAAAGGGGAGATCGAGGACATCAAGGCCAGCCTGGAAAAAAAGAAGCATGCCCGTTCAATGGGTTCCGACTAATCCCGTTCATCGTCGAATGAATCAAGGTCTTGCAGAGCGTGCTTCAAAAGGGCGATGCATCTACTTATATCGTCCTTGTTCGCCATTTCGATGACTTGATGAATATGACGTGTTGGAATAGAGACAGCACCGGTTATGGCGCTGCCTTCGGACATCGACTGTATCCCTGAAGTATCGGTCCCCCCAGCGGTCAGGACCTCCGGCTGCCATTGAATATCGTGACGATCGGCGGTCTCCTTTAAGTAATTGACGATCCTGGGGTCGCAGATCGCAGAGGCATCGAGCACTTTAATACCAGCTCCTTCCCCAAGGGCCGTCACTTTCTCATGAGCACCGGCTCCGGGGACATCGAAAGCCACGGTCGTATCGAGCCCGAACCCGATATCGGGCTGGATCTCGTGGGCACTCACCCGGGCTCCCCGGATCCCCACTTCTTCCTGGACCGTGAAAACCCCGTGAATATCGTAAGGAACCTCTCCGAGGGAACGAAGCACTTCGATGAGGATATAGACCGAAACGCGATTGTCGATGGACTTGCAATTCACGCAATTTCCCATCTCAACGAGCTCACGCTCCCGCGTTACGGGATCGCCGACGGATATGAGTTCTTCCACTTCGGACTTATTCCTGCCCGTGTCGATGAAAAAATCCTTCAATTGCGGGGGTTTCTTCTTTTCCTGTTCATCCATCAGGTGAACGGGCTTGGTGCCGAGCACCCCTACGATATCCTTTTTTCCGTGAATGATCACCCGCTGGGAGGAGAGCGTTTTGGGATCGAATCCCCCCAGGGTATTGAAGCGGAGGAAACCGTTATCGTCGATATGGGTCACGACAAAACCGATCTCATCCATATGCGCACCGATCATGACAGACTTATCGGAGCTGCCCCGTTTAATGGCATCGACATTCCCCATGTTATCGACTTTCACTTCATCGACGGCAGAGCTGATCTCCCGTCGGACGATATCGCGGATCCGATCCTCGAACCCCGGAGCACCGGGAGCTTCACAGATCTCTTTTAGCAAAGACGTATCAACGGACATAAGCAATTGTTGGCTATTATTAAATGTGACTCAATTTTAGCATGTTGGTCTTACCTTTCTCGGCAATAGGCATGCTGGCAATGTTGATCACCAGGTCATGCTCCCGAACGTATCCCTCCTTGCGCAAGATATACTTAATATCAGCGATCGTGTGGTCCGTACTGACGAATTTGTCATAATAGAAACCCTTGACCCCCCAGACCAGGTTCAGTTTGGACAATAGCTGCCGATTCCCCGTAAATACAAAGATGGGCGCCTTTGGGCGCTGGCTCGATAGTTTAAACCCTGTATACCCCGAATGGGTCATGGTCAGGATCCCCTGGGCGTCCACCCGTTTGGCCAATCTTGCCGCGTTGTAACAGATCGAATCGGATATGAAGCGTTCCTCGTTGTATTCAGGCGGTTTTTCATGATAATAAATGGTATCCGACTTCTCCACCTCCGTACAGATCTTGTTCATTGCCTCGATGACCCGCAAGGGGTGATTCCCGATGGAGGTCTCTCCACTCAGCATGACGGCATCCGCCCCATCCAGGACAGCATTGGCCACATCGTTCACCTCGGCTCGTGAAGGGCTGATGTTGTGGATCATGCTCTCCATCATTTGAGTGGCCACGATCACGGGTTTCGCGCTCCGCAAACATTTTTGAATGAGCATCTTCTGAATCATCGGCACGTTCTGCATGGGGATCTCTACTCCCAGATCCCCACGGGCCACCATCAATGCATCCGCATTATCGATCACAGCGTCAATATCCTCCAACGCCTCCGGCTTCTCGATCTTGGCGATCACCTTTTGTTGCTGGTCCCGGCTCGTGATGATGTCCTTGAGCTCAATGAGATCCGTTCCGGACCGGACAAAGGAAAGGCCGATCCAATCCACTTCCTCTTCCAAAGCAAAATCCAGATCGTTGCGGTCCTTGCCGGTAAGGCAGGGAATGGAAACGGCCGTGTTGGGAAGGTTTACCCCCTTCTTCGACTCCAATTGTCCCCCCTGAAGCACTTTCACCTCCACTTCATCCACTCCATTGGTTGAAAGGATCTCAGTGGTGATCTTTCCATCGTCAAAAAGGATTTGTTCTCCAGGCTTCACATCACGAGGCAACTTTTCATAGTTGATCGGGATCCGCGCCCCACTTCCTTTCTTGTCCTTTGTGCTCAGGATAAACTTATCATCCTCTGTAAGATCGATAGCTCCGTTCTCGACCTCCCCCACCCTGAGTTTCGGCCCCTGAAGGTCCGCAAGGATGCCAATATTGGTATGGTGTTTCTCATTGTAGGCCCGAATAGCCTGAATGACACGGCGGTGGTCATCGTGTTCCCCATGGGAGAAGTTCAATCGGCAGATATCCACCCCCTGCCCGAGCATCGGTTCCAACACATCCGGTTCGGAGGATGCCGGTCCAATGGTCGCTACGATCTTGGTCTTTTTCAACATTTCAGGAGCTTTGCCTAATGAAAAAGATCCTCGAGGGACGTCAATCCTTCGGGGTCCATGCTGAAGGTGGTCAAGACCTGAGGGATGGCCCGGACCTCCCGAAGCAATTCGTTTACAGGGATCTGCTCACCTTCCATCATCAATAGAAAATCCACTTCCTTACGCTCCGGTATCAGAAAGCCGTTTTCGCCCCTGTTACCGATCAGGGAATAAGAGATACGATCCTCCTCGTCGTAGTGTTTAAAGACCACATGGGTGCTTACTGATGCATCCGAACGGCAACATTCGAGGTCCTTTTGCTCCCGCTCCAGAGCCAGCCCCGTTTTTTTGTTGATCGCCCAACACAAGGTATAATCCCGTCCGTGACAACTGATCCCGATCAGTTCGACCGCTTCGTCATCGTATTCTATATCCAGCTGATATCTGCTCATTCTTTTCCGGGAATCGGGCGATGTCGTTTTTATATAGCATTCGTGACCAGTATGGAACATCGGGGCATGAAAGGGGGATCTCCATATTCGATTCGCTAAGGACCTTCAATGACCCAGAGCCCCGATCCCATCTTCCTCCAAAACTACGCATAATAGGGAAGAATTCAACAAGATCCTCACCCCATCCGGTCTAGGACCGTGCCTGCAGCTATTTGTTCCGCCTTTTTCTTATTGGGCGCTTCCCCCTCTCCCATGGCAACCCCATCGATATCGATCCGGACCCGGTGGTGGGCCTCTTTCCCGGGATCAGTGGCAAGCGGGATGAAGGCCACTTTTTTCCGCTCCTTTTGACAGCGTTCCAACAGGCGACTTTTGGGGTCCGGCTCATGTGCTTCAAGGGCCCCGATATCGAGGTCGCGACGGAACATTTTCCGCAGGGCTTTTCTGACCCGAACGTAGCCCTGGTCCAGAAACATAGCGCCGACCAGGGCTTCGAGCGCATTCCCACACAGGGTGCCGGTATTCAGGGACTGGTCGGTATCCACGATCAGATATTCGGGGACCCCGAGCTCCCGACCCCAGGCATTCAAATGTTCACGGCTCACCACCTTGGCCCGCATCCGGGTAAGAAATCCTTCCTCCGCATCGGGATATTGGGCAAAGAGATATTCGGAAATGACGGCATCCAGGATCGCATCGCCAAGGTATTCCAAGCGCTCGTTGCTCTTTTCCTCCCTCTTTTCGGCATTCTCCCGGACCGCTGAACGGTGGGTGAGGGCTTCCCGGTAGAGCCGGACGCTTTTTGGACGGATCAGAAAATTGCGGCCGAGCCAATCCTTAAAGGCCCGTTCACTGGGGCTCGAGGATCCGAAAAAAGGCAAAAAGCTTGCTTATTCCTCCAGTTTCCGGAAAATAATGGATGAGTTGTGTCCCCCGAATCCAAAAGTGTTGCTCATGGAAGCCTTCACTTCCCTTTCCTCAGCCTCATTGAAGGTCAGGTTCAATTCGGGATCGATCTCGGGATCGTCCACAAAATGGTTGATCGTTGGAGGAACGATGCTGTCCCGGAGAGGCAGGATGGAAGCGATCGCCTCAATGGCCCCGGCCGCCCCGAGCAAATGGCCCGTCATCGATTTCGTTGAATTGATGTTGATATCGTACGCGTGATCCCCGAAGACCTCTTTAATGGCCTTGAGCTCCACCGCATCCCCAAGCGGGGTAGAGGTGCCGTGCACGTTGATGTTGCCAATATCGGTGGGATCGATCTCAGCATCGTGCAGCGCATTCTTCATAACCGCCCGGGCTCCGATCCCTTCAGGATGAGGAGCCGTGATGTGGTTTGCATCGGCCGACATCCCCCCTCCTTTGACCTCGGCCAGTATCGGCGCGCCCCGTTCCCTTGCATGTTCGTACTCCTCCAACACAAGGGCACCACCACCCTCCCCGAGCACGAATCCATCCCGTTCCTTATCGAAAGGCCGGGAGGCGACCTTGGGATCGTCATTTCTTTGAGAGAGCGCTTTGAGCGCATTAAATCCACCAACGCCGGCCTCATTCACAGCAGCTTCAGATCCACCGGCCATGAACAGGTCGGCCTGACCGAGCCGGATGTAGTTGTAAGCGTCGATCAGGGCATTGGTAGAGGATGCACAGGCCGATACCGTGGTGAAATTCGGCCCCCGGAAATCATATTTAATGGAAATATGACCCGAAGCGATATCTGCGATCATCTTGGGGATAAAGAAAGGACTAAAACGGGGATTCCTGCCATTCTCCGCGAATTGAAAACATTCCTCCTGGAAGGTCTTCAAACCCCCGATCCCAGAACCCCAAACCACACCAGCACGGTCCGGATCGAGGGCCTCCAGGTCCAGATCGGCATTTTTGATGGCCTCATCGGCGACCACAAGGGCGTATTGGGAAAAGGGATCGAGCTTCCTCGCCTCTTTCCGGTCGAAATGCTCATTCGGGTCGAAATCCTTGACCTCACAAGCAAAACGGGTCTTAAAAGCAGAGGCATCGAAATGGGTTATCGGAGCGGCTCCACTGACCCCGTTCACCAACCCTTTCCAATACGCTTCCGTGCTATTCCCCAAGGGGGTAAGCGCACCTAACCCCGTGACCACCACACGTTTGAGCGCCATAAAAAGAACTAAGGATTTTACGACTCCGTGTTATTCTGGATATATTCAATGGCTTCTCCCACTGTGCCAATCTTTTCGGCCTGATCGTCGGGGATGGCGATATTGAATTCCTTCTCGAATTCCATGATGAGCTCGACCGTATCAAGGGAATCCGCTCCAAGATCGTTCGTGAAGCTCGCCTCATCGGTGACTTCCCCTTCATCCACACCGAGTTTGTCAACGATGATGGCAACTACTCTCGATTTGATATCTGCCATTTTCTATGGATTTGGATGAGTTTGTATTGATCAGGTGCAAATAAAACACAAATCGGCCTTCCGTCAAAATTTTTTAAGTAACTGAAAATCAGTTTACAGAAAAAGGAGCCCACATCAACACCTTTCGCATCATCCCCGGTTCAGGGAAAGAAAACAGCTTCGATCCCAAGAGCCGATCCCGCTCCTTCTCGTGGGTAAATATAGCACTTTTCCAAGGATCGTGCCTGAACCGGCGATGCCCCCTTATCTTTGACCCTTCAGATCGATCCGGGAATGGCCACCAACATCGCCATATTCGCTTCAGGAACGGGTACCATTGCGGAGGCGGTGATGGCCCGTTTCCAGAAGCAGGACACGATCCGCGTCGTTTGGCTTGCAAGCGGGGATCCTGAAGCGGAGGTCCTTGAAAAGGCGAAAACGCACGGTATTCCCGCTTCGGTGTTCAATAAAAAGCAGTTCCTGGAAGGAACGGCAGTAATAAGGGCGCTCCGGGAAAAAGACATCGACCTTTTGGTCCTCGCGGGCTTCATGTGGAAGCTTCCGCCGAAGCTGGTAGATGCCTATGCCGGCCGGATCATCAATACCCACCCGGCCCTGCTTCCTGCCCATGGGGGGAAAGGCATGTACGGGATCCACGTGCACCGGGCGGTCATTCGCAATGGAGAACGCAAGTCGGGCTTCACCGCTCATTATGTAACCCATGAATACGATGCGGGACCGGTCATCGGCCGGATCAAGTGCCGGGTATACCCCGGGGACACACCTGAAAGCCTGCAGGAAAGGGTAAAAGCACTTGAAAAGACTTTTTTTCCCTACATTGTGGAATTAGAAGCAAGGTCGATCCCGGAACCGGAACGAGCCATGAGAACGGTCCCTGGCCCGGTCCATTAAATGACCCCCACCCATGCGCTCATCTGAGGACGAAAAGGCACCCCGGATCACCATCTACACCGACGGGTCTTCAAAGGGCAATCCGGGGCCGGGCGGCTATGGGATCGTTCTTCGATCCGGTGATCACCGCAAAGAACTTGCCCAGGGCTTCAGGAAGACCACCAACAACAGAATGGAACTGTTGAGCGTGATCGTCGCCCTGGAACAATTGAAAAAAAAGCATTCCCGGGTTACCATCTACAGCGATTCCAAGTACGTGGTCGAGGCCGTCGAGCAGGGCTGGGTCTTCAACTGGGAGAAAAAAGGGTTCAAAAAGAAAAAGAACCCCGACCTCTGGAAGCGCTTCCTCGAAATTTACCGCCAACACAATGTGACCTTCAAGTGGCTAAAGGGACACGCGGGCCACACCGAGAACGAGCGCTGCGACGAATTGGCCGTGGAGGCAGCGGAAGGTCCCGACCTGGCGGTCGACCACTATTACGAAAAGCACGGTTCCTGATCTTCCTGAGAACTTACGGCAGCTACGGTCCCAAAGAAGGTTCAAAGCGAGACCCCAACCGGGAAAGGATGACTTCTCCGGGTCTTAACCCCCGAGATATTGGAGGATTCGCTCATTGGTGATGCCATCTTTAATGGTCTCGATGGTCTTGCTGATCTTTTCCAGGCGACCCTTGACAAAGGATAGGTCCTCTTTCAAGGAAGCGGTCTTATCAGAGGATCCGGAAGCCCCGCCTTCTTCTCCTTTTTTATCCTCTTTGGCCTTTTCCAATTTGGCCTCGAGGTCCATTTTCCGCTTCTGGTAGATCTTATCCAACTCCTGGAGGACCTGAATGGCCCCCAATTTGCCCAGGGCCTCGGCCTGACCACCGCCTTTGACGGTCCCGATATCAGCCATGGCCTCGATACCTCGTTTCATACCTTCATCGTCGAGCTGGGTAACATAACCCTTGTATACGTTAATGAAGTTGTAGACCTGAAAGCCGGATATTCGTTTCATGCCATTGATGAAGAAATCGTGATGGGCCTTTGCGCCATCATCGGCATAGACATTGGCCACGGAACTCAAAAGGCTACTGCTCTCGGTGTCCTCGAAGCGTTCAGCGACCTTCAGCCCCTTTTCGGGGTTCCTTTCGGCCAGTACCTCCATCGCGGTGCCCATGACCTGTCTTGAACTGTCCTTATCGAGGGCTTTGTCCAGAATACCCTCCATTTCGGCATCCTCGAAATGTTTGTTCATGGCCTGAATGGCCTGGGCCCGAACACCCGGTTTAGGGTCCTCGCTCAGTTCCCGGAGTTTTTTCCTTACTGCATCAGGATAGTGCTCCACGGCAGCATCCAATTGGCCCAGAGCTTGCCTTCTGAGATACCAGAATTCATCTCCGAGCGCATCCCGGATCACCTTCGCCGAAAGGCTGTCGTCCTCCCGGCCCACCTTTTGGATGGCCTCGTAACGGTCGAGATAGAGAGGGGCGTTGTAATACTGGTAGCGGTACTGTTCGAGGGGCTTATTGTCCGTTTTTTCACAGAGGAGCATCTTCTGGGCATCTACGTTCACCAGATCGGGCTCACCGGAAACATTGAAGGTGAACCGTTCCTTTACCTCGTCGATCGTAACCTCGTGGCGGGTCTTTTCCCCGTCCACATAGATATCGATCTTGATGGGTAGCTTGTAGACCGGCCTTTGGGAAAAATCCTGTGTTTGTTCAATGATGACGGTCTGTTCGCCCAATCCATTGATGTACTCGTAACTGATGTCAAGTTTTGGATGCCCCTTGTCGAGGAACCACTGGTTAAAGAACCAGTTGAGGTCCCGCCCGGTAACCTCTTCAAAGGCGATCCGCAGTTCATGGATCTCTACGGGTTCAAAGGCGTTCTCGTGCAGGTAATGTTCGATGGATTTCCAGAAGGCTTCATCACCCACGGTCTTCCGAAGCATGTGAAGGATCCGTCCCCCTTTTTGATAGGAGTGCGCATCGAACATGCCCTCGGCATTCTCGTAGCCGAAGCGGATCATATTCTTGTGTCCTCCCTGTCTGGAGGATTGCAAATATGCCCGAAGGTTCTGTTGATTGTGCTGATCGGCCCGGTCACGCCCGTACCTGTGCTCAAACCACATGTACTCCCCGTAGGTGGCAAAAGCCTCATTCAGGGGCAGATTGGCCCAGGATTCAAGCGTGGCGACATTCCCGAACCAGTGATGGATCATTTCGTGGGGAATGATGGATTCGCGGTACCCGTCGATCAGCTCCACTTTGGTCTTGCGAACACTACTCCCGAAAACCACGGCCGAGGTATTTTCCATAGCGCCCGAAACGAAATCCCTCACGACCACTTGGTCGTACTTGGCCCAGGGGTAATCGTAACCAAGTTTCTCCGAAAAGAACTCGAGCATTTCAGGTGACTCCCCGAATATGTCGCGAGCAGAGGAGCGGTAATCGTGTTCCACCCAATAATTGACAGGGATGCTATCCCGCCAGCTGTCCTCGACCACAGCGAAATCCCCTACCGCCATCATCACCAAATAAGGCGGCTGTGAAAGCTCCTGTTTCCAGTGATCGGTTCTTGTCCCATCCTCGTTGTCCACCGAATAGACCTTTTCCCCGTTCGAAAGGGTCTTGAAGCCATCCTTCACAGTGATCGCCAATTCCTGGGTCATTCGCTCATTGGGCTGATCACGGGTAGGGAACCAACCAGAGTTGTGTTCGGTCTCTCCCTGGGTCCAGAGCTGGGTCGGTTTATCGGGGTTCGAACTGTCGGGGTCGATGAAAAAGATCCCCTGGTCGGACATGATGGCACTGCTCCCCCCTTCTTCCCTTTCCGTGGGTTTGGCCGTATAATCGATGAATACCGTGAAGGTGTCTTCCCGGGTGTATTCCCGGTCCAGTTCGATCGCGATCTCCTGCCCATCATAACCGTAGTCCAGCGATCGCTTGTTGTCGTTCTCGACCAGGGCCACTTCCTTCAACTCAAAACCCTGCGCATCCAGATAGAGGCTATCCCTGGGGTAGAAATAGGGGGTCAGATCGAGGGTGGCTTTTCCCAGGACCCGTTCCTTTTGCCAATTGAAGCGGATCTCGAGATCGGTATGCACGAGGTCGTTGGTCATGGGTTGGGACGGATTGTACCTGGGACGTTCCGGGGTCTCATTCTTTTGCTTTTCCCGGATCTCATCCATTCGCTCTTTTGTGACCGCCCCTTCCTCTGAGCTCTCCTCCGCGCTTTCCTTCCCGACCGTGTCCTCCTTGCCTTCGGTGCTCTTCTGCTCACTGGTACCGGCCGTCTCCCTGGTGCTTTCACAACCTGTTATGGCGACCATGATCACCATGGCCATGGCTATGTTCAGTAATCTCATCGAAAAAATTTTTGAAATAAGGCGAAGCGCAAAGATGCGGAAAACTCTCATTTTGTCAAAGGGATTTGTTGATCTTTCCTGAATCCTTACATTTGGCGTCAAAGAAGCGGCAGGATGGTCAAGACAACGATCGACGGGGAACACGAGCACACGATCGAGTACGACCCTCGTTCCTCGAACACGGGCTTACTGGATAACAGCCCTTTTTCTCTGGATATCCAGAAAAGGGATAACAGTCGTTTTCACGTTATCAGGGAAGCCCGGTCCTACAATGTCGAGATCCTCAAAGCGGACCACACAAAGAGATCCTACCGGATCCGGGTTAACGGAACGGACTACGAAGTGAAGCTTCAGGACCGCTACGATGCTTTGCTCGAACAACTCGGGATGGCCGGCATGCAGGATGAAGGGGAGGCGAACGTAAAAGCCCCGATGCCCGGTAAAGTATTGGATATCATGATCGAAAAGGGTCAAGCGGTCGGCAAGGATCAACCCCTTTTGGTCCTCGAGGCCATGAAAATGGAGAATGTCCTGAAAGCTCCCGCAGATGGGGTGATCAAAGAGGTTTTCGCAGAGACAAGCAAAAGTGTGGAAAAGGATCAAATACTGATCGAACTGGAAAAGTAAAACCCAAAAGCGAAGCCATGAACAATACGATCCAACGGTCCATCAGCATTTTCGGACTCGCCCTTTTGACCGCTTGCGGCGGAGGGGGCGACAAAAAAGCGGAAGACGAGGCAAAAAAGGATGGGGACAAGGCTGAAAAAGCCTGTACCTATGCCTACGACCATGCGAGCACATCGGTGCGTTTTATATCCTTCAAACATACATCCAAGACGGAAGTTCCGGGGAGCATGGACTCCATTTCCGTGGATGGGGCGGAGAAGGCCGATAGCCCCCAAAAACTCATGGAGGGGCTTGATTTCACCATTTTCACGGATGGCATCAATACCAAGGACCAAAAACGCGACCGAAAGATCCGGGAGTTTTTCTTTGGTATGATGAAGGATCCCAAGAGGCTGACGGGTTCTATCAAATCCGTTGATGGCGACAAGCAAGAAGGAGAGGGGGTCTTCTCCCTGGATATCAACGGAATGACCGGGGAGCTTCCCTTTCAATACACGGTTGGCGATAAAGGAAAGGTCGAGCTTACGGCCAAGATCGATTGGACCGATTGGGATGCTCAAGCTTCCGTTGATTCTCTTCAAAAGGCTTGCGAGGCCAAGCATACCGGGTCGGACGGCAAGACCAAGCTCTGGCCGACCGCGGAGTTGATCATCCGTTCCGAGCTCAAGAAGGATTGCCCGAGCTAAAAGAAAACAAAGAGATGATCACTTCTTGAGGACGATCCTGAAGGTCGTCCCCTTCCCGGGTTCGGACCATTTAATGAAGACCTGGCCCTGAAGGTAGTTCTCCACGATCCTTTTGGTGAGGGATAAGCCGAGCCCCCAGCCCAGCTCTTTTGTGGAGTAGCCAGGCTCAAAGACGCTCTTGTGCTGGGAGCGGGGGATTCCTTTTCCTGTATCGGTCAGGTCTACGTTCACACGGTCTCCGTCCTGGGTTACGCGGATCTGAATGGATCCCTCACCTTGCATGGCATCGACGGAATTCTTGCAAAGATTTTCGATCACCCAGCTGAAGAGCGGCTTGTTCAGGAGGGCCTTGAGGTGTTTGTCCTCATCGGGGACCACCTCGAAATTCACTTTCTTTGAAACACGAGAGCGCAGGTATTCCACGGATTCGTTCAGGAAACCCGCGATCTCGACCCTTTCGAGTTCCGGATCGGAGCCGATCTTGGAAAAGCGGTCTGTGATCGTGCCGAGCCGGTCCACATCTTTCTCCAGTTCACGCGTGATCTGGGGCTCCACCTCCTTCGCCTTCAGGAGGTCAAGCCAAGCCATCAGCGAAGAGAGGGGCGTTCCCAACTGGTGTGCGGTTTCCTTGGCCATACCCAGCCAAACCTGGTTCTGTTCGGCCTTTCGGAAAGTGCTAAAAAGAAAATAAGCGATCAGCAGGAAAAGGGCGATCACCCCGAACTGGATATAGGGGTAATACTGGAGCTGGGTGATCACCCAGGAGGGCTCGTAAAAAACATAGTGTTTGCGTCCCCCTCCCATATCGACCTCTATAGGGGGGTTGGCCGCTTTCATTTCCGCGAGCTTGGTCGCCCGCCGCCCGGAATCCTCGACCACACTGGAATCGATGTTGCCAAAGGCCACGACCTCCGAACGGGTGCTGTCCGTAAGGATAACCGGAACGGAAGCCGTGTTGATGACCGTCTCGGAGATGAAGGACTCGATAAGGCCGTCCATAACGTCCTTGAGTTCTTCGAACAAGCGGGAATTCTTGTAATAGAGGTAGTGCTTGCGATCCCCCACGACCTGGATCTCGATGGGTTCGTGGAGTTCCTCCATTCGTTGTATCTGGGCGTGCAGATAGGCGGAATCCTTTTTTCTTTCCGGGTCCAGGTTGCGCGAGGATATCACCTCCCCCTCTTCATCCGTAAGGATCACCGGTACGGTGGTATTGTTCTGGACCACCTTGAGCAAAAAGGTATAGTTCTCGCCCCTGCCTTCCCCGGCCAATCGCTTGGTAGCCTCGGCCCACAACTCGACCTTTTTACGTTCCTCCTTCCGGAGCTTTCGGAAAAGCTCCTTGGTATAGTTGACCAGTCGGGCGCGCTCCTGGATCGCCCGGGACCACAAGCGAACCTTCTGCCGCTCCTCCTGCCGGATGTTCCGAACGATCTTTCCGGAATACCAGAGCGAGAAACCCACGATAGCGATGGCCAAAAAGACCAACAAGGCCTTCCACCGTTGTTTTCTGGAATACAAGCTCATCTTGTCGTGCGGTAAAGGACCTCCAAGCACCCGCTTGACTTCTTCTCCGGATGAGTAGGGGAGCGCATTAAATCCGGGATCGCTTCAAGCCTCATCCACCTTCTTCTTTTTTCTTTTTCTCCTGCTCTCCCCATTCGATATCAAACTCCGGATCGGCTGCTTTCTCCTCTTTTGACGTTGATGTGGTATCGGATGCCCCCTTGAATTCCTTCTTCAGGACGGAACGGACCTCCTCCTTCTCCTCCTCAAAGCGCGCTTTCAGGTGTTGCCGGGAAGCTTTTCGGTCGAAAGAGACCGTGGGGTCCTTGGCCTTGCCGGTCATCGAGAGGAAGACCGTCTTGCCCGTCCCATCATCCTTGATGTATCCGAATTCACTCTTTTTCTCCTTGCTCAATAGTTCAGAGAGTTTGAAGTTGAAATGGTAATCCACCACATTGTCGAATGTATGATTTCCGGAGAGATGGATGTCCATGGCATTGGACCGGATGTCCATTCCCGAAACGATCACCTTTTGGTCCTCGATGCGGATCCGGTCGTGCAGTCGCTCAAAACGGACACGTTCGAGCGCTTTCCCGAAAGCATCCACATCCATGAGCAAGCCGAGCATTTGCCGGTCCCGGAGATGAGCTGTGATATCCTGGAGCGGCCCAAAGTCGATCAGTTCCCCGTCATCAATGGTCACATCACAGACAGAGACGATACGGTCCGTTTCTACCCGAAGGTCCCGACCGATGGCTGAGCGGAATCGCACCTCCGCCATCGCCGACCCTTTGAGATGCTCACTCCGGATGAAATCCTGGTCGAAATTCTCGAATTGCCGGAAGACCTCCCGGATCCGAACCCCTTTCACGGAAGCTTCCAGAACCATCGGATGGCTTTTGTCTTTGCCTTTGGCCACTTTCAGCCGTCCATTTACTTCCCCATCCGCTGTTGACAGGCCAATATTTTCCGCCACCAACTGATGGGGCGTAAGCTCGACCCGACCGTTGATGTTCCGGGCCCGGAACTTTCGCATTCGCAACACCCCAATTCGTCCTTTAAGGTCGAAATCGATCCGGTCCGGGAAAGCAAAAAGATAATTCTCTTCTTCCTTCTTCTCTCCCACTTTTTTGTTCTCCTGAAGCCATTCTCCGAGGTCGATCGTATCGGATCGCCAGTCTGCAATGACCTGCAGGGGCTGGTCATCGGTGGCCACATAAGGGAGGAACCCTTTCAGGCGGCCATCCATCCGGAAGTCCGAAGAACCCGTCTTTCCTTTGAGCCCTTCGATCCGGGCATCATTGCCGTCCAGGATGAAGGTCCCTTCCAGATCCTTGAGCGGGAACTTGCTTTCAGTCCGGTCCATTCGGCCATCAGTCAGGGTCACCCGCCCCGCGGCTTCCCATTCCTTTCGACGGTTGGTGGCGAATTCGTCAAGGTCACTCACCCGGCCGGATAGCTTGGCATTGACCCGCAATGTCCCGGCCGACCCCTTTATGGACGATACCTGGAAAAGGTCCAGCAAGGCCGGTACGCTCAATTTGCCCTCGAGCGCGGTCTCCAGCCGGGGATCCCCAAAATCCGAGACCTTTCCCGTCCCCCGGATCACCCCGGCCGCGGGCCGGGCTTCCATGGAATCCACCCGAGTCCTGTGGGGGGTTTCATTATGGCCGAATGTGTAATGTGCGGTGGCACCAATACTCCGCAGGGAGAAGCGGCCCTCCTGGCGTGCAAAAACACCATCACGGAGGTCAAGGGAAGCCGTAAGGTCGGGACCATTCGGCCCGAAAGGGCCCTCGATCGAGCCATTCACAGAGAGCTCCCCCCGCGTTTCGTAGGGGGCCATTTTCTCCCTGAATTCCTTCGAGGCAAAGGACAAGACCTTATTCACTGGCCAATGGTCGCCAGAAAAATGAAGATCCGCTTTCCAATCCGCCCCCGGTCTTTTGATGACCCCATCGAAACGGCTTTTCAGGCCATGCACCCCCAACCTTCCATCACGAAAAGCGACCCGGTCCCCGTTATTGGATACAGCAAGGAAGACATCAAGGGATGCCTCCCGATGGGTCATGAATTTTCCGGAATCGCGATAGCGGCCGAGGGCCTTCAGAAAAAAGTCCGAGTTGCACTGCAATTCAGCTCCTTCCTTCCCGATCATCCAACGCTTCAAGATCGGCACTCAGAAAAAGATCCCCCGGACGGTCCCACAAGCGGAGCCTCATGTTCTCCAGGGCCACCCTTTTCAATTCGAGTGATGTCTCCGTGGAATCCCCGCTATCAAAGGCCCCTTTCCGCCAGATCCGGTAATTCCCTTTTTCGCCTTCCGCAAAATAGAGATCGAGATGACCATTGCGGATCTTTATTCCTCTTATTTCCTTTTTCTCGCTGAAGACATCAAAAAGGTCCACCCGAAGGGCCATACGCTCCGCATAAAGAAGGGTGTCCTTGTCGAACTTTTTTGGGGCCGCCGTTGCCGGCGGGATGTAGACATTTTCCAGATGAACGGAAAAATAGGGGAATCCGGTAAGGGCTGACACATCCATGCCCTCCACCTCAACATCAACATCCCGCTTGAGCACCTCGTTCAACGAATCAAGCGCGGCCTTTTTCAGGTCCTTCCCGTATTGATCGGTAATGAACCACGCAGTCCCCCCGAGGATACCGGCCAACAAGAGGAGTACGATCACGATCTTTTGGAGGGTCTTCATTTTAAAGCTTTCCCGGGGCAACAGCCACAGGTCTGCCCCTTTTGATCCGGCCAGGCGCTTTTCGGGGCGTGCTGTCACAGGCACCGAAGCTGCTCAAAAGGTCGGTGGTCACGGAACGCTCCTGCCAAGTAATATCGCCTATACCAGGATTCAAGAACCCGCTTCAGGCCAACTTATTGCCCTATATCAAATTTACCCAAAGCGTAAGTAACGCTTGAAGGAGAGGCGGGGACTTTATCAACCAGGGACGGTGGAGAGCTTTTTGCGGAGTTGGGCCACCTCTTTTTCGCTGAGGTAACGCCAGGAACCACGGGGAATGTCCTTTTTGGTGAGCCCGGCGAACATGACCCGGTCGAGTTGCTTCACGTCGTAGCCCAGGGCTTCGAACATGCGCCGAATGACCCGATTCCTGCCCGAGTGGATCGTCAAGCCAACCTCGCGCTTACCCGAGGCGCTGTCCTTGACAAAAGCGACCGAATCCGCTGCCGCCATGCCATCTTCCAGTTCAACTCCCTGGGTGAGTTTTTCCATGTCGGAGGATCGAAGGTTCCGATCGAGGATCACGTGGTAGAGTTTCTGTACTTGAGCGCGGGGATGGGTAAGCTTCTTGGCCATTGTCCCGTCGTTGGTCAGCAAAAGAAGGCCCGTCGTGTTGCGATCCAGCCTGCCCACCGGGTAAAGCCGCTCCCGACAAGCATTACGAACGAGCTCCATGACCGTTTTCCGGCCTTTTTCATCCGCCGTCGTCGTGATGTGGTCCTTGGGTTTGTTCAGGAGCACATAGACGGGCTTTTCCGGCTTCACGACCCGCTTGCCGTACTGCACCTTATCATCAGGGCGCACTTTGGTCCCCAATTCCGTTACCACTTTCCCGTTCACCTTGACAGCCCCGCTCTCGATGAGCGTATCGGCCTCCCGCCGCGAACAGATACCGGCATGAGCGAGAAATTTGTTCAGGCGTATCAGGTCGTCGTTCTTCTCTGTACCGGCTTTCTGCCCACCCCCTTTCTTATACCCTTTTTTCGGAGCTTTGCCGGGCCCTTTTTTCGGGCTGTTACCGGATCTTTTATCCAAACCGGCCTTGGGGTTGGGACGCCCTTTTTCAGGCTTCCGGGTCGCTTTTTTCTTGTGGGCCATGATGCAAATATAGGCGGGGTGAGGAGGAAAGTGAGCAGATAAGAAAGTAAGCAGTTGAGCGGGCTTCCTGGAGTTCGTTGCAAAGGTCATAGCGATCATGACCTCTTCAAGGTCCTTAACCTTTTAAGCGCCTTCAATAGCTTCCCCCGAAATTTTGTTTAAATTTTTATACATATTTTATAACAAAAACGGTCTGTTTTTCGTAAATAAAATCCGATATTTAATCTAAGGATTCAAAATCATTGCAAGCCACTCTGCCAATGGCTTTTGTCCTTGAACAGGAAGGAACTTTTAAACAAGAACGCATCATGAATTGCCCCAAGAATTTGTTAACGACCCTTTTACCTCTCTTCGCATTTCTTCCATTCTTTAGTGGTGCGCAATCTCAATGCGATTCCCTGAGCACCCTGGAACCTTGTCTTGTGACGGTGGACAGCATGAACAACAACGTAGTGGTCTGGGAAAAGGAAAACAACACGAACGAGGCACCGGTCGACAGTTTCATTATCTATCGGAACATCAACGGGACCTTTGAAAGGGTCGCATCCGTGGATGGCGATTCCCTGAGCAGATGGGTGGACACGGACCCCGATGTAAAGCCCGTCCAGACCCATTACCAATACAAGGTCGCCAAAAAAGACACCTGCGGGAATGTCGGCCCCCTGGGCAAACGCCACAGGACCATCCACCTCACGGTAAACCTGGACGTCAACAATTGCCCGTTCCTGGAATGGTCCGGGTATATCGGTTTCAACCCCGTAAAGGGCCATGTGCTTCGGGACACTGTCGGTGATGGTGAATATACGGTGATCGACACCATCAATCCCCCTTCCGCTTCCTACACGGACACCGAAATATGCGGAGCCTTGCCAGATTCATTGGGGTATAGGGTCGAGGCCATTCCCCAGGATCCTTGCCAAGCCACACGCAGCGAGGATTACAATTCTTCCCGGTCCAATCGCGGGACGATCCAGGGCCCGGCGGGTATGTGGGGACCGGATCCTGAGCCCGACCCCTTGGAAGTTCGAAGGATCCATGGGAAGCAGGGTGGTTTTGAGATCCAAATCCCGGACCAAAGGAAGGCATATCGCTACCAGGTCTTCGACATCACCGGTCAGAAAGTCCATACCGGTAAAATACCACGGTCTTCAGGGGTCACCCATGGATTGGACCTGAGCGCTAATGATGCGGGCATCTATTTCCTCAGCCTGCGGAGCCAGGAAGCTCGCTGGACGAGCAAGTTGCTTCGGCGATAGGCTTCCACGGACTGGGCAAAAAGGCTTTTTACCAGCATGAAGCCAACTCCCCTTTAAGAGATCCAGCTATAAGTGTTTTGAGTACAGTAGTGGTTTTTTTAGCCAAGGAGGGGGAAAGTGAATTGCTCGAATTATCTGCAAATAAAAAAAGGACCCCTTTCTTTGCAGGAGTCCTTTAAATTACTGTAATTCAAAGTGGGCCCACCTGGACTT
>CAYVSK010000016.1:0-37581 GCA_964453635.1 uncultured Weeksellaceae bacterium | reverse complement strand
GAGTTCGGTTGTCGAGTGTGGAAAGACCTACCATATTAAATTGGCGATCGGGGATGTCGGTGATGGTCAATGGGATTCCGGGGTTTTCCTCGAGTCCGGAAGTTTCAGTAGTGTCGGCGGGGGTGTTGATGTCGACGGTAGCGCTGTGAACGGCGATTCCACAGTGACCGAGGGATGCAATACCGGTCTCTTCACTTTTATCCGCCAGGATTCGGCGAAGGCGGATACGATCCATTATACGGTCGGAGGTTCCGCGACGGAAGGGTCGGATTATGCCACGATACCGGATAGCGTGGTGATCCCGGCGGGAGAGACCGAGACCGATGTGGTGATCGACCCGATCGCGGACGGGACCAAAGAAGGGCCCGAATCCGTCACAGTGACCGCAACCACCGTCGCTTGCCAGGATACCATCACGAGCACGGGCAAGATCTGGATCATCGATGAGGTCACCATTGACAGCATTCCCGTCGAAGAACCCGAATGCGGGAAAAGCGACGGAAGCTTAACGGTACACGCGGATGGGGGATCTCCGCCCTATGAGTACAGCATTGACGGGGGCGCGAACTATGGGCCCGATTCTACCTTCAACAACCTGGGAGCGGGCTCCTACAAAGTGATCGTCAGAGATACCAATGGATGCAAGGACAGCACGACCCTGTCCCTCGACCCCTCGGGTGGTCCGGCCGTCGATTCGATCGTGACAAAGGCTTCCTGTAGCGGCAATTGCAACGGGGAATTGCTGGTCTATGCCAACGGGAAAGGAGATCTGCAGTATGCCTTGGATGGGGGAGCCTTACAGGACACCAACGCATTTACCGGGCTTTGTGAAGGCACCTTTACGGTCACCGTCGAGGATTCTGCCGGTTGTCAGACGACCGTAACGGATTCCATTCAAAACCCTGATCCCCTTGCTATTGAGGATTCCATAGTTCAACCCCTTTGCTACGGGGACAGCACGGGTAAGATCATCCTCACGGCCACTGGTGGATTCGGGGCCTATGAATACAGCATCGACAACGGCAACAATTTCAAGAACAGCGGCACCTTCAACGGGCTCGGGGCGGCCACCTACAATGTGGTGGTAAGGGATTCCTTCGGCTGTCAGGAGGATACGACCCTGACCATCAATCAGCCGCCCGAGCTGACCATGGAATTCAAGACCTTCGATGCTTCCTGCAACGGCCTCTGCGATGGGCGGGCCATTGTGATACCGGATGGCGGTACGCAACCCTACACCTACAACTGGTCCAACGGAATAGCCGATTCCTCCGATGCCGAGGCCAAAAACCTTTGTGCCGGCAATTATTCCCTTACCCTGGAGGATGCCAATGGCTGCACAGTGGATACGAGTTTTGTGATCGAGGAACCACCTTCCGTGGTCTTCGATTCTATTTGGACGGTGGATCTTGAATGCGCCGGGGATTGCAATGGCGAGATCCACATCGATGCGTCGAATGCGGTTTCCTACAGCATCGATAGTGGGAACACCTTCCAGAACGATAGTGCTTTTACAGGCGTATGTGAGGGGACCTATGACATCGCCATCAAGGATACCGGGGATTGTATCAGTTACAACAATGCCACTGTTGATGGACCACCGCCCGTGACGATCAGCACAAGCCCGGATACTACGATCTGTAAAGGCGGGACGGCCAGTATATCGGCTACTGCCGGTGGGGGTGTTGCCCCCTACACGTACCAGTGGGACAATGGCCTTGGGAATGGAGCCCAGCATGATGTTTCCCCGGTCAATACCAGCTCCTACGTGGTGTATGTCGAGGATTCCAGTGGCTGTCGTTCGCCGGCCGATACGGTCACCGTGAATGTGCTCCCAGAGCTGACGGGTAGTGCTTTCCCGGACGGCTCGATCTGCCCGGGCGAGAGTATTCAACTGGAAGCTACGGCCTCAGGTGGGGACGGGAACTATTCCTTTGACTGGAGCAACGGCATGACCGGAACCCCGATCACCGTATCCCCGGATCAGACGACCGATTATACGGTCGAGATCAATGATGGTTGTGAGAGCGATTCCGTGCTGGATACGGTCACGGTCACATTGGATCCCATTCCGGATGTTGAGCTGGTTGCTGATGATACCGCTGGCTGCGTGCCTGTTCAGGTCAATTTCGAGAACCTTACCGATCCTGCATTGACCGGCAGTTGTGTCTGGGATTTTGGCGATGGGGATTCCGCGTTCGCCTGTACGGATGTCTCCCACACCTACGATGAGCCGGGCTGTTACGATGTTAGCTTGGCGGTCACTTCGCCCGATGGCTGTACAGGGGACACGACCATTACAAAGATGGTCTGTGTATATCCCTACCCGGAAGCGGCTTTTGAAGCGGATCCGCAGCGTACCTCGATCCTGACCCCGGATCCCGAAGTGGACCTGATCAACAAGTCGACCGGTGCGGATAGCTTTGAGTGGGAGATAGAAGGGCATCCCAATACAACGGTGACCGATACGTCGGTCAATTTTCCCAACGACTATCCGGGAAAATACGAGGTCTGTCTGAAGGCCGAAAGCCCCAAAGGTTGCCGGGATAGTACCTGCAAGATGGTCGTGATCGAGGGAGAATTCCAGGTCTTTGTGCCCAACGCTTTCTCACCGGACGGGGATGGGGTGAATGAAGAATTCTATCCCATTGTTCGGGGTTACGATGAGACCGATTTCTCTTTCTACGTCTTTGATAGATGGGGGGATATCGTTTTTGAATCCCATCATCCCGACGAAAGATGGGATGGCACCATTGATGGTGCCAAGGCCAAAGCCGACGTTTATGTCTGGAAACTGGTCACCACCAACAAGTATACGGGAGAACGGGAGGAGATGACCGGTCACGTCACCCTACTGCGATGAGGTAAGAATTATATAGTTTTCACAGTGATAAAACTGTGAAAAATATATATTTTTTTATTTCCCCGAATCCTTCGTCTCTTCCCAATAAGCCTCCATTTTCTCCAGGGAGAGGTCCTTTAGGTCCTGTCCGTTCTTTTCAGCTTTTTCCTCGAGGTCCTGAAAGCGATCCATGAACCTTTTGTTGGTGCGTTCAAGGGCTTCTTCGGGGTCCACATCGATGGCCCGGGCATAATTGATCATGGCAAAAAGAACGTCCCCGAGTTCGGCGCTTTTGTTCTCCCCCTTTTCCTTTACCTCCGCTTCGAGCTCCCCCAGCTCCTCTTCTACTTTTTCCTTCACCTGCTCGGTCCGTTCCCATTCGAAACCGACGCCCTTGACCTTTTCCTGGATCCGGAGCGCTTTCACCATGGCCGGCAGGGAACGGGGAATGCCTTCGAGGACGGATCGCTTGCCCTCTTCGAGCTTGATCCGTTCCCAGTTCTTCTTTACTTCGTCTGTGGAAGATACGGATGTGTTGGCGTAAATATGGGGATGGCGCCGGACCAGTTTCTCACACTCCTGGTTCAGGACCTCGCTTATATCAAATGCCCCTTTTTCCTGGCCGATCTTCGCGTAAAAGATCATATGAAGGATGATATCCCCCAGTTCCTTTTTGACCTCCCCGAGGTCCTCATCGAGAATGGCGTCCCCGAGTTCGTAGACCTCTTCGATGGTGAGGGGACGCAGGCTTTCCATGGTCTGTCTTCGGTCCCACGGGCATTTCTCCCGGAGATCGTCCATGATGTTCAACAGGCGTTCAAAAGCTTTCAGTCGTTCGTCCATTTTCGTAAAGGGTTTATTAAGAACGAACTTAGTAACTTTACCTTTTTGGAATAAGCCCTTATCTTGCGCTGTCTGTTCCTGATCACGGTCCTCTTCGCTTTTTGTATCGATAAGGGAGGGGCCCAAAATCATCCGTCTGATTCTGCCGATATACCTGTTTATATGGGAATGAAGGCCGGGTACGGTTTTATTTTTTCCCATACCGATAAGATCCGGCATCTGGTCGAGGGTCATGTGCCTACGTTGGCTCTCCAATTGGACCGGCCGGCGACCTTGAACCGAGATTGGCGGGCGCTTTATAAGGATCCTGTATGGGGCGGGGAATTGTACTTTGCTGAGCTGGCCAATCCGGATGAATTGGGTTGGGGGCTTGGGGGGCACCTCTTTATTGATCTTCCTCTCTCGTCTAACGGGGATGGAGGCCTTTGGTTCCGGACCGGCGGTGGTGTCGGCTACATCAGACATCCCTTTGACCGCTCGGAGAACGTCAAGAACTGGGCGATCGGTTCCTTTTGGAACACCTTTTTTCATTTTCGATTGAGCTGGAAAAAGTGCTTGGGATGGGATTGGCGGATCGGAACGGGGATCGGCTACGGGCACTTTTCCAACGGTGCTGTGAACCTTCCCAACCTCGGCATCAATGTGCCGGCCCTTCATTTGAACGTGGCCCACAAGGTAGCTCAAGGCCATTACAGGGAAGAAGGGAAAGCCGAAAGGACGGTGTTTCGGGCGGTGGAACCGGAGAACCCCCATCGCTTCCGCTTGGTCAGTGGTGGGGGTATAAAAGAGGCGGGTTCCCTCCTGGGAGAGAAATATGGGGCCGTCGGGGTCCAGGGGGAATATGACCATCGGATCAGTGGACGATCGTATCTGGGTGTTGGCCTGGATGGCTTTTACGACCGTTCCCTCCGGAAGAAGGTCCGATCCAAGGAAGGGGCCCAGAGGGGATCGGGGCCGGAATTTGTTCAGCTTGGGGCCAAGTTGTCCTATTCCCTCGTGGTCGGGAATCTTACGCTATTGCTCCAGAAGGGGGCCTACCTCTATACCCCGTTCCTTGGTCATGGACGCTTTTATCACCGCGTCGGGGCCCGATATCAATGGTCCCCCAGATGGCTCTTCAATTTTTCCCTGAAATCCCATTATGCCGATGCGGATCACATGGAGATCGGGGTGGGGTATGTCCTCCCCTTTGGAAATGCAAAACCAAAAGGAGGGCGATGATGGGGGTTCACGGTATTCGATCGCTGCTTCTTTTCTTCCTTCCGCTGGGCGTGTTTTTGTTGGGTTGTGAAAAGGAACAGCTCCTGGATTGCGTGAAAGGAACAGGTTCGATCGTAAAGGTGGAACGGTCACCGGGATGGTTCCACGCGATCGAACTGCAGGATCATGTCAATCTGCGGATCGTGCCGGATTCCGTGAACAAGGTCGAGGTCAGGGGCGGTGAGAATCTGGTCGGGATGGTGCAGACCACCGTGAAGAACGGTCGCATGACGAGAACACCTGCAGCTGGACGCGTAGTTACGATAAGGAACTTATCGTTATTGCCCATACCACGGACCTCGACCATCTGATCTACAAAGGTTCGGCTGATATAAACACCAGGGGAGTGATCGAGCAGGAGACCTTTCTTTTTGAACAGCGGAATGGTACAGGGAGCATTCACCTTAGACTGTGGACCGATACCGCCCGTTTCAAATTCCATACGGGGTTAGGGGACCTGACCTGTAGGGGGCGGACCAAAATGGGCTACATCTTTAACAATGGGATCGGTCCGGTGAATTGTGAAGGGCTCGTGGCCGAATATCTCTTCGTGGACCAACGGGGGATCGGAACCATAAGAGGGCATGTAACCGATAAATTGAAGGCCAATATACGCTTTAAGGGGGATGTTCTTTACAAAGGGGATCCGTCCGACATTTCCAAAGACCGGACCGGAGAGGGAAGGCTTATTAAGGTGGATCCCTGAAAAGGGATCTCAACTTTATTCCTTTTTTGTTGTTATATTTATAAACCATGACAGCTACCGTTATCATATTGGCCATTTTACTCGTGGGGCTCGCGATCGCAGGCATTTCCATTAAGATCCTTGTGAAAAAGGATGGTGAATTCGCTGGTACCTGTGCCAGCAATAGCCCCTTCCTGGAAAAGGAGGGGGGCAGTTGTGGCGCTTGCGGAGCTCGCCCTGAAGAGCAGTGCAAGCGGGACCCCGCATGATCCTTTCTTCGAAAAGGGGTTGGTGAACCGGCCAGGCCCCGTGTGTCCTTTAAAGGATATCCCTAACGTACCCTTACGCTCCAATTTATACGCCTCTATTAGAACCCCTTCAGGATTCCAAGTCTTTAAAAGGAATACCTGAGGGGAAACGGCTCTTCTTTTATAAGTTCGTTCGTGGTCATTCAGCGTTATACAAGAACGCTATGACAAAATAAGAGAAGCGAACGACCCCTTATAAACTCCCTTCAGGATTTAAAGCGATTTTTCCTATGAGACATTATATCACCCGAACGCTCGTTGTTTTTCTCATACTGGCTCTTTCCCCTGTGGTCCAGGGACAGATCAAGGTCGGTGAGGTGAAGGAAGTTCGGATCAGCACCGATCATCCCTATACCGTCGCCCGGGATAGCGGTTACGTCTTCAAGAAGGAATTCCATTCCGAGAATTCCGCTTATATCAGGCTCTATTTCGAGAACTTTCAACTCGCGGAAGGGGATTACATGGTGATCTTCACACCCGAACGAGCCGATGATAAAGTGGTTTATGCCGGCGGGGGCAAAAAGGTCAGCGGCGGGCGGACCATAAGCAAATTCTGGGCCCGCTCCATAAAAGACGATCACGTCATTGTAAAACTTTATAGCACGGGTGGTAAAAGCCAATACGGATTCGACATCACCAAAGTCGCTTACGGATATTCCGAGGGGAAGATCGATTCCCTTTTGAGCCGTGACCGGTCCATCTGTGGGAACAACGACAAGGAAGAGATATCCTGTTACAGCGATGAGCGCTACAACAAAGCCCAGGCGGTCTCTCGTTTATTGGAAGGTGGAAACGCTTATTGTACGGGATGGTTGCTCGGGAATGAGGGCCACCTCATGACCAACAATCATTGTATCGGAAACCAGACCGATGCGGACAACACTGAGTTCCAATTCAATTATCAATACAACAACTGCGATGGGTCCGATCCCTCGAACGCCAATATTGTCGCTCAATCCGCCGATCTGAAGTGCACGGACAGCAACCTGGATTTCACCCTGGTCAAGCTTCCCAACAATCCCACGGACCAATACGGCTACCTCAGTCTTAGTTCGGATCCTCCGAACGTCGGTGATCGGATCTATATTCCCCAGCATCCCGGAGGGAAGCGGAAAAAGATCGCCGTGAACAGTGACAATCCCAACGATCCCGGTTATGCTACCATCCAGGGAACAGGAAACCGGGTGGAGTATTACGCCGATACGGAAGGAGGGAGTTCCGGATCACCGGTGATCAGTCATGACAGCCATCTGGTCTACGCCATTCACAACACCGGCGGATGCACGAACGGCTCGGATGGGCAGAGCGACCGGCTCATCGATTACATGAAGAACAACGGTTGTTTGCCCGATGGTGGCGTGGATGATTCCGGCAACCTCCTGAAGGCGGACTTTTCGATCGATGCTAAGAAAAGCTGCGACAGTACAGTGAGCTTTAGCGATCAGTCCACCAATGCGACCAATTACGATTGGGACTTCGGGGACGGTGCCAGCTCTTCCCTCCAAAGTCCTTCCCATACTTACGACCAGAGCGGTACCTATACGGTGACCCTGATCGTGGATGACGGCCAGGGCAATGCGGATACAGCGACCGCGGATGTGAAGGTGGTCCTTATGGAAGCCCCTGCCTCCTCGGATGAGACTCTTTGCAAAGGAGATTCCACGACCTTGGATGCTAGTGGTTCCGGGGACCTCGTCTGGTACGATGCCCAGAGTGGCGGAAACCGTCTCGGGACGGGCCCATCTTTCACAACCCCTGTCCTGAACACAAGCACCGATTATTACGTGGAGAACATTGAATCGACCACTATTGAAAAGGTCGGGGAACCGGATACGAATCTTGGTGGAGGCCGCCACTTTAAGGCCAGCGATAATTGGGGGCTCAATTTCGATGTTGAGAACCCGGTCCTGCTCCGGTCCGTTCGGGTGTATTCCGATTCCTCTGCTGACCGAAAGATCCTGCTTTCCCAGGGCGGAACAGGGCTTGATTCCACCGTTGTCAATATAGGGGTGGGCACGGAACGGATCGATCTTGGTTTTGAGATCCCGGCCGGTCAGAATTACCTCCTTAAGGTGAAGGGAGATGCCGTTAATCTGTACCGGAACAATGGCGGAGCCACGTATCCCTACGGGGTCCCGAACCTCATCAGCATTACAGGGAACAATACAGGGGTCTCGGATGCAGCGGATTACTACTACTATTTTTACGACTGGGAAGTTCGGGAGAAGCCCTGTCGGAGTGAACGAACCCGGGTGCAGGCCGAGGTCATCGATGGACCGGCCGTTGCCATGTCGAAAAATGATGCTTCCTGTAAGGGGGATTGTGATGGCTCCGCTACGGCCGATGCTTCTGGCGGTAGTGGGAATTACTCTTACAAGTGGGATGATCCCGATGGACAGACGACAAAGACGGCAGATAGCCTTTGTCCCGGAACATATACCGTGACGGTGACCGATCAGCAGGGGGGATGTGCGACCATCGACACGGTTACCGTAGGGGATGCGGGTGATGCGCCCACAGTGACCACGACCAAGAGCAATGCTTCATGTGGGTCGAGCTGTGATGGCTCCGCCACCGCCGATGCTTCGGGTGGAAGTGGTTCCTATTCTTATCAATGGGACGATCCCGACAATCAAACAACGAAGACGGCAGATAGCCTTTGTGCTGGCACTTATACCGTGACGGTCACGGACGACCAGAATGGTTGTTCTGAAACGGATACTGTGACCATTCCGAAGGACAACAGTCTTACCCTCACGAACAATACGACCGACGTGACCTGTCGGGGGGATTGTGATGGTAAGGCCAGTGTGAATGCCTCCGGTGGAAACGGTAATTATTCTTACCAGTGGGATGATCCGGACAACCAGAAATCCCAAACCGCAACCGGTCTTTGTGCGGGTACCTACACCGTGACCGTCACCGATGGGAATGGGTGTTCCTCAGAAGATACCGTTTCCGTGACGGAACCTGACCAGGCCTTGGGATTGGCCACGACCAACGATACGGCGGATCCCAACAACTGCGATGGCGAGCTGACTGCAAACGCAACGGGTGGCGTTCCGTCGTATAGTTATCAGTGGAACGATCCTAATGGTCAAACATCGCAGACCGCGAGCGGCCTTTGTCCGGGTACCTTTACGGTGGTCGTTACGGATGCCAACGGTTGCAAGGACACCGCGGAAGCCACGGTCCATCTTTCCATTGGGCTCGAAGAAGAAGGGAAAAGAGCGCTTGGGGTAAAGGCCTACCCCGTCCCTGCGAATAAGCAGCTGAATTTGGAGTTGCCTGCTGCATACCAGGACGGTAAAGTTCGTATTACGGTTCACAATGTGATGGGGGAACAGCTCGATGTCGTGAAAGGAAAGATCGGTACGAAGTGGATGGAGCTCGATGCAAGTAGCTACCCCGAAGGCGTCTATTTCATTGGAATTCACCATGGGGGTGAAGTGACCTGGAAACGTGTTCCCGTCATTCATTGAGGCCTTTAAATAAGACCGTTAAAAAGGTACTTTTTTCAAATGGATGGATAATAAGGGAAAGGGGAGCTATTTTCCCTATCAAAGGGGTACAGCCCCTTTTTTAGGAGGGGAATAGGGGAGGTCAGTGGCTTTCCGAGTGCTTTTCAATGGGCATGTTGTATTCCCTTGTGATCATTTCGCCATTCGTGTCGATCCCCACCAAAAAACCCCCTTTTATCATTTTGCTAACCCCTGTTTCCAAGTGGCCGATCGCTTCATCCCATGGCATGGCCATAAAGGCTGTTGCATAAGCATCGGCGCGGGCACAATTGCTATCGATGATCGTTGCGCTCAAGGTTCTCCGCTCGATGGGATAGCCCGTGGTGGGATCGATCGTGTGTCCGATCCTTTTTCCGTCCTTTTCGTAGAATTTTCTGTAATTCCCAGAAGTGGCCATTGAAGCGTCCTCCAATCGAAGAATCCGGAGAAATTCACCCTTTTCGCGCTTTTTCTTCGGCTTGTCGATCGCGATCCGCCAGGCCTTCCCGTTATCTTTTTTTCCCTGGGTCCTGACCTCACCGCCGATCTCCACCATTGACCGGGCGATTCCTTTTTTTCTTAACCACCGGGTCATGTGATCCACTGAGTATCCCTGTGCAATAGCATTGAGGTCCAATTCAAGCCCCGGCCTTGTTTTTTTCAAAAAGAGGGAGTCGGCGTGTTGAACTGTTTCCAGCCTGGAAAAGCCGGTCATTTTCATCAGGGAGTCCACCACTGCACTATCGGGTGTCTCCCTGCGGTCCTTTTCAGGGCCGAAGCCCCAGGCCCTTACCAAGGGCATGATCGTGGGGTCGAAAGCCCCATTGGTCTCTTTGTGCACCTGTTTTGCGGTCTTCAGAACGGAACGGAGGTGCGGGTCCATGAAAACCCCGCTATCTGAGCGGTTGAAACGCGAGATCAGCGAACTGTCAATGTATGTTGATAGGCTTTGGTCGAGGTCTTCCAACTCTTCCTGGATACCTTTTTTCCAGGCTTTTGATGTGTCTGTCGTGTAAAATTTAATGTTGAAGCGGGTGCCCTGGATCGGTCCTCTTACCTGGTACAAATAGGGACCAGCTCCTTCCTTGTTTTCTGAGCTCGGGCCGCATCCATTGAAAAGCAGGGAAAGGCATAAAGTGACCAAAAATGCTGGAATAGCATCTCCTTTCCTGGTGAGCTTACTGCATTGAAGGGTATGGAGGGAGCGCTTAAAGCTTGAGAAGGCTCGTACACCGACGACGACCTTAACCAAAGTCGTCAAAATCGATCATTTCATCCGGGATACCCATTTCGTCCAGCATTTTCAATGCTGCAGCGTTCATCATGGGTGGCCCGCAGATGTAATACTCGAGCTCTTCGGGTTCTTCCAAATGCTTGAGGTAATTCTCGTAAAGCACTGTATGGATAAAGCCAGTGTGTCCGTTCCAATTGTCCTCAGGCAAGGGCTCCGAAAGCGCGGTATAAAATGTGAAATTGTCCCATTTTCTTTCGATCTCTTCGAAGTCCTCGATATAGAACAATTCTTTATAGGAGCGGCCACCATACCAGAAAGAGACCGTCCGGTCCGTATTCAGGGTGTGGAAGAGGTGGAATATGTGGGAACGAAGTGGGGCCATTCCTGCACCGCCACCGATATAGACCATTTCCCGATCGGTGTTCTTGATAAAGAATTCCCCGTAAGGTCCGCTTACATTGACCTTGTCGCCGGGTTTCCTGGAGAAGACGTAAGAGGAGGCTTTTCCGGGATTGACATCCTTGAATTGACCTTTCTCCTTGTCGTAGGGTGGGAAGGCGATCCGCACGTTCAATTTGATAATGTTGCCCTCGGCCGGGTGATTGGCCATGGAATAAGCCCGGAAAATGGGCTCTTCGTTCACCATTTTGAGGTCCCAGGCATTGAAGGTATCGTAATCCTCCTTGTATTCCTCGCCGATGTTGTAAAGGTCCTTACTGAAATCCACTTCGGTCTCGGGTACGTCCAATTGGATATAACCGCCCGGTTTGAAGTCGAGGTTCTCCCCCTCGGGTAGTTTGACGACGAATTCCTTAATGAAGGTGGCGACGTTATCGTTGGAAATGACCTCGCACTCCCATTTTTGGATCCCGAAGACCTCTTCGGGGATCTGGATCTTCATGTCCTCCTTCACTTTCACCTGGCATCCCAGGCGCCAGTTGTTATCCTTTTCCTTCTTGCTGAAATAGGGCTCCTCGGTGGGGAGGATCTCTCCGCCTCCTTCAAGGACTTGGCATTTGCACTGGGCACAGGTTCCACCCCCTCCGCAGGCAGAAGGGAGAAAGAGTTGGTGCTTGCTCAGGGTGCTCAGGATGGTGTCACCGGCATCTACCTCCAAAGTTTTCTTACCGTTGATATCGATCGTCACTTTGCCCCCGGGTGTAAGCTTTGCTTTGGCATAAAGAAGGATCCCCGTGAGGGCCATGAGGATCAGCATGAAAACGGCAATACTGGCAATTATGGTCATTGTTTCTGTCATCGCTCAAAGTTCTTCGTCAATTTTTTCATAGTTCGATCCCCATGAAGCTCATGAAGCCGATCCCCATCAACCCCGTAATGATGAAGGTGATCCCAAGGCCTCGCAAGGGCTTGGGCACATTGGAGTAGCGGATCTTTTCCCGGATCGCAGCGATCGCCACGATGGCGAGAAACCACCCAACACCGGAGCCGAGTCCGAAAGCAGTCGCCTCCGTAATGGAAGCGTATTGCCGTTCCTGCATGAAGAGGGAACCCCCCAGAATTGAGCAATTCACGGCAATAAGGGGTAGAAAGATGCCCAAGGCTCCGTAGAGGGTCGGGGCGAATTTCTCCACCGTCATCTCCACCAGCTGCACCATGGAGGCGATGACCGCGATGAACATGATGAAGCTCAGGAAGCTGAGGTCCACGCTGGCGAACTGTTCTCCCGCCCAGGTAAGGGCTCCCTCCTTCAGAAGGTAGTTGTGCAGGAGGTAGTTCAGAGGCACCGTAACACCCAGTACGAAGATCACCGCTGCACCCAATCCGACACCGGTCTTGACCGTTTTGGAAACCGCCAGATATGAACACATGCCCAGAAAATAGGCAAAGATCATGTTGTCGATGAAGATCGAGCGGACGAATATGTTGATGTGTTCCAGCATAAGGCTTTCGTTCTCTTGATCGTTCAGAAGCTATCAGTTCTCTTCGATCAGGCTTTGATTCCGGCTGCGTTGGACCCAAATGATGATCCCGACCGTGATCAGGGCCATTGGTGGAAGCACGAAGAGGTTGTTGTTCATGTAACCCGCTTCGTAGACCGCCTGGGGTAGTAGCTCGACCCCGAAAAAGCTGCCGGAGCCGAAGACTTCCCGAACGATCCCCACCATTAATAGGATCACGCCATACCCGATGGCGTTGCCGAAACCATCCAAGGCCGATGGCCATACTTTGTTCGCCTGGGCAAAGGCCTCCAAGCGGCCCATGATGATACAGTTGGTGATGATCAGCCCCACGAATACAGAGAGCTGTTTGCTCACATCGTACATGAAAGCCGCCAGGAATTGATCCACCAGCACCACAAGCGAGGATATGACAGTGAGCTGGACGATGATCCGGATCCTCGAGGGGATGTTGTGTCGCAACATGGATACGATCATGTTGGCAAAGACCATCACAAAGATCACGGAAAGCCCCATCACGAATGAGGGCTTTACTTGAGTCGTAACGGCCAGGGCGGAACAGATCCCAAGGACTTGCACAGTAATGGGGTTGTTGTCATCGAGCGGATCGGTGATCAGCTGACGATTCCGCCGGGAAAAGAGGGGCTCCTTTGTCTTGACCTTTTCGGCCGCTCCTTCTTCTTCGGGTATATCGGGTGCTTCTGTTTCGGTACTCATGGTCGCTGGATTTTGCTCGGTTCGCCTGTTCCTCCTTCGTTTTCAAGCTTCTGCTTTCTCCTCCAACTGCTTAAAGTAGTTCACGTAAACCGTAAGGGTCCTTTTCAGCATATCCCGCACACCGTGGCTCGTGATCGTTCCACCAGTGATCCCGTCCACTGCATGAGGATCATCGGGGTTTGCCTTTCCTTTGACCACGTCCACAGACACAAATTTACCATTCTCCAAGATCTTTTTCCCCTTGAATTGATCCTGAAAGGGCTTGTTCGCGATCTCTGCGCCAAGTCCCGGCGTTTCGGTCTTGTGGTCGAATGTGGCCCCGTAGATCGTGTTGTGGTCGTCCTCAAGGGATATGAACCCCCATATGGGCCCCCACAATCCACTCCCGGCCATCGGGATAACGTAGTAGATGTTGCCGTCCTTTTTGCATTTGTAGAGGGGGTATTTGTTCCGTGCATCCCCTTTGTTCTTGACCGCTTTGGGCACATCGATATTAAAAGCTTCCTTCTTACTTTGCCGATCGATATCACCACTGGTCTCGCTGACCTTTTCTCCAGTTGAATCGAGGATCATCCTTGACTCGACGAATCGCTGGAATTTCTTTTCGGCCTCCTTCCTACTGGTCTCAACATTGATCGCCGCCACAATGTTCTGCATTTTCTCTCTTTGCTTGTTCTTTACCTGGTAGGGTTTCAGGCTCATAGCAGCAATGGAAAGGCCTGCTGCCACGACGACCACCATGATCATGGCGAACCCTATTGTGAATGCGTTGCTCTCCTTATCGACGGCCATGGATCAAGCGTTTGCGGTTTCTGTATCCGGCAGTTCCTCCTGCCTTTTTCTTGCTAATTCGTTCCGTTTCGTGCGCCTTTTGATGTTGGCCTGGATAACGTAATGGTCGATCATCGGCGCCATGATGTTCATAAAAAGGATCGCGAGCATCATGCCTTCCGGATAAGCCGGATTGAAGACCCGGATCATGATGGCGAGGAACCCGATCAAAAAGCCATAGATGTACTTTCCCTTGTTCGTTTGTGCTGCTGTGACAGGATCGGTTGCCATAAAGACCAACCCAAAAGCAAAACCGCCCAAACAAAGTTGGGTGTAGAAAGGGACTTCCATGAAAGGGTTGACCGCGAATGCGTTGAATATCAGGCTCATGACGACGCCGCCCGAGAGGCCCGAAAGCATAATACGCCAGCTCCCGACCCCCGTGATCAGGAGAATGACCGCGCCGATCAGGCAGGCGAATACGGAGGTCTCACCGATCGAGCCGGGGATGAAACCCCAAAAAGCGTCCATAAGAGAGGAATGGGTACTTTCGTAAGGGACCACTCCGCTGGTCGTGACTTTATTGAACTCGTCCCCGGTCTTGACAGCTTGAGCCAGAAATGTTTCCCCGGTGTACCCGTCGACCGTTTCGCCGCCGCTCGTGTTGACCCATACTTTGTTCCCCGACATTTTGGTGGGATAGCCGAAGAAAAGGAAAGCCCTGGTCAGGAGGGCGACGTTCATGATGTTCATCCCGGTGCCCCCGAAGACCTCCTTGCCCATGATCACAGCAAAGACAGTGGCAACAGCGACCATCCATACCGGCACGTCCATAGGGAGTACCAATGGGATGAGCAAACCCGAGACCAGGAAACCTTCACTTACCTGTTCCCGCTTGGCAATGCAGAAAATGAATTCCGTGCCGAGGCCGAAAGCATAAGAGACGATCACGAGGGGCAGGAACTTCCAGAGGCCAAAGCCGATCTTTTCCCAGAATCCCACTTGTTCCCCGATGGCGAGGTAGTGTTGGTGGCCCGTGTTCCAGATCCCGAAGAGCGCACAGGGGATCAGGGCCACGATCACGGTGAACATGGTCCGCTTCAGGTCCACCGCGTCCCGAATGTGCACCCCTTTTTGGTTGGTGTGACCCGGGACGAAAAGGAAGGTTTCCATCGCGTCAAAGACGGGATAGTACTTTTCGAACTTTCCCCCCTCTTCGAAATAGGGCCGCACATTGTCTAAAAGGTTCTTGAAAGGTTTCATGGTTCCCTCCCTTAAGCCGTGTATATCAACAAACTCATTTGACCTCTTGTTCGAACGTGTCCAAGCCTTCTTGAACGATCTCCTGCACGTTCATCTTTGATGTGCAGACGAATTCACAAAGGGCGAAGTCCTCCGCGGCCACTTCGTAGATCCCCAGGTCTTCCATAAGCTCAATGTCCTGAATAAGAATGGCCTTTACGAGTTGTACGGGGTAGATGTCAAAGGGGAATACCTTTTCGTATTGCCCCGTTTGGACGTAGGCCCGTTTCTCTCCGTTCTTATTGGTGTCGAAAGAGAACCCTTTTTTGGCGGGTAGGAATGCACTTGCGAATAGGCGGGTGTTGGTGAACTTGTCGAAACCGGGGCTCAGCCACCCCTCCGTCAGGAAGAACTTTTGCTGGTCCCCTTCGGGGAGTACGGTAATGTGATCGGTATGGTGCCCGATAAAGCCATCCTCTTGGATCTGTTCGCCGGTCAGGGCGTTCCCGCTTATGTAGCGCAATTTTTTGTCCGTGGAAACATTTCCTTCGATCAACGGCTTGATGGAAGTGCCTGTGACCACGTTATAGTACTGGGGTTTAGTTACCTCTTGTCCCGTTAAGGCGACCGTTCGCGTGGCATCCAGGATGCCCTGCTGGAACATGCGGCCCAATATCGCCACGTCCTGGGGGTTGATGTACCATATGACCTCTCCGGGGCACAAGGGGTCCAGGTGATGGACCTGTACACCCACATTGCTTACCGGATGGGGCCCCTCGAAAGTGTTCACTTGAACTTTATCGGCGTTCAGGAGGGTATCGCTGGATTGCTCGCTCGATACGTTGAGGTGGATGGGGCCGGAGCATAACTTGCTGAGGGCATCGATCCCCGTTTGAAATTCCGAACCTTTGTCCTTTAGGATGTAATCGTAATCCGGCCCCAGGGGTGCGCTGTCGAATGCCGAGATGAAAATGGCCTTGGGGGGATCTTCTCCGGGATGAGGGATCTTGGAGAAAGGACGTTTCCGGAGGAAGTTCCAGGTACCCGTCAGTTTCATTTTATTGACGATCTCCTCCCGCGAAAGCTCATTGGGGTCGGCTTTGCCGAACTGTTCGTAGCTTGTCTCTTTCTTGTCGGGCACGATGCGCACCTCAAGGACCCTTCGTTTCGCTCCCCTTACCACATCGGCTACCTCTCCACTTACGGGAGAGGTGAAATAGAGGTCCTCGTCGTTGTCCTTGTCGTAGAATACCGGACTACCGGCCTTTATCTCGTCCCCTTGTTTGGCAAGGAGTTTGGGGCGTATCCGATTGAAGTCGGGGGGTTTGATCGCAAAGACCCCTGGTCTCTCCGCGGTCTTAAGGGTCTTTTCCGCCGCTCCCTTCATCGGGATATCGAGTCCCCTTCTGGTCCTGATGACCTCTGCCAGCTCGGCCATTGATGTATGTTTTAAAACCCGCGCAAAATTAAAAATTTGATAATATTGAGTATTGCGATATGCCGACTTTTAGACGAATCCCGTGGGAGGACATACGGCCCATTGTTTTTGATAAATCACTGACCTTTAGGGGACGACCGGCCCTTAACCAACTGACCCGAACGGGATTATTTTTTGGATGGATCCTTTTCTCAAGCCTGTGGGGAGTCGCTCAAGAGAAGGGAAAGGCTGATTATTATGGTGAGGGACCGCTCCGTTACGCAGACCACGTATACGACGACCGTGTCGCCACAGTGCGTTTACATCCGGCCGGACAACCCTTAGAGCCGCCCGTTATTAGCCGGGGCAAGGGACGGTCCCTTGTCCTTTCCTTCGATCTTTTTGATGAGAATGCTGGGGATATCCGTTATACCCTTGTTCATTGCAATGCCTCCTGGGATCCTTCCGAACTCTCTGAAATGCGATATAAGGAGGGGTTTATGGAAGCCGATATCCGCGACCATGAATTTTCCTTCAACACCGAGATGCCTTACATCCATTTCGAGCAGCGTATTCCCGGCAAGGATATACGGCTGACCAAGAGTGGGAATTACCTCTTGAAAGTATACAAGGCCGGAAACGAGGAAGACCTTCTCCTGACCAGGCGCTTAATGGTGGTAAAGGAAAAGGTCGGCATTCAACCAAAGGTCAAACAGCCGAGGATCGTAAAATACATGGACACCCATCACGAGATCGAGTTCACCATCAACCTCAAGGAATTTTCCCCGGTGAATCCCCGGACGAACCTAGAGGCTGTTCTTCTCAAGAACCAGCGCTGGGATGTCGCAAAGACGGGATTGAAGCCCAAATACATGCGCTCCGGAGAACTGGTCTATGAACTGCCGAGAAAAGCGGTCTTTTACGCGGGGAATGAATACAGGACGCTTGATATCCGGAACTTGAAGCGCCGGTCCCAAAGGGTCCGTGAAATTCGGTACGATCGGTCCCGAGGCTACGATGTCTTTCTCCTTAAGGAAGAACCCCGAAGGGAAACGCAGCTCCATAGCTTCCGGGACATGAACGGGGGTTTCCGAATCGAGAGCAGACTTGGTCGGGAGCATGCCCTCGAAAGCGATTACGTTTATGTGCATTTTTACTTATCCCGGGAAGCCCCCTATCCGAATGGTCAGGTCTATGTGTTCGGGGGGTTGTGTGACCGGCGGCTCAGGGAGGGATGCAGGATGACCTTTGACAGCAAGAAAGGGGCCTATACCAACACCCTCCTTCTAAAGCAGGGAATTTACGATTACCAGTACGTGCATGTGGATGACAGGGGGCCTCTAAAGGGAGGTCTTGCGAAGATCGAAGGGTCCCGCTTTGACACCGAGAACGATTATACCATCCTATTGTATTACGGGGCTCCGTCCGATCAGTACGATCAATTGATCGGCTATCGGCATTTCAATTGGGATCCCTGAACACTTTACCGGATCTTTTCCTTTTTCTGCCGCATTCCGGCCACACCATTACCTTCGTTCTGAATTCCCGGTGCTCCTTCTTTGGATCGGGGTTCCGTGAAAATGAGCCGGAAATATGGAATACACAACGTTGGGGAATACGGGGGTCAGGGTCAGTAGGATCTGCTTGGGTACGATGACCTGGGGAGAACAGAATACTCGGGAAGAGGCCCGCGATCAGTTGGACCTGGCGATGGATAAAGGCATCAATTTCATCGATACGGCGGAAATGTACCCTGTTCCGCCACGGGCGGAGACGCAGGGAAGGACGGAAGAATACCTGGGTTCCTGGCTGGCGGGTCGAGGGGATCGGGACCGGCTTTTCATCGCTACGAAGGTTACCGGCCCGAGCAAATTCCTTTCCTATATCCGGGACCCCCTTGATTTTTCCCCCGCTCAACTTCGTTCTGCCCTTGAAGGAAGTCTTGAGCGGTTGGGGACGGACCATATCGATCTTTATCAGCTCCACTGGCCCGAACGACGGTCCAATTACTTCGGGGTTCGCGGATATCAGTTCGATCCGGAGGAAGAAGCCTGGGCGGACAATATTCGGGCGGTCCTGGAAACCCTTCAGCGATTCATAGACGAAGGGAAGGTCCGGTATATCGGGCTTTCCAATGAGACCCCCTGGGGCGTTATGCGCTTTATACAGGAGGCCCGGGAAAATGGCCTTCCCCGGCTCGTGAGCATACAAAACCCCTACAGTTTGTTGAACCGGACCTATGAAGTCGGCCTATCGGAGATCGGTATGCGGGAGGAGCTTGGTTTATTGGCCTACTCACCCTTGGCATTTGGCCTTTTAACGGGCAAGTATCACCGGAAAAGTGCCTCACCATCGAGCCGCTTGAACCAATTCCCCAAAAGAACACCGCGCTATCAGAAGAAAAGAGCATGGGAGTTGGCTGAGAAATACGCAAGGGTCGCCGAAAAGCATGGTCTGACCCCTGCTCAGTTGGCCCTGGCCTGGGTCAATACCCGGCCTTTTGTGAGCAGTAACATCATTGGGGCAACAACCCTTGAACAGCTTCGGGAGAACATTGAAAGCATTGAGCTGACACTATCTGAAGAGCTCGTTGAAGAGGTCCAGGCTCTTCATGAAGAAGCACCGGACCCCGCTCCATGATGGGCAGAGGCAATGGAAGGGGACGGCTTCACTCGAGTTTCATCGTCGTGGAGCCGATGTTCTTTTTCCCTTCATAGACCTTCACACCGTACTTGCCTTCAGGGGCTTCTTGGTCCTTGAGGTCCCAGTAGAGGCACATATCCTTTTCCCGGCCTCCGTATTCGATCCTTTTCTTTAAGGTGTACTGGCCCCGGACCCCTTCGAACTCGAATTTTTTGGTGGCCCCGTCATCGCCCCTTGCCAGGACCTGACCCTCGGGGGTGATGACCCGGATGTAGATGGTTCGCTTGCCAGTGGGTGCGAATTCGTTCTCATTGATCGTGAAACAGGTCTTGATCTTTTCTGTTTTGCGCGCTTTGGTCGTGACCTTGGCATTCCCCAGGAGGTTGAACTTGATGGCTTTGGCCTCGAGGTTCGATGTGTTCAAAACTTTGGCCTTTTCCAGGTTCTCCTGGATGCTGTCGGCCTTGCTTTCCAGCTTTTCCTTTTCCGATTGGACGGTGTCAAGCTCGGTGCGGATGGTCCTGTTCTCGGCCTTTAGTTTTTTGTTCGCCCGATTCAGGGAATCGATCTCTCGAACGTAGCCCTGCATGATATTGCGAAGTTCTTTCTTCTCCTTCTTCAGTTTGGATACGCTGTACTGGTATCGGTCCACTTTTTCCAGGAGCTTCTTGATACTGTCCTTTTGTTGTTTCATCTCCTCGTTCAACTTTTTGTTGTTCGTCTCGAGGCTGTCATACTTGGCCAACATCCCTTCCAGGTCCTTCTTGATCCGGGCCTTTTTTTCTTTGACCTCTTTTTTCTCGGCCGTGGTCCGGTCCACCTGGTCTGATAGTTCGGAAAGTTGCCAGGTGAGGATGCCCGTGGTTATGAGCAATAGCACGATCACTGCGATATAGGCCCTGTCCTTTTTGGAGGTCCCTTCCGTTTTATTCCGTTTATCCCCCTTGTCGGCGGATGATGCTCCTTTGTTCTGATCCTTTTCAGCCATGGTGCTTGATATTTTCCGCTCAAATTTAAATCAATTCGTGCTTTTTAAACGGCTCACTGCCTTTTTTCTTGCGGGTTTTTGGATCTTTTGCTGCACGTTTTTTATCGGTGACCGGAACAGGTCGCTGTGCTGATCTGCGGGAATCGGTTGATCGCACGTTCATGACGGGAGCAGTTTCGCGGGTAGGGATGAACGGAACCTATGAAGGCTATCGGATCATGGACAGCCGATCTGGTCTCTTTGTTGTTCCCTGCTGATTGTGCGGGATGTGGTGTCCCCTTGCTTCGGAACGAGCAAGAGATCTGTACCGATTGTCTTTCGAAACTTCCTTTTACGAGCCATCAGCATTACGGGGCCAATGAAGTTGAGCGTCTTTTCTGGGGGAGGGTTCCCCTTAGGGCCGGTATGGCGCTCATGAATTTCTCCAAAGGAACCCGGGTGCAGACCCTTCTGCATGCGATCAAATATAAGGGTCGGGCAGATCTTGGGGTTTGTCTGGGCCGGATGCTTGGCAAGTACCTTCTGGAAAGCGATCGATTCCCGGTGGTCCAAAAGGTCGTGCCCGTTCCGCTGCATCCCCAAAAGGAAAGGATGCGGGGTTACAATCAAAGTGAGATGATCGCCCGGGGTCTGGCAGAGGCGATCGGGGTAGCGATCCGGCCTCAGGACCTGGTCAGGAACTTCCGGTCGGACAGTCAAACCGGGAGGGGACGTTTCGATCGATGGGCCAATGTGCGGGGCCGTTTTTCCTTACGGTCCCCTCACCGCCTGCGCAATGCTCATGTCCTGTTGGTGGATGATGTTGTCACAACAGGGGCTACATTGGAATCCTGTGCAGAGGCTTTACAAGTTGGCGGCAATTGCTCTGTAAGCGTGGCTACACTTGCTTGTTCCTGAACAAGGGCGTTTGTGGAGTGTTAAATCCTGTTAATACAAGGATGTCGATCATTTCCAGGGCTTAACTTTGTAAGTCCATGAGCCGCTCAATGATCAAAATACTGATCGGGGGGATCACTTTGGCCATGATCGGTTTGGTCGCCATCCAGCTTTATTGGATCCAGAATGCGATCGCCCTTCGGGAACAGCGTTTCGAGCGGGCAGTCAACGAGGCTTTGGTACAAGTGTCGGAAAAAATGGAGCGAAAGGTCGTGATCGAAGGGATGAAAGGTCATCCTTCCGGGCGCGCCATACTGAAACTCCTTCCTGAGCTGAAAGGAAATGGAAGGGGGAAGGGTGAGGTTGGTTCATTGGCTCCTTTATCGGGCCGGGAGCGCTCTTTCGCGATGATGCGCGAGATGTTCCATCGCTTGAGGAGGCGGGATCGTGCGCGGCCCTTTCACGAACGGGTCAATGCGGAAGTCCTTGATTCCGTGATCGGGCAGGAATTGAAGGGGCGGGGCATAAGGGCCGAATATGCGTTCGGCGTTTTCGATGCTTTTGGTACACCGAAGTTGCTCAAGGCAAGGGACCGGTCCGGGGAACGGTCGTTGGGATCACCCGCTTTCATGGCCCGTTTGTTCCCGGGCAAACTTTTTTCAACCCCATACTTCCTAAAGGTCTCCTTTCCGAACAAGCGGTCTTACCTTATCGGTACCATGTGGGGCATGTTATCCGTATCCGCTGTATTGATCCTCGTTGTTATACTGGCTTTTTCCTACACCATATTTACCATCCTTCGACAAAAGCGTTTATCGGAGATCAAGAATGACCTGATCGGCAATATGACCCATGAACTGAAAACCCCGATATCGACCATATCCCTGGCGTGTGAGGCTTTGAGAGACCCTTCCGTGGCGGCTGATGAACAGCAGAAAAAGAATTTCGTTTCCATGATCGGGGAGGAAAACAAAAGGCTCGGGGTCCTTGTGGAAAATGTGCTTCGAAGCGCTGTTATCGATGAGGGACGAGTGACCCTTGATCGGGAGGAACTGGACCTTCATGAACTGATCGGGGAGGTGGAGGCTCAAATGCGGATCCAGGTCGAAAAAAAGGGGGGGCGCTTGATCGCTCGACCGGATGCGAACGAACCCCTTATCATGGGGGATCGGACCCATCTAACCAATGTGCTGTACAATTTGTTGGAAAATGCATTGAAATATGGCGGTGAAGCACCGGTGATCGAGATCCGGACGGAGAACAAACACGGGCGTATACGCTTAGAGGTGAGTGATGATGGGATCGGGATCGGAAAGGCCGACCAGAAAAAGGTTTTTGAGCGCTTGTATCGGGTACCTCAGGGCAATGTGCACAACGTAAAGGGTTCCGGGCTGGGACTGCACTATGTGAAGGTGATCGTGGAAAAGCACGGTGGTCGGGTCGGCGTGCGGAGTATGCCCGGAAAGGGGAGTACCTTTTGGTTTGAGATGCCGTTGGTGAATGGGGAAGGAAGGCAGGAATGAGGAATGGATAAAGGCAGGAAGAAGGGAAGGGGATAGCGGCGTGCCCAGTTTTCGCCGGAAATTCAACAGCAGAGCTCGCTCAGGACCATGGAACAAGGAACGACAAAAGTCCTTCTCGTAGAGGACGATGAGAATCTCGGAAAACTGCTCGGGGAATATTTGACTGCCAAGGGCTACGACACCACCTTGCGCACGGACGGGGATGAAGGGTATCAAGCTTACAAAAAGGGGGAGCATGATTTTTTGATCCTGGATATCATGATGCCCCTCAAGGATGGGATAACCCTTGCGCGGGAGATCCGGTCGATCGATGCGGCAACGCCCATCCTTTTTTTGACGGCCAAATCCATGCGGTCGGATACCCTGGAGGGTTTTGATGCCGGCGCTGATGATTATATGGTGAAGCCTTTCAGCATGGATGAATTGGTCGCCCGAATGGAAGCCATCCTCAGGCGGGCCAGAAAGGACCTCGAGGAAGCGGAAGCCCTAAAAAAGGAGGTCAATCAGCTGGGTCATTACAAATTCAATTATACGGACCAGTATCTGGAGCGGGATGGGGAAAGGCGTCAACTGACCACCAAGGAGAACGAACTCTTGTTCTTGCTCTATAAGTACCGGAACCGCTTATTGGAGAGGGAAGTGGCTTTACGTGCCGTATGGGGGAATGAGGGGTATTTCAACGGAAGGAGCATGGATGTCTATATCGCCCGGTTGCGGAAGTATCTCAAGAACGATCCCGGCCTTCGGATCCTGAACGTCCACGGAAAAGGTTTCAAACTGGTCGTTGATTGATGCTGGATCCAGCGTATGATGGGGTTTTAAGCTATGCTTCGGGAAGTCCCGTGCCGCTCTTTATTCTTCCTGATCCCAGATTCTTTTTTCTTCCAGTTCCAGCCGGTCGCCGAAGAAAGAACGCGTGCTGTTCTCGAAGGCCTCGGTTTTGTCCGATACCATGAAATGGTCGGGACTTTTGCGGTCCCTGGAAAGCAATCCTTTTTCCTGTAGGGCATTCCCGATGCTTATGGCCACGACCTCTGCCGGGTCCACGATCTCGACCTGCCCTTTGTAGAATTCGCTGATCTCATCTTTGATCAGGGGATAATGGGTACACCCCAGTACCAGGGTGTCAATGTCTTTAAAAGCAGGCACATCGAGATAGGAATGAATAATGGTACGGCTGATGTTGTTGTTGTAGAAACCCTCTTCGATCATTGGGGCGAGCAAAGGTGTGGAACGGCTTATCACCCGGACGTCGGGGAGCATTTTGCGCAGGCTTCTGACGTATACCCGGGAACGTATGGTCCCTTTCGTGCCGATCACTCCGACCGGTCCTTTCTGTTCTTTTTTGCTCAGATATTCTGCGATCGGTGAGATCACCCCCATCACGAGGGCTTTTTCCCCAATATGGGCTCGGATCTGTTTTTCAGCGAATGACGAAGCTGTATTGCAGGCGATGACGATGGCCTTGCAGCCTTGTTCCACCAGTTCATCACCGATCCGGGTGCCGAAGCCCCGGATGGAAGCGGCTGATTTGTCCCCGTAGGGCAAATGGGTGGTATCCCCGAAATAGACCAGGGACTCGTTCGGCAATTCACGACGGATGGCTTGAGCCACTGTAAGACCTCCGATACCGGAATCGAATATCCCGATGGGGGAGGATGGGGGCGGATACCCGGACAAAACCTGGGCGAAGGGACTTTTTTTTACTGACCCCTGTTACCGGAGCTCGAACCGTTACGGATATCGAGCTCTCTTTTTACCTTGGGGGTCAGATCTTTGCTGTCATCAGCGTAAGCCACATTCCCGCTGCTCACATCAAAAACGTAGGTATAGCCTTCTCTGTCAGCAACTTTCTGGATGGCACTATCCACTTTGTTGATAAGGGGTTGCATGAGCTCTTGCTCCTGCTTTCGAAGATCTTGCTGGGCCTTTTGCTGGGCTTTTTGAATGCGTTTTTGGAGGTTGCTCAGTTGATCCATTGTGCTCTGCTTCTCCGTTTCCGTCATTCCCTCCTGGTTCTGTTGATACTTCTGAAGTTTGTTCTGATACTCCGTGTTCATTTCTTTAATGTCGCGCTGCCTTTTCTGGGCGAATTTTTGGACTTTTCTCTCGGCCTCATCACGGCCGGGTAGGTCCTGCAGGATCTCTTGTTTGTTCACGTGCCCGAGTTTGGTATCCTGAGCAATGGCCTTAGTGCTGAGGGTGAGTAGAAAGAGTGGGGTCAGAATGGTGCTGATCAGTGTCTTCATAGTTCCGTTTTAGTTATTGGTTCAACATGTTATGTTCAATGGGGGCTTTGAACCGTTTCACGGCTCGTGGCCCAGCTTTTTGAGGATCCGGTCGCTCTTGTCGTATTGATCGTTCCCGTAAAGGATATCGGAACCCCGGCCCTTGTCGAATATCACCATGTAGCGCCGGCTATCGGCCATATCCTTGATCGCGCTGTAGATCCGGTCCTGGATCGGTTGAATGAGTTCTTTCCTTTTTTTGGCGAGTTTGCCGTTCTTTCCGAATCGTTCTTCCTTGAGGGCTTCGACCTTCTTTTGTTTTTCTCTGATCTCGGCTTTTCGCTTTTGCTTCATCTCTTCGGTAAGGAGCACCTTTTCGGCCTCGAACTCCCGTTTCATCTCTTTGATCTCCTGGTACTTTTGCTCGATCTCCTTTTGCCACTTTTTGGACAGTTGATCCAGTTTTTTCTGAGCGGATTGGTACGCGGGGATCTTTTCAAGGATGTAATCCGTGTCCACATAAGCGAACTTCTGAGCATCTGAACCAAAAATGGTGCCAAAGAACAATGCCCCGAACAAAAAAGGCTTCATGAGCCTTTTGGAGGAGGGGTAGGAGAAAGTAGCGAATATAAGAAAAAATCCCGCTTTCATAGTTCTCCGAGGTTGCGGCCAATGGTAAAGTGCAATTTACCGCTTTCCGGCGTAACAGCCGGACCCGGTGTTTCGTCGAAACCCCATCCGTAGTCGAGGCCGAGGAGCCCGAACATGGGAAGGAAGACCCGTATCCCGACCCCGGCCGATCGTTTCATCCGGAAGGGTTCGAAGTTGTTGAAATCCTGCCAGGTCCGACCTCCCTCAACGAAGGACAGAAGATAGATCGTGGCCTGGGGGTTCAGGGTCAGCGGGTAGCGGACCTCGGCCGTGTATTTTGACAGGATCGGACTTCCGGTCCGCGCCGATAAAGAACGGTTCTCGTAACCCCGTAGAGCAATGATCTCCCGGCCGTCAAGATTGAATCCCGTCAGGCCACTTCCGCCCAGGTAGAATTTCTCGAAGGGGGATCGAAGGGCTGGCTGATAGGATCCGAGGAAACCGTAACCCGCTTTCGTTTTTAAGACGAGATCCCCGGTGAGAGGCGTGAACCACTTGCCTGTGAACTTCCACTTGTGGTACTCAACCCACTTGAACTTCTCCTGCGGGGTCAATTCTTTGTAATTGTCCCTTCCGTCGAAAGCAGAGTAGGGAGGCGTAGCTTTCAGGGAGAGGGAGAATTCGGACCCCCTGGTCGGATAAAGGGGTTTGTCGACGGAATTCCGGGACAATCCGATCTCATAACTCAAATTGTTCGAAGTACCGTTGGTGAAGGAGAAGATCGAGCGGAAATCGTTCTGATTGAAGAGTTGATAGGTCAGGTTGTGGGAAAGGGTGAAGAAATCGTCCGGTTTTTCGAGCCGCGTGCTTAAGCCCACGCTCAGGGTTGTGATCTTCAGGCTCTTTTCATTATCAAAATTTCGGTTTCGGTTTCGATTGCCACCGTTAAAAAATCCGCCCCTTCTTCCGCCGACGCGGTTTCGTTGAACGGAATGGCGGGCACTGACGCTGAAAGCGTTCGGTTCTTTCCCGCCGAGCCAGGGTTCCGTGAATGAAAGGTTGTACGATTGAAAGGAGGGTCCGTTGGATTGGGCGCGAATGCTCAGGCTTTGTCCATCCCCGGCCGGAAGGGGGCGCCATGCATCCAGGTCGGTCACTTTCCGGGCAGAAAAGTTGTTGAACTTGAGGCCGAGTGTTCCCACGATCCTTCCACCGCCAAAACCGCCGGACAGTTCGATCTGGTCCGAGGGTTTTTCAGCGATCTTGTACTCGATGTCCACTGTGCCTTTTTCAGGGTCGGGAATGGGGTTTACACCCAAATTTTTGGGGTCGATGTAGGGCAGTTGGGACAACTCCCGTTGGGTCCGCACGATCTCGGAGCGATCGAAGAGCTCCCCGGGTTTGGTCCGGATCTCCCGGCGGATAACATGCTCATGGGTCTTGGTGTTCCCTTTGATGATGATCTTGTCAATGCGGGCTTGCTCGCCTTCGTAGACTTGCATCTCCATGTCGATGCTATCCCCCCGGATCCGTTTCTCTACCGGAGTTACCCGGAAAAAGAGGTAGCCGTCGTCCATGTAGAGGGAACTGATATCCGTACCGCGGGGATCGCGATTAAGACGTTTATCCAGGAGTTCTTTGTTGAAAACATCTCCTTTGTCGATCCCCAGGACCGCATTGAGTTGTTTTTCGGAATATTTTTTGTTCCCCGCCCAGTCGATATCTCCAAAGTAATATTTGTGGCCTTCATCCACTGTGATCTCAATGTTGAGCCTCTTTTCGCTCGTTTGGTAGACGGTATCCCTGACGATCTCAGCATCCCGGTATCCGGCGGATTGATACTTGTCAATGAGCAGTTCTTTATCCGCTTCGTATTTATCAGGGATGAACTTGGACGTGGTGAATATCTTGATGAAGCTTTTTTCGTGGGTCTCCTCGAAGGATCTTCGCAATTCTCCATCAGAAAAGGCCTCGTTCCCATGGAATACAATGTTCCCGATCTTTGTTCTTTCCCCTTCGTCGATATCGATAATAAGCATGGTCCCGTTTTCCGTAAGGGTATCCCGACGTGACCTGATCCTGGTCTCTACATTGAAATGTCCCTCTTCCACGTAATAGCGCCGGATCTTGTTCTTGGTGTCGGAGATGATATGGTCCGTAATCACTTTACCCCGCACAAGCTCGATCTGTTCCCGGAGGTCTTTGGCGTCCGAATTCGAGATCCCTTCGAACCTGTATTTGGTAAGGCGAGGCCTTTCCTCGATCTTGATGACAAGGAAAATGGTATTTCCACGGGTTTCCGCCTTATGAATGGATACATCCGCGAAGAGATCCTGATCCCAGAGCTTCTTGATGGCCTCCGAAATGTCCTCACCGGGAACCTTGATCCGGTCCCCTACGCTTAGACCAGAGAACAACTTGATCGCATCGGGGTCGAAGTGTTCTGCCCCCAGGACCTGTATACCGCCGATCTCGTATTCCTTGGGCCCCTGTCTAGAAAACCTCTCCCCGCGCTTATCCCCTATATTCAGCTGCGCTTCACCGATCGTGGGAAGAAGCCCGAGGATCAAAAAGAGGGCCAGGACCTTAAACGGGGTCGTCATCTGTGATCTGCTCGCTAATCCGGCCAAATCGCCTTTCCCGGTTTTGATATTCGATGATCGCTTGATAAAGATCTTCTTTGCCGAAATCAGGCCACAAGGTTTCCGGAAAAGAAAGTTCCGTATAGGCGGCTTGCCAAAGAAAGAAGTTGCTGATCCGCTGTTCCCCGCTCGTTCTTATAAGAAGTTCCGGGTCGGGAATGGAAGCGGTGGTCAAGTGCTCACTTATTTGTTCCTCATTGATGGAATCGATATCCAGGGTCCCCTCTTTAACCTTTCCTGCGATCTTTTGAACAGCATTGACAAGGTCCCATTTGGCGCTATAGCTCAAAGCGAGGACCAGGGTTATCCGGTCGTTCTTGGCGGTTCGTTTTTTGGCCTCTTTCAATGCCGTCACACATTCTTCCGGCAGGGACGTCGTATCACCAATGGTGGTGATCCGTACGCCTTGCTGGTCGAGTTCGTTCACTTCTTTCATCAATGTATCCACAAGAAGGTTCATCAGGGCATTTACCTCCTTTTGGGGCCGGTGCCAATTCTCTGTTGAGAATGCATAAAGCGTAAGGTATTCCACGCCGACCTCGGTGGCCGCGATAAGGGAGGACCGCACGGATTCGACCCCTTTTGAATGCCCGAACATGCGGTGCTTGCCCTGTTGTCTGGCCCATCTCCCGTTCCCGTCCATGATGATCGCAACATGGGCGGGGACCTTTTCCGGAACGATCCTCTCTTTCAGATCCATTTCACGCGCGCCATTTAATAGAGAACAAAGGTGCTAAATGATCCGCGATAAGAAAAAGTTCAGTGATAAACCGCGGAATTACAAACGCTGGGCTTTTCGCCCAACATAAAAGTGACCATGACCCCTGAAAAACTGTACCAATCCTTTCTTTTCGGGTTCCCTCTTTGTTGGCCGGCGATCTTTCCACGGTTGTCCGCTTTTTCCCGCCGGTCGGCCAATTTCGCTGCGAGTGGTCCGTTCTCCTCCCGAAGGATGTCGGGTGAAGCATAAGTTCCGCTCACATCGTCCAAATGATCGGTGTAGGTCTTTCTGAAGCCCCATTCGAATGACAGGGCTACGCGTGGTGTAAGATTGGCTTTGAAGCCTACCCCGAATGGGAGCGCCATATTGGTCAGACTGTATTTATCAGTGCCCTTTTTGGCATCTGTGCCCTGACCCTCCGTACCGAGGGGTTGGAGGTCGTGCCATTCGCCGTCGTACTTGGCCTTGGGATTCATTCGAAATAAACTTAGGCCGGCGAATAGGTAGGGGGAATAGGGGTCGTCCATACTTCCCAGGGCGTATTCCAAAAAATTCAGTTCGATGGTCGCACTCGCTTCGGTGAGGGGAGACTTGAAATGCAGGTTCCGCTCCTTTCTCCATTGGTTCCGGGCCCGGGTGTCATCCCCAGATACCGTTCCATGTAAAAGCCCGAATTTTATGGAATAGCGCTTGTTGAGGGTGTATCGGAGGACCCCCCCACCAGCCAAATGGGTCGCTTCCCCGAAATGCTGATAGGGGTTGAGCTCGCCGATATAGTAAGATCCGCCGAGCATGGGCCCGAACTCGATATCCTGGGAAAAAGAAGGGATATTCGGTAAAAGGAGGAAGAACGGAAGGATGATAAAAACCTTCCGCCCCCATTGTCCTTCCCGTCCGCTCTTTTCGTTCATGGGGCGCTTTGTTCCCGAACTGGTCATTTTTGTCCCATTATTCATACGCCCCTGGGAATATCTCCATTTGTTCGGTTGTCAAGCGCTGGGTCATGAAGGGGCAAAGGGCTCTTTCTATATTACCGTATCCAATAGATCGTGTCTTTCTAGTCAATTCAGACTTTTACACCTCTTTCAAACCTTTATTGAACGATTCCACAAGCCCTTTATAAAGCCCCATGGTAACCTATATACCTTTTCTGTGCTCCCCGTTTGACCTTTTTCCTATCAGCTCGTGAAAAGTGGTCCATCCTACCCAACGATCCATTTCCAAAAATCTTGTGTGGGGTTCCTGAAAAATTATGAAGGTCAGGGGTTCGGCTCCCTCTCATCGGGAAACGTTCTTTTATCCTGCCCCCAGAGAAGTTTCCGGCGGATCGTATCAAAAAAGGATTGATGGGGAAGTTGGACGAGGTTGAGATCGAAATCTGCTTTTTTCAGGGTCAGGCGCGTCCCTGAATCCACACTTACGGAGCGGGAGTCCAGGGCGACGAGGGAGTAATCACTTCTGCTTTCGATCGTAAGTTGAATGGGATAGTTGTCACGGATCACAAGGGGCCGGATGTTGAGATTGTGGGGCGCTATGGGCGTGATGATAAAATCCGAGGCATCGGGCTGGAGCACAGGGCCACCACAACTAAGAGAGTAGGCGGTGGAACCGGTGGGTGTGGCTACGATCAGACCGTCCGCCCGGTAGGTGGTCAGAAATTCCTCACCGACCTCGACATGAATGGTGATCATCGAGGAAGTGTCCTTTTTAAGGACCGTCACCTCGTTCAGCGCGAAATTTTCATCACCGAACCCCTTCGGACCGGGGTCGATCTCTATCAGCGACCTGCTTTGAAGGCTGTAATCCCCTTTCGCCAATCGGTCGACCGCATCTTCTCCTCCTTCTTTAGAGGTGCCGGAAAGAAAACCCAGTCGTCCTGTGTTGATCCCCAATACGGGAATCCCCGAATCCTTGACGAAAGTGATCGATTGAAGGAGTGTCCCATCTCCCCCGATGGTTATGAGGTTGTCGAGCTGTCCGGCAATGTCGCGGTTTTCCTTGAAGGAGCGGCAGCCAGGGGCAGTATCGAGTTTTTGAGCCAGTTCCTCATAAAAGTCCGCATGGATGTATAGTTCGGCACCAGCGTGGTTCAGGCGGTCGAAAAGTCGTTGAATATGGGGGATGAAATCATTCCCCAATCGTCTTCCGTAGATCCCTGTCTTCATAGGCTGGGGGATTCGCGGATTCCCGTAAATAGGGGGCTTCAGGTTCCTGAACGTTCGCCCCGTGTCGGTGCTTTTTCTCTGCCGGAAAGGGACTTCAAAAATGGGCTCATGAGGCTTCCCGGAGTTTTGTTGAGGCAGGCCCGATCGGGGCCAGTCAACTTCTCTACATGTTGATGTAATTCATGAGCTCATCGTACTTGTCCCTCAACTCCTGTTCATAATAGGTTTCCTGAAATGCAGAGAGGACCGTGTACTCGTAACGTCTCAGGGTCTGCAGGATCCCGTCGATGTCCGCGCTGTTGACCTTCAGGGTCACATCAAGGAAGTTGTTCTCTGGCTTGGAGGTGAGATAGGCGCTGAGGATCCTTGCGTCATTGGACTCGATGATCTGGGCGATCTGAGCCATGGTATAGTCGGGTTTATCGACCCGGAGCACGATGATGCCCCCGGGTTCCTTTATTGATGCGCTCTGGACGAATTCCTTAAAAGCCCGCTCAAGAGAAACAGCACCTGCGTAAAAGGATTCATTGTCCAATACAGCGGCAAGGGTGAGATCGAATTCATTCAGGAGCTCGAGCAGATCGTAAAAATGTTGATCCTCGTTGACGGAGGCTTTGATCAATTCCAGCTGAAGGTCCTTGAGTTGCAAATCCCGCTCGATCCCTTCCGCGACCAGATCCTTCTTGTTCAATAGGCCCAGGAACTCATTTTCCTTGACCACTGGTAAGTGAAGAAGCCTGAGATCGGTCATTCGGCTCAGAACGGCTCCCACCGAATGGTCCATGGAAATGGGCTCTATTTCTTTCTCTATGAGGTCCTTTGCGTTCATCTTGGGTCACCCGCTTCGATACACGGCTGTGCTGATCCTTACAAAGCTATGAAAATAAATGGATGTCTATTCCCTGTTCCCGATCTTACGGGCCATTTCATTGATACGTTCGTCGGGGAGCTGACCGTTCACCCATTCGTGATCCAAATGGGCATTGTAGCGTTCGTAGAAGCGAATAGCGGAGCGGTTCCAATCCAGTACCTGCCATTCCATTCGCCTGACTTTTGCGCGGTTGGCTTCCAGGATCACCGTTTCAAAGAGTCCTGCTCCAACCCCTTTTCTCCGGTGATCCCCAGTGACCACAATATCCTCGAGGTACAAAGCCCGGCCTTTCCAGGTTGAATATTTGAAATAATACAGGGCCATACCGATCAGGGGATGGGGGGCTTGGGTCTCTTCTGCCACGATCAGTTCGAATGCAGGGTCCTTTCCGAAACCATCCCGTTCCATTTCGTCCACCGTGACCTCCACCGCATTGGGTTCCTGTTCAAAGGCGGCCAATTCTTTGACCAGGGCAAGGGCCTGGGGAATGTCCGCCCTTTGTCCTTTTCTTATTTGATACTCCATGATGAGGGGCGTTCACGCTTTCTGCGATAATAAGATTTTTCCCCCGATCCCAATGGATCGTTCCGGCGCGGGTAAAAGGATCGGGATCTTCCTATATTCGCGCTTTCTTCTTCTTCCAAAAGAAAAGGACCTCGTTCATGGACCCCATAAAGATGGTCGACCTGGCCGGCCAGTATCAAAGGATCAGGGAAGAAGTGGACAAAGGGATCGCGGAGGTCCTCAACTCCACAGCATTCATCAATGGCCCCGAAGTATCCGCTTTTGAGAAGGAACTTGCGGATTATCTTGATGCGCGTGATGTCGTTGGGTGTGCAAACGGGACTGACGCCCTTCAGATCGCTCTTATGGCCCTCGGCCTCGAAGAGGGGGATGAGGTGATCGTGCCCGATTTCACTTTCGTGGCCACGATCGAGGTCGTGGCCCTATTGGGGTTAAGGCCTGTGATCGTGGATGTGGACCCGAATACCTTCTGTATGGACCCCGATCGTGTGAAAGAGGCTTTATCAGCGCGTAGCAGGGTTCTCCTACCGGTCCATTTGTTCGGGCAGTGCGCCAATATGGAAGAGCTCATGCGCATTGCTCGTGAGAACGGGCTCTACGTGATCGAGGACAGTGCTCAGGCGCTTGGTGCACAATACTGCTTTGAGAATGGAGCGCGTAAAATGGCAGGTACGATCGGTCACATTGGCTGTACTTCTTTCTTCCCTTCTAAGAACCTGGGTGCTTTTGGCGATGGGGGAGCCATGATCACCAATGATGAGGAGCTGGGCAAACTTGTTCGTTCGATCGCCAGTCACGGAAAAGGGGACCATAAATATTACAATGAAAGGGTGGGCGTGAATTCCCGGCTCGATACCCTGCAGGCTGCTATTCTGCGGGTGAAGCTGCAGTATCTTGATACCTTTGGCCGGGAACGACAAATGGTCGCGGACCTTTACGATGAATGCCTGAAAGATCTGAAGGGGGTTCAAATACCCGTTAGGGATCCCGCTTCTTCTCATGTCTTCCACCAGTATACCATCCAGGTGTCAGGTGGCTTGGATCGGAACGCGCTCAAGACGCAACTCTCATCCGGAGGCATCCCATCGGCGGTTTATTATCCCGTTCCCATGCACGCACAAAAACCATACAGTGGGGCCCGAATGGTGGAAGGGGACCCCCCCGTGAGCACGACACTTTGCGAAAAAGTTCTTTCTTTGCCCATGCATACTGAACTCCAAAAGGATCAGGTAGAACGCATCGGAGAAGTGATATCGACTTTTGTTGAAGCGCATTAAGCGCCAGGCCAAATCTTGGATAAAATGAAGATCGCTGTTATCGGGGCAGGTTACGTTGGTCTAGTGACGGGGACGTGTTTCGCTGAGACCGGGAATGATGTGGTCTGTGTCGATATTGATCTGGAGAAGGTCCAGCGGATGAAAAAAGGGGAGGTCCCGATCTACGAGCCCCATCTCGATACACTTTTTAAAAGGAACCTGGCCGAAGGGCGGCTGAATTTCACGGACGATCTTCAAAAAGCGGTCGGTCCGGCGGAAGTGATCTTTCTTGCCTTGCCAACCCCTCAGGGTGGGGATGGTGAAGCTGACCTTTCGTATGTACTAAAGGTCGCTGATGAACTGGGTGAGTGCATGGACCGTTATCGGATCGTTGTGAACAAAAGCACGGTACCTGTGGGGACTGCCGATCGGGTACGGTCGGTGATCGGGAAAAAAGCAAAAGCCTCCTTTGATGTTGTATCGAATCCTGAGTTCCTCCGGGAAGGGTTGGCAGTGGACGATTTTATGAAACCGGAAAGGGTGGTGATCGGAACGCGTAGTGAACATGCACAGGGGATCATGGAAACCCTCTATAAACCTTTTGTCCGGCAGGGGAATCCGATCATGACCATGGATGAGCGGTCGGCTGAACTGACCAAGTATGCGGCGAATGCTTTTCTCGCGACCAAGATCAGTTTCATGAACGAGATCGCCAACCTCTGTGAAAAAGCCGGGGCCAATGTCGATCGGGTCCGTATGGGAATGGGGTCGGATTCCAGGATCGGTAAACGCTTCCTCTTCCCGGGGATCGGATACGGCGGGAGTTGTTTCCCAAAGGATGTCCAGGCGCTCGTTAGATCGGGTCATGAAATGGGATATGATCTGGATATCCTTTCCGCGGTAATGGATGTTAATGAGCGGCAAAAGGGGATATTGGTAAAAAAGGTGAAGGAGCGCTTCGGTCCCGATCTGAAAGGCTACCATTTCGCGCTGTGGGGATTGGCTTTTAAACCCGATACCGATGACATCCGCGAAGCCCCCTCCCTTCGTATCATTGAGGAATTGCTTGAGGCTGGTGCGCGGATAACGGCCTTCGATCCGGAAGCTGCGGAGAATGTGAAAGCGGTGATGGGAGACCGCATCGCTTATGTCGGAGCACCCTATGAAGCCCTCGAGAACAGGGATGCCTTGCTGATCGCTACGGATTGGTCGGTCTTCCGAAACCCCGATCTGGAAAGGATGGGGAGCCTTTTGAAAGAGAAGATCATTTTCGATGGAAGGAATCTTTACGAACTCGAAGAGATGCGGAATAACGGCTTCGAGTATCACAGCATTGGTCGATGACCCGAAAGTGGGCAGGGATAAACAATGAGCGGCTAAATGAATAAAGAGCGTGTGGAAGATAAAGTGTTGATCACGGGTGCCGCGGGCTTTATTGGGTCCCATCTGTGTGACCGTTTTTTTCAGGAGGGTTATACAGTGGTCGGAATGGACAATCTGATCACGGGGGACCTTTCCAATATAGAGCATTTGTTCGAACACGAAAGGTTCACCTTCTATCATCACGATGTGACCAAATTCGTTCATGTTCCCGGACCGGTCAGATACATTCTTCATTTCGCTTCTCCGGCCAGTCCTGTTGATTATCTCAACATGCCGATCCAGACCCTGAAGGTCAGTTCGCTGGGTACTCATAACTTGCTTGGGTTGGCCAAGAATAAAGGGGCAAGGATCCTTGTTGCCTCGACCTCTGAGGTTTACGGGGATCCCCTCGAACATCCCCAGTCGGAAGAATACAGGGGGAATGTGGATCCCATAGGCCCTCGTGGGGTTTACGACGAGGCCAAGCGATTCCTGGAGGCCCTTACCATGGCTTATTATACCTATCATGGTGTCGACACGGGGATCGTTAGGATCTTTAATACCTATGGCCCGAGAATGCGGCTCGAGGATGGAAGGGCGCTTCCCGCTTTCATATCCCAGGCTTTGAGAGGTGAGGATCTGACCGTTTTCGGAGATGGTGAACAGAGTCGTTCTTTCTGTTATGTGGATGACCTTATCGAGGGGATCTTCAGGTTGTTGATGTCGGGTTATCACGAACCGGTCAATCTTGGTAATCCCCATGAGATAACGATTCTGGAATTCGCTCGTGAAGTCATTGAATTGACGGGGTCTTCCTCTGATATCGTGCACAAGGAGTTGCCCAAAGATGATCCCCAGCAAAGGCAGCCGGATATCAGTAGGGCGCGCCAACGTTTGGACTGGGCGCCGAAAGTGGATCGGAAGACTGGTTTGAAGCGGACGCTGGACCATTTTATCGAGAATAGAGGAGAACCTGAAAAAAAACCGACGGACCCTTGAGTTATTATGCCCATCCAAGCGCTGTCCTGGATGAAGGATGCCATATCGGGGAAGGCTGCCGGATATGGCATTTTTCTCATGTCATGAAGAATGCCTGGTTAGGGGCGAATTGCAATCTTGGCCAGAATGTGGTCGTATCCCCGGACGTGGTCCTAAGGGGTAATGTGAAAGTACAGAACAACGTATCTTTATATACGGGGGTCTATTGCGAGGAAGATGTTTTTCTCGGTCCTTCGATGGTCTTCACCAATATCCGGAATCCCCGCAGCGCAGTGCCCAGGAAGGATCAATATGTGGAGACCCATGTAAGAAAAGGCGCTACGATCGGAGCCAATGCCACCATTGTCTGCGGGATCGAGATCGGTACTTTCGCATTTATCGGAGCTGGTGCAGTAGTGACCAAAGATGTGGCTCCTTATGCTTTATTGATCGGAAATCCGGCGAGGCATGTTGGATGGATGAGTCGTTACGGACACCGCTTGGAGTTCGATTCATCCGGTGTTGCGAAGTGCCCTGAAAGTGGCGAGAAATATGAATTGCAGGAGGACCGCGTCGTCCTGAGAGAGGGATCCAATGGATAGGATCAGGTTCGCGATCATCGGGGCCGGCCATATCGGTAAACGGCATGCGGCCATGATCAGGGAAAATCCTGAGGCTGAATTGGTCGCAATGGCTGACGTACGTCCAAAAGATACCCTCGATCTGGAAGGGCTCGAAGCGCGTTTTTACGGGTCGATGGAGGAGCTGCTCCAGAATGAGGAGAACATCGATGTTCTGAATATTTGTACCCCCAATGGGTTGCATGCCGAACAGTCCATGCGCGCACTGGAGGCCGGATGCCACGTGGTCTGCGAAAAACCGATGGCCCTTACCAAAGCCGCTTGTGAAGAAGTGATCTTTAAAGCATTGCAGGTCTCCAGACACGTTTTCTGCGTAATGCAGAACCGCTATTCACCACCATCCAAATGGCTGCGGGGTGTGATCGATGAAGGTTTGCTGGGAGATATTTATATGGTCCAGATCAATTGTTTCTGGAATCGGGATGAGCGTTATTACCGACCCAATGGGAAAGCTGGTGATTGGAAAGGAAAGGCGGATCTGGACGGCGGTACGTTGTTTACGCAGTTCTCCCATTTCATCGATATCATGTATTGGTTTTTCGGGGACATCAAGAATATCCAGGGGCGTTTCGGGGATTTCGACCACAAAGAGTTGACCGATTTCGAGGACTCCGGTACTGTGAATTTCGATTTTGTGAATGGTGGCATGGGGGTCCTTAATTATTCGACAGCGGCTTGGGGCGGAAATATGGAGAGTAGCATGAGCGTTCTCGGAAGCCGGGGCAGTGTGAAGCTCGGTGGTCAGTACATGGACAAAGTGGAGCATTGCAGGATCGAAGGGTATGAAATGCCGGAACTGGAAGCTTCTTCACCCCCGAATGATTACGGCACCT
>CAYVSK010000015.1:24762-38330 GCA_964453635.1 uncultured Weeksellaceae bacterium | reverse complement strand
TACCACGAGTTTGCACTACCGCTTGGTGGCGGACTTTTACAAGAACTTCCACGAACCCACTGTCCCTTTCCGGGTCTTCAGTTCCAGAGAAGAGGCCCGTTCCTGGTTGAAAGGGGAAGGAGAGGATCAGGAAGGAGCTTCTTCCTGATCCGGCACGGATCCGGGGTTCAAGCCCTTCCAGTCCGAACCCGTGGGCACTTCGAAGATCTCGAGATCGAAATCATCGACCACCGAGATCAGGTGTTCCATAATGCCGGCCGCCACTTTTTCGTACTCTTTCCAGTCCTTTTTCCGGGAGAAAGCATAGACCTCGATCGGGATCCCGTAAGCATCGGGATCGAGTTGATGGATCTGGTACATCATTTCCTCATTGATGTCCGCATGTTGAGCCAGATACGCTTCCCCGTACAACCGGAATACTTCGAGGTTGGTGACCGGACTTTCTCCATGGTCCGTCGAAGGAAGAAAACTTTCTTGAGGGATCGGGTTTTGCTGGCTTTGGAGCTGGTCCGCAATGACCGGGTACCTTTTGAAGCGTTCCAGCATCGCGGAGCTGCAGAAGCGGACGCTCGCCATTTTAATGTGGAAGGAACGGCGGAAGCGCCTTCCTCCGGACTCCTGCATGGCACGGTAATTCTGGAAGGAATCCGATATGAAGGCATAGGGGGGAATGGTGGTGATGGTATTGTCCCAGTTCTGCACTTTGACCGTGGCCAGGTTGATCTTGATCACATTGCCGTTCGCCGCATATTTGTCCATGACGATCCAATCCCCCACCCGGACCATGTCGTTCACCGATACCTGAATACTGGCCACGAACCCAAGGATGGTATCCCTGAAGACCAGGATGAGGACGGCCGAGACCGCACCCAGGGCGCTCAGAAAGTATAATGGGTTCTTGTCCAGGGCAATGGAAAGGGTCAGGATAGCGGCCACGATGAACACGATGATCTTGCCCAGCTGAACGAAACTGGCAATGGGTTTGTCCTTCAGCTCCTCTTCCAGGGATAGAATGTCTTGAAGAGCATTGAGAAGGGCGGACATCGTAAGGGCTACCGTCCAGACGATGTAGATATGGGTGATCCCGAGAATAAGGGGGATGAAATAAGGGAGATCCCTGAAGATAAAGGGCACGGCCATGTGGACTAGAATAGCCGGTACCACCTGGGAGAAGATGTGAAAGACCCGCTTTTTGAAAAGGATGTCATCCCAATGGACCTGGGTTTCCTTTACGTAGCGATGGGCAATGTTGAGGAGGATCGCTTTGGTGATATACCAGACGCCCCAGCAAATAAGGATCAAAAAGAGAAGCAGAATGCCCAGTTCCAGGTAAACGGAAGCCGTTTCAGGAACGTCCGCTTCCTTGGTCAACCATTCTTTTAGCCAATTCTGGTTCATGGTATGCAATGATAAGGTCTATGGGGTGGTGTTGGTACTGAGTATTGAGTGCTGCGTACTGATATCGTGTAAATATCAGGTTTTCGTAATGTAATATGAAGACCGGCTTTCTTTGGATAGCATGGTCCATCCCGGTACTCAATATTCAGTACTGATATTGCATACTTTCGGGGCCCCGAAACCCAACGAAACGTCCGACCATTTCACCCTACACCATCATATCGCTGATCGTCGGGTATTTCATGCTCCTGGTGGGGATCTCCTGGTTGACCACTCGGGAGCATGCCGGTAATGAAGCCTTTTTTCTCGGGAATCGGGAATCTCCATGGTATCTCGTGGCCTTCGGGATGATCGGGACCTCGCTATCGGGGGTGACCTTCATTTCTGTACCGGGAGCAGTGGGAGCATCGGCGATGGGGTATATGCAGGTGGCTTTTGGATATCTCTTTGGTTACCTCGTGATCGCCTGGGTCCTCATGCCCCTCTATTACCGAATGGGACTTACCTCGATCTACGCTTATCTCGGCGAGCGGCTGGGCGACCCGGCCTACAAGACCGGCTCCTTTTACTTCCTGATATCCCGGGTTCTCGGAGCTTCTTTTCGCCTCTATCTGGTGGCCCAGGTGCTTCAGGCCTTCATTTTCGATCGCTGGAACGTGCCCTTTGAGGCCACTGTCGGTATATCCATTATCCTCATCTGGTTGTACACCAACCGAGGGGGTATCCGGACCATCATCTGGACCGATGCCCTTCAGACCCTTTCGATGTTGTCGGCCGTGGGATTGACCATTATCCTTATCGGAAAGGAAATGGGCAACGGACCCGGGGAATTGATCACCTGGGTAGCCAATAGCTCGTATTCCCAGATCTTCTTCTTCGAGGATTGGAAGGCTGATAACTACTTTTTTAAGCAATTTCTCGGGGGGATGTTCATATCGATGACCATGACGGGAATGGATCAGGATATGATGCAAAAGAATCTGAGTTGCCGGAATATTTGGGAGGCCCAAAAGAATATGCTGAGCTTCAGTGGGGTCCTCGTTATCGTGAACCTTGTTTTCGTGGGATTCGGTGCCTTGCTCTATCTCTATGCGGGCGAGAGCGGCATTGCGGTGCCGGATGATAGCGACCTGCTCTATCCCCGGATTGCCATAGAGGGAGGCCTGGGGATGGTCGTGGGGGTGGCTTTCGTTCTCGGACTGATCGCAGCGGCCTATTCAAGTGCGGATTCTGCCCTCACGGCACTGACGACCGCTTTTTGTGTGGATTTCCTCAACGTAGAGGAGAAAACGAAAAAACGGGGAAAAACGATCCGTCGCTCGGTCCATGTCGGGATGTCGGTGCTTTTGCTCGTGGTCATCGTGATCTTCAACCACTTGTCGGATGCCAGCGTGATCGATCAATTGTTGACCGTGGCGGGTTACACCTATGGCCCTTTGCTGGGCATGTTCGCTTTTGGGATCCTGACCCCTTACCGGGTCCGGAAAGCTGCTGTTCCGGTCGTGTGCCTCCTGGCCCCGGTGGTTGTCTTTTTTCTCGATCAATATTCAGCGGCTTGGTTCAATGGCTATCAATTCGGCTACGAGTTGTTGATCGTCAATGGGCTGCTCACTTTCCTGGGACTCCTCTCGATCAAATGTAGCGAGGGTTCCGATGCGACTTGAGCTTCCTTGCTACATTTGCTTTTCTTCCCAATGTTCACGCCCTATCATATCGATCCCAGGAAAGTCGGGGCTTTTGCCCCGATCGTGATGGATTATCTGAGTGGAAAGCTCAGGGCGGATGGAAACGCCCCCTGGGATCCCGATCCAAAAAGCATAGAAGCGGCGCTGAAAAAAAGGGAGGGGCAAATGCCCGACCGTCAGGTATTGGGAAAGGCGCTTTTCGATCAATACCAACGGGATATCGGTGGACTGAAGGATGATGCCGATCGCTCGGTCAGGGAGAACATCGAGGCTTTGGAAAACGAGGGGGTATATACCGTTACCACGGGTCACCAGCTTTCTCTTTTTACCGGCCCCCTTTATTTCATATACAAGATCGTTTCCACCATCAATCTGGCTGAACGATTGAACGAGGAGTTTCAGGGGTGTAACTTCATCCCGGTTTTTTGGATGGCCTCGGAGGATCACGACCGCGAGGAGGTGGCGACCGTTCAGGTCTTTGGTGATCCCATTTACTGGTCGGACGATCAGCTCGGACCCGTTGGCCGGATGCGGACGAACCGTATCCCGGAGGCCGTTGAAGCCCTTAAAGGGCGTTTTTCTGACGATGCTCGTGAGCAATGGTTGATCGGGCTGATCGAAGAAGCCTATCAGGGCCACGAGACCGTGGGGGCCGCCACACGTTACCTGGTCCACCGATTGTTCCGGGACCGTGGCCTGCTCATTCTCGATGGGGACGATCGGCAATTAAAAAGGGAGTTCGTTCCGGAGATGAGGGAGGAGCTGAGAAACGGGAGCCTTGGAAAGGGGGTCGAGGAAAGCGCCCGTACGCTTGGAGGGAAGTACGAGCTTCAGGCCACGCCCCGGGAGATCAATCTTTTCTATATAGAGAATGGCCTCCGGGAGCGTATGGTAAAGGATGAGAAGGGATGGCGTGTGTTGGGGACCAACTTGAGCTTTGATGAAGCGGGTATTGAACGGTTGATGGATGAGAACCCCGAGTGCTTGAGTCCCAATGTTGTCGCCCGTCCCCTATATCAAGAAAAGGTCCTGCCAAATGTGGCCTATGTCGGGGGAGGGGCCGAGGTTGCCTATTGGATGGAGCTGCCTAAGGCTTTCGAGCATTTCGGGATCCCCTTTCCGGTCCCACTTCTTCGGGACTCAGCGATATTGATCGATCGGAACACAGTGAAACGGGTCCGAAAAGCCGGGTTCGGATGGGAGGACCTTTTCCGCGATACGGATGCCCTGATCCGGGAAACAGTGAAGGAAGAACTCAGCGAGAATTTTCAGTTCACGGAAGAACGACAGAAACTTGAAAATACCTTTCGGTCGCTCGGAGAGAAAGCGGAAGCGGTCGATCCTTCCCTGAAGGACTCGGTAGAGGCCGAAAAGCAGAAATCCTTGAAGAGCCTCGAACGGATCGAGAAAAAGATGGTCCGGGCCGGTAAAAAGAAGCACCAAAATGGGGTCGACCGCATCCGGGCAATAAAGGGAAGGCTCTTTCCGAATGGACGTATGCAGGAAAGGGTAGAAAGTTTCCTTACATTCTATCCCCGCTATGGCGATGCATTCTTTGAGGCTTTATACGAGCATTTCGATCCCCTGGAGAAGACCGTGCTGATCCTGGCCGATGAGCTGGAGGAATGAAAGCTTTTCCTTTACGGTCCGGGTCGAATAGAGTTATAGTGTTTGTTCGTGACCCCTTTGCGGCTTCTCTGATCGGGGTGTTCTCAAGCTGGCTTCTTCCCGTTTTTATTCCACCGGCACGTCCCGGTCGAACCACTCCCGCTTTCGCTGCAGTTTAAGGTCTTTCAGGATCGGGGCCTTGATGTTGAGCCGGAAACTGTAGCTCCGCCGATTCCCGAAGGGTATCCAGTTGAAGCTCATCTCCCAGCAACCGAGGTCGCGATAAATGTCGATCGTGGTATAGGTGAACGCATCCGCTTTGAGGTCGTATCCGGAATTGAAACCGACCTTCCAATTCTCGGTAAGGCGAAGGTTTCCGTCAAAGGAAAGGGATTGAGTGATGCGGGTCGTATCGGAACGTTTTCCCGTGAATCGCCGGTCGATGCGAAGGTTGTAGTTGAGCCGGATGTCCCAGGGAACGCTAAAATCCACGTATTCCTCCGGATGCTTCATGACATGAGCCCGCTCCGCCGGTGTTCCGGCCTTGCTCTCGGATGCCTTCTTTTCATCCCGGTCCTTTCCCTGAAATGAGGTATTGACCGATATCCTGGCACTGCTTAGCTTGCCCGGTGTTCTGTCCCGTTTCCACCGGGAGGTGCCGATCCTTCGACCCAGGCTGTCATGGGCATAGGGGTCGAAGCGGCCGCTGAAATTCACCCCGACTTTGTTGAAAAGGCGGGTCCGTCCGCTCAGGCTAATAGGGGCCCACTGCACGGAATCCTTGAACATATCGTAGGATGTGTTCACGCTGAAGTTGTCGATCAGGCTGACCTTTTTCGTGCTCGTACCCGTGTCGGAGCGTTGGCGGACCTTCATCCCGAGCTTGTTCTGGACCCCGAGGTTGATACGGCCGGAACGGCGGGCGTTCGACCCCCCGAAAAGGGTGTTCCGGAAAGGGGAGAACGTCTCTTGGGTCCCGTCGTTGTTGATGTCCCGGCTGATCCGCTGGCTCAGGTCCGGGCGATAGGAGAAGGTGACATCGGGGGTGATCACATGTCGGACCGCTTTGATGGGGCCCTCTGTAAAGCTGAACATCCCGTAGAGCTTGGTGGTAAAGGAATTGTTAAGACTAAAATTGCGCGCTGTTCGGAAACCTGTGATCGTATCGGTCACAGTTCTGTCGACTTCAGGGTCCCAGCGATCCTCGACCGTTTGGATGTACCATTTTTCGGTCAACCGTGCCGAGGGGGTCATGGAAAGAACCCCGAGATCGAGCGATGTATTGAGGTTTGCCTGATGCCGTAGTCCGTTTCGCATTTTGCGGCGAAGCCCGTCGAGGTTGTCACGGCGCAATTCGTTGTTCTTCACTGAAAGTCGGTTCTCCAGGTTGGCCGAATACGTAAAGCCGATCTTTTCATACCACCGTTTTCCGCCTACAGCATCGGGGCCTCGAAGCCCTTCCAAGGGATAGATCCGGTTCATATTGAAACTCACCTGGGGAATGGTGATGTTGAAGCGTTCGGTCCGGGTGTTCTGATCGTGGCGCAGGTTGAAGTTGATATCGTAGGGCTTGTTCGGCCAGTTCTTCCGGTAGGAGATGTTCGACTGAAAGGTATTGGTGAGGTAATCCTCCGTATTGCTGTTGAAATTGTTCCGGAAGTTGCTGCTGGTACCGGCGTTCACATTGGCTGAAAAACGGCTGTTGGGGCGAGCTTCCGGAGCCTGGCGATGGTTCCATCGGATAAAGAATTCATTGGTCTTTCTGTAATCGGGGAATTCCGGGCCCACCCCTCTCCGAATGCTCGAATATTCAAGGTTCACATTCCCGCTGTAACGGTAGCGTGCTTTGTACTGGGTCTGGTTCTTGATCCCCCAACTTCCCCGGGAATAGATATCCCCCGTTATTTGGGTGTGCATCCGGTCATTGATGGCCCAATAGTATCCCCCGTCCGTGAGATAGAAACCGAGAGCTGGGGATTCTCCGTAAGAGGGTATGAGGAGACCGGAGGAACCACCCTTTTTGTTCGGATAATAACCAAAAGGTAGGACCAAAGGTGTGGGGATCCCGCCGACCACGAGGTTCGCTGGTCCGGACACGATCTTGTCGCCCGGTATGGCCACGGCTTTTCCGAAGCGGATGTAGTAATCCTCCAGGCTGCAGGTGGTGTATTTGCCGTTCTTGACGTGGATCTCTTCATCGGAGTGGCGCTTGGTCCGCTCACTGTAGAGGTCGCCGTCGCCTTCCTGAGTGTGTACCTCCTCGATCAGGCCTTTTTTGGTCTTGAAATCGTATCGGATCCTTTTCGCATCGAAGTTCTTGCCTCCGTCGCTGAAGTCCGGTTGCCCCGTGATCTCACCCGTACTGTCCGGGGTCCCTTTGGCGAACACCATGTTCTTTTGAAAGCTGAAAACGATCCGGTCCGCTTTTAATTCGATCTCTTTATAGGTCACTTTTGCGTTGCCGTACAAGTAGACCTTCTGTTCGGCCAGGTTGAAGCGAATGGAATCCTCGGCCCCGTAGTTCACAGCTGCATCGAGGGGTTGTTGGTCCGCCTTTTCGATCGTGTCCGTATCCGTGGTATCCTGATGCTCAGCTTTTGCTCCCGAACGAACCGGATCGCGTTGGGATGCAGTTGTGTCCCGGTTGGTGGTGCTGGTGTCCGCTCCTTCCGGAATTCGGTCTCCCTGACCGGTAGCCGGGAGCGAACAGACCACCACGGGGATTGTTAACAATAGACAATGGAGAAAAAACCTATACGGGGATATGGGCGTCAAGGTTAAATACTATTTTTGTCCATTGTGCGTTCCAGCACCTTTGAAAATTGCCATGGCCGATCGCGAACACAAACATAGGACCCTGCTTGCTGTCCCGATCAAGAAATGCTCGTTCCTTCTGCGCTGTTCCCGGCAAAGTATTTTGATCGCTTTGATGGGGCTCTTTGCATCTATCGTGCCAAAGCTCGTTGAAGGAAGTGGAGGCGCTGTGAACGAGGATTCCGCGCTTGGGGTGACCACGGTCGTGATCGATGCGGGTCACGGAGGAAAGGATCCCGGAGCGATCGGGCTCAATGATGTCCAGGAAAAGGACGTGGTCCTGGACCTTGCTCTGAAGTTGGGAAAAAGGATACGGGAACGCTTTGACAATGTGAAGGTGATTCAGACCCGCAAAAAGGATAAGTTCGTGACGCTGATGGAAAGGGCCAAGATCGCCAACCGGAACAATGCCGACCTTTTCATTTCGCTCCATTGTAACGTGGCGGGCAATCATGACGCCCATGGTCCGGAGACCTATGTGCTCGGCCTCCATCGAACAGAGGCCAATATGGAAGTGGCCAAAAAGGAGAACTCTGCCATCCTTTTGGAGGAGAATTACAAAACGCGCTATGAGAATTTCGATCCCAAATCACCCGAATCCTATATTGCCCTTGAATTGATGCAGAGTGAATTTCTCGACCAGAGCCTTGACTTTGCCGCCATGGCCCAACGTCAGTTCGAGGATCATGCGGGCCGCCACGATAGGGGTGTGAAACAGGCCGGGTTCCTGGTCCTCTACAAGACCACCATGCCGAGTGTACTCGTGGAATCCGGTTTCCTTTCCAATAAAAAGGATAAGGAATACCTGACCTCTGAGAACGGAAAAGAAGAAATGGCTGAATCTCTTTTCGGGGCTTTTGAAAATTACAAATCTGCTATCGAGAATGTGGGGATCGCTAGCGCCGGGGATGGTGGCCCGGGTCGGAATGAAGAAGGTGGCGGTGAGAAAAATCTCACCGCCTCCACGCAGGGATCTGCACCTGTTGTCCCAGAAAAGGACAGCGCCAATAATGAGGGGAGTGATTCATCCCGAGCCCGGGACCGGAATAAAAAGGAAGGAAAGGGGGAAGATACTGGAGAAGGTGAGGCTTCGGTGGATGATGCGGAGGATATTCGTTTCCGGGTCCAGATCGTTGCCTCGTCAAACTCTATTCCGCTCGAGCCTGAGAATTTCAAAGGTTTCGATAATGTTGATGAATATATCAGCAACGGGATCTACAAATATACCGTTGGTAATGAAGAGAATTACAACGAGGCCAGGGAACTGCGGAACAAGGTAAGGAAGAACGGCTATTCAGGTGCCTTCATCATCGCCATCAAGGATGGAATGCGGATCGACCTCCAAAAGGCCCTGAGCTTGAAAAGCCACTAACGGGATGAAAGTATCCAATGAGTTCAAGATCGGCGTGACCGTTGTGGCTGGAATAGCTGTCCTTTTCATCGGGATCAACTACCTGAAGGGATATAACATATTCGAGAAGCAGACCAAGATCCATTCGGTGTACGGGGAGGTGAACGGACTTGTGGAATCCAATCCTGTTACTCTCAATGGCTATAAGGTCGGGAAGGTCAAGAAGATCCAGATCCAAAAAAACGATCCCGATCGGATCACAGTAACGATGGTGTTGCTGGAACAAGGACTGAAGATCCCTGTGGACTCGAAGGCCGAGATCTACAGCTCCGATCTGTTGGGGTCCAAAGCGGTTCGGATACTGTTGGGGGAACGCTCGGAATACGTGGCCGCAGCGGACACATTAGAGGGCAAGACGGAAGCCTCCATCAAGGCCGCGGTCAGTGAACAGGTCAAACCCATCAAAAGAAAGGCTGACCGACTCCTCAAGTCCGTCGATAGTGCGGTGCGGATCGTTCGGGTGATCCTCAACGAGGATGCCCGCAGGAACTTGAAAAGCAGTTTCAATAGTATTCAGAAAAGTTTCCAGGTCCTGGAGACCACTTCCCGCCGATTGGATACCCTGGTCAAAGAAGAACGCATTGCTGTTTCCAGGGTCACGGGCAACCTTGAGTCCATCACCAAGAACATCCGGGGTAAGAATGCCGAGTTGAGCAACACGGTGGACAACCTTTCCAATATCAGTGATTCTCTGGCCAATGCCGACCTTACGGCCACGGTCAACAATGCGAAAGATGTAATGGCGGACCTTTCCCGGGTAAGCCGAAAGATCGAGTCCGGCAAAGGTTCAATGGGGCGCTTGATCAATGATGATACGCTACACAACGAGCTCGTGCGGGCCAGTGATCAACTGGAAACCCTGCTTGAGGATATGCGGGTGAATCCCCAACGTTACGTGCATTTCTCGGTCTTCGGTCGGAAGGAGAAATCCCAAAGGCTTTCCAAGGAAGACCTCGATCGTGTCCAGAAATTCCTCAAAGAGAAAAGGGATAGTATTGAGAAAAACGCTGACCAATGACCCTTGGTAATATCCTTTTCATCTTGCTCTTTTTGGTCGGGGTGGCTTTCTTTACCTGGAAAGTGAGGAAGATCCGTCAGAACATTCTCCTTGGAAAGGATGAGGATCGGGGAGACCGGAAAAAGGTGCGTTGGAAGCATATGGCCCGGGTGGCGATCGGCCAGTCCAAAATGATGGCCCGCCCCGTTTCGGGCTTCTTTCATGTCCTGATCTATGTTGGCTTTGTCATCATCAACATCGAGGTGCTCGAGATCATCCTTGACGGGATCCTGGGAACCCATCGCCTATTCGCACCCTATCTCGGGGCTTTTTACAATGTGATCATTGGATGCTTCGAGATCCTTGCTGTGGCGGTGATCCTTGCCTGTGTTGTCTTCCTCTTCCGCCGCTACGTGCTTTCTCTGGAACGCTTCCATTTACGGGAGATGACCCTCTGGCCCCGGTCGGATGCCAATATCATCCTCATTTTCGAGATCCTCCTGATGGGTGCTTTTCTCTCCATGAACGCCACGGATGGAATGTTGATGGAAAAGTCGGCAGAGGCCCTGAAAGACGCGGGATTGAAAAAATATGCCGGCATCGACATGACGGTCCGGGATTTTTGGGTGAGCCAGTATTTAACGGGCTTCTTTGCCGGATACGATCTACAAAGGCTGGCCTTTGTGGAGCGTTTTGCCTGGTGGTTCCATATTGTGGGCATCATCGTCTTTTTGAATTACATCCCGTTTTCCAAGCATTTTCACATTTTCCTCTCTTTTCCCAACGTGTATTATTCAAAGCTGGATGCGAAGGGGCGCTTCAACAACATGGAGAGCGTTACCAAGGAGGTCCAGCTGATGACCGATCCCAATGCGGACCCCTATGCGTCGCCGGACCAAGGCGAAGAAGAAGAACCCGACCGCTTCGGAGCACAGGACGTCCAGCACCTTTCCTGGAAGCAGCTCATGGACGCTTATACCTGCACGGAATGTGGCCGTTGTTCTGCTGTATGCCCGGCCACACAAACGGGTAAGCTCCTTTCTCCACGCAAGATCGTAATGGATACCCGGGACCGGTTGGAAGAGATCGGTCAGGAAAAGGTCCAGAACGGGCTGGATCACGATGACGGGAAGGCACTTCTCGGGGATTATATCCTCGAAGAGGAACTCTGGGCCTGTACAACCTGCAATGCTTGTGTGGAGGCTTGTCCGGTCAATATCGATCCCCTGGCCATCATCATGGACCTGCGCCGAGACCTGATCATGGAAGCCTCGAAAGTGCCGGAATCCATTGCGACCATGGCCACGAACATCGAGAACAACGGGGCCCCCTGGCAGTTCAATCAGGCGGACCGGTTAAACTGGAAAGATGAATCGGATTGAGAACAAATCCCCCGCTTATGAGTGCTGAGCTCCATGTACCCACAATGGCCGAACTCGCGGCCAAAGGAGAGAAACCCGATGTCCTTTTCTGGGTGGGATGTTCCGGAAGTTTCGATGACCGGGCCAAAAAGATAACCCGCTCCATTGTTCGCATTCTCAACCATGTCGGGATCAATTTCGCTGTGCTGGGGACGGAGGAATCCTGTACGGGAGATCCGGCCAAGCGTACCGGCAACGAGTTCCTCTTTCAAATGCAGGCGGTCGGGAACATCGAGGTCCTGAACAATTACGAGGTGGAGCGGATCGTGACCCACTGCCCCCATTGCTTCAACACCATCAAGAACGAGTATCCCGAATTGGGGGGGCATTACGAGGTTATTCATCACTCCCAGTTCATTGGTCAGTTGATCCGGGAAGGCCGTCTGACCCTGAAAGACGGGGGCACCTATCAGGGAAAGCGGATCACCTTTCACGACCCCTGTTACCTGGCCCGGGGCAATGACGTCTACGAAGCCCCGCGAGATATGATCCGTGCCCTCGATGCTGAATTGGTGGAAATGGAGCGTTCCAAGAAAAAGGGCTTTTGTTGTGGAGCCGGTGGTGGCCAGATGTTCAAGGATGCGGAAAGGGGCAACAAAGAGGTCAATATCGAACGGACGGAAGAAGCGGTCGGCACCGAAGCCGGTGTGATCGCGACCGGGTGTCCGTTTTGCGCCACGATGATGACCGACGGCGTCAAAAACAAAGGAAAGGAATCGGATGTTGAGGTAATGGATATCGCCGAATTGGTCGCTCAGGCGAGCGACCTGTAAAATTTCTTTTTTATGCAATTCTTTCCCCAATTTCCCCCGAATTCCAGGGTTTGGGTATACCAAGCCGATCGCCCCCTGAATTCATCCGAAGTGGATCGGATCCGGAAGCGTGCTGAGGATTTCTTGTCACAATGGGCGGCTCATGGAAAATCTCTTCGAAGTGCACTGGATGTTGTCCACGACCGTTTTATTGTCTTTTGCGTGGATGTGAACGTAGAGCCGCCGAGTGGTTGTTCGATCGATGCATCCGTCCACTTTGTTCAAGACCTTGAAAAGGAATTGGATCTATCCTTTTTTGATCGTATGCAGGTGGCTTACCGTACGCCGGAAGGAATCGCGGGGTGCTCCCTGGATGCGTTCCGGGAAAAGTACGAGGCCGGAGCAATAGGGCCTCAAACCCCGGTCTTCAATAACCTCGTGAACACCAAAGAGGGGCTGGAGAACAATTGGGAGATACCGCTGGAGAAGAGTTGGCATATGCGCTTGCTGTCCCAGGGCCAAAAGACCAGTGCCTGAAGCGGTCCGTTGCATGATCAATATCATGGTTTTTATCGCCGGGTTCTTAGAGCATTGTCCCTGAAAGCCAATTTGCCGGTCTTTTTTTTTCGGCGGTCTTCAAAAGCATTCGACGAAGGGCAGTTTTCACAGGCAGTTAGATTTCCGCTTTTCAAAATTCGGCCGTTATGAACCCTCAAAATGATCCCAGCTCATGAGCGTCATCGAACAAAAGGATATCGAGGAAGCAATGGATTACGAATCCTTTAAGGAGCGTGTCCAGCAACTTTACGATCAGGGCATTCCCACCAGTGGGGATCCCGACGGGGATATTCCCCTTCTTAGCTTTACGCGGATGAACCTTCAGCGCATGAAGCGGGGGGAAAAGCAGATCGAGCTCAAACCCGAGGTCAAAAAAGCATTGCACGAAATACCCGAGGAGTGGTACTGGGTCGTCCTTGTTGAGGGATGGTGTGGGGATGTTGCTCAGAATTTACCCGCGATCGCCCGCTTGGCAGAGGAGTCTCCGAAGGTGGAGCTAAAATTGATCCTTCGGGACCAGAACCTCGATATCATGGACCGATACCTTACCAACGGGGGGCGTTCCATTCCGGTCCTGATCTGCCTCCGGGCCAAGGACCTTCAGGAATTGGGAAGCTGGGGGCCCCGGCCCGCGCCTGTCCAAAAGATGGTCATGGAGCTCAAGGATGAAAAAGAAGGAGCGGTCGACAAGAAAAAACTCGTGGACGAATACCACGAGAAGATGCACAAGTGGTACGCTGAGGACAAATCCAATACCATTCAAGAGGAGCTCCTTGAAAAGATCCGGGAATGGGAAAAAGCCACCGAAAAGGTGGGCGGGTGAACGGCCTTCCTTCCCGGGAGCCCGAATGCAAAAGCTGTTACCTTTGACCCGTAAAAGCGAAACAAGAACCAAAAAAGATCATCCATGAACAATGTGACCGT
>CAYVSK010000015.1:5375-24752 GCA_964453635.1 uncultured Weeksellaceae bacterium | reverse complement strand
GGGCTGGTACAATGGGCAATGGTATCGCCCATGTCTTCGCCCAGGCCGGCTATCAAGTGTCCCTTGTGGACGTTTCATCCGACGCCCTTAAGAAGGGGCTCGAGACCATCGGGAAGAATCTGGACCGCATGGTCAAAAAGGAAAAGATCACTGAGGACGACAAGAGTGCGACCCTCGAACGGATCCAGACCCTTACCGATACCAAAGAAGGCGTCCAGGATGCCGAGTTGGTCGTAGAAGCTGCCTCCGAGGACGTCGACCTCAAGCTCAAGGTCTTCGGGGAGATCGATGAAGCTGCTCCAGAGAACGCCATTCTCGCCTCCAATACTTCCTCCATTTCCATCACCCGTATCGGGAGCGCGACCAGCCGGCCCCAAAAGGTGATCGGCATGCACTTCATGAACCCCGTCCCGGTCATGAAGCTCGTCGAGGTGATCCGGGGTTATTCCACGACGGATGCGGTGACCACTACCATCATGGAGACCAGTAAGGCCCTCGGGAAAACGCCGGTGGAGGTGAATGATTATCCGGGATTCGCGGCCAACCGGATCCTCATGCCCATGATCAACGAGGCCATTACAAGCCTTCACGAAGGGGTGGCCGGCGTCGAGGAGATCGATACGGTCATGAAAATGGGCATGTCCCATCCGATGGGGCCCTTACAACTGGCCGATTTCATCGGATTGGATGTGTGCTACTCCATCCTGAACGTGATGTACGAAGGACTCGGGGATCAGAAGTACGCGCCCTGTCCCTTGCTAACGAAGATGGTGACGGCCGGCAAAGTAGGGGTCAAGTCCGGCGAAGGCTTCTACGATTACACGAACGGCCCCAAGGAAGCGGTGGTATCAGCCAGCTTCCGAAGGGAGCGCACGGGTGCCTCCGTCTCATAGAGCTGAGCTTGCGCACGTAATCCCTGCACCGGGTCTTTCCGGAATGGGTTTCAGAAACGGTCTCCTGAAGGAGAGGTGCTCATCGAGGGCGCCGCTCGTCGGAGGCCGTTAGCTTTTTGCGGCCTTTTCGGCGGCGAGCTGCAAGGACCTTTCGCCCGTTCCGTGTCTTCATTCGCTTGCGAAAACCGTGATTGTTCTTGCGTTTTCTGACGGAAGGCTGAAATGTATGTTTCATGGCGCGGTCAGTTTAGGGAGCCCCGGGTTCGGAGCGGATACGAATATAGCCGTTTTGCTTTTAGCGCAAAAGGGGAATAGGGTCAGGTGGTGTAATGGGAGTTGAATTCCACGTAAGCCGGTGTCAGGTCCGCTCCCCATCCCTCAGCATGCGCCGTTCCCTGATTGAGATCGATGACCACCCGAACATGGGATGAACGAAAGGTCTCTGAGACCTCCTCCAGGTCCTGACCGGTTCCCTTACCGCCCTGGGCCACTTGGTACATCCGGTCCGCCGACCCCACGAAGAGGTCGAATTTTTCTTGTTCGAGGGAAGCGCCGGATCGACCGGCAGCAGCAATGATCCTTCCCCAATTGGGGTCCCGCCCATAGATCGCCGTTTTCACGAGGCTGGAGTTCGAGACCGTTCGGACCACCTTTTTCGCATCTGCTTTTGAGGCAGCATTTACCACCTTGTATTCGATGATCTTGGTCGCCCCTTCCCCGTCCGATACGATCAGTTTGGCAAGGTGCCGGCACAAAAGTTCCAGTTTTTCCCGGAACGCTTCGAATCCGGGGTCGTTCTCATCGCGGATCGTGGGGTTGCCCGCCATGCCATTGCACATTAAAAGGGCTTCGTCGTTCGTGGAGGTATCCCCGTCCACGGTGATCATATTGAAGGTCCGGTCCACGATCTCGCGAAAGGTCCGGTCCATCAACGAACGTTCGATGTGGAGGTCACAAAAGATAAAGGCCAGCATGGTGGCCATATCCGGATGGATCATGCCCGACCCTTTGGCGATGCCGGCCATGTTGACCTCTTTGCCGTTGACCGAAAAATTCTCGTGGCCTTCTTTGGAAAAGGTATCGGTGGTCAGGATCGCATTGGCGGTCAAAGACCCTGCGATATTGCGGTCCGTTAACTTTTTACTGTTCTCGCGGATCCCGTTCACCACGTCCTCGGTCGGGAAACGATGGCCGATGACGCCGGTGGAAGCCACCTGGACCAGGTCCTGCTCGATATTCAGCAATTCCGCCGTTGTAGAGGCCATCGCTTCAGCACCTTGTTTCCCCTGTTCTCCTGTACAAGCATTGGCGTTCCCTGCATTGACCACAAGGGTCTGTGCTTTGCCCATTCGGGCCAACTTTTCGCGGGAGAGCTTGACCGGTTCTGCCAGGACCTTGTTGGTGGTGAAGACCGCGGATGTCTCTGCGGGGACCTCCGAATGCACGATTGCAAGGTCGCGACGTTTGGACTTGATACCGATATGGGCGCCCCAACATGTGATGCCCCGGACATTGGTGATGTTCTCCACTTCGATCGCCATAGCAGGATGGATCTTGTTCTTCCGGTCAGGGAGCCAGGGGCGGCGTCATGAGCCCGGTGGTCTCCTCGAAGCCGAGCATGAGGTTCATGTTTTGAATGGCCTGACCCGCTGCTCCCTTTACCAGGTTATCGATGCTCGAGACGGCCATGACCTGTTCGGTCCGTTCATCGTAGGTCACGAAGATGTTGCAATAATTGCTTCCCCGGACGGACTTCAGGTCCGGCGGGGCATCCAGGAGCCTGATAAAGGGTTCTTTCCCGTATGCCTCTTCCATGGTCTCCCGCAGGTCCTGGTCGGTCAATCGGGTGGCTGGCCGGGCGTAAATGGTCGCGAGGATCCCGCGGTCCACAGGCAACAGGTGGGGTGTGAAGAGGAGTTCTGTGGGCTTTTCCGCATATTTCCCGACCGCCATTTGGATCTCTGGTGTGTGGCGGTGTGTCTTCAAACCATAGAGGGAAAAATTGTCATTGGCATTGGGAAAATGGGTGTTCTCCGCTGCTTTGGCCCCGGCACCGGTCACGCCGGATTTGGCATCCACCACGATCCCCGAGGGGTCGATCATTTCGTTCCGGACAAGGGGGGCCAGGGGCAAGGTCGATGCCGTGGGATAACAACCGGGGTTGCCGATGAGCTTGGCTTCTTTAATGCGGGAACGAAAAAGCTCCGGCATCCCGAACACGGCTTTCTCCACCTTCTCCGGGGCGATGTGTTCCCGTCCGTACCAGGAATGATAGAGTTCGGCAGACCCCAACCGGAAATCCCCGGAAAGGTCAATGACCGGCGTGCGGTCCTCCGAGTGGTCCTTGACGTATTCCATGGAAACCCCGTGGGGAAGGGCGAGAAAGATAAGGTCGGGATCTTTCTCCTTAATGGCGTCCATCTCTTCCAGCTCGAGGTCGCAAATGCCCCGCAGGTGGGGATGGATCTCGGAAAAGGGTAGGCCTGCCCGGCTTTCAGAAGTTATGGTCGATATGGTGACGTCGGGATGCCCGTTCAGGATCCGGACCAGTTCCGAGCCCGTATAACCCGTGGCTCCTGCTATGGAAATGCGTTTTTGGGACAAATTCAAGGCTTTTGGTTCAGGAAGGAGAAACTTCGTCCAGCGCAGCCCGCAAGCTCTGGACGATCGTTCTCAGGTCCGCTTCGGGAATATTCAGCGGGGGGACCAGGCGTATCACTTTCCCTGCGGTCACATTGCTCAGCACACCCTGTTCCCGCATCCGCTGAACGACCGCTTTTGCATCCTTTGTGACGGCCACCCCGATCATCAGGCCCCGTCCCCGCACTTCTTCGATATCGTCGCGCTCCTTTGCGAGTTCGTTCAGGTCCTTCATGGTGCGGTCCCCCAAGGACTTTGCCCGTTCCGGGAGGCCTTCCTCCAATACCGCCTGGACGGCAGCGAGGCCGGCTGCGCAGGCCAAAGGGTTACCGCCGAATGTGGTGCCGTGTTCTCCATAGCTGATCGCATCAGCGACCTCCTGGGTGCAAAGGGTCGCCCCGATCGGCACGCCTCCACCGAGGGCCTTGGCCAGGCAAAGGATGTCTGGCTGAATACCGGCGTTTTCGTGAGCAAAAAAGGTGCCCGTACGCCCGATCCCGCATTGGATCTCATCGAGGATCAATAGGAGACCGTGATCATCGCACAATTTTCGGACCGCCTGAAGGTGGTCCCGGTCGGCCGGGCGGATCCCGCCTTCCCCCTGCACGGGTTCCAGGATGACCGCACAGGTCTTTTCCTCGATGGCATCTTCGATGGCTTGAATATCATGAAAGGGAACCTGGGTGAAGCCCTCCGGAATGGGCTCGAAGCCTTTTTGATAAGCTTTTTTACCGGCCGCTATCGTACCGAGGGATCGTCCGTGAAAACATCCTTCCATGGAGATGATGTGACCGCCACGTCCCTTTTTGTGCCCCTGTTTTCGGGCCAGTTTAATGGCCGTCTCCACGCTCTCTGAACCACTGTTGATGAAAAAAGCCCGATCCAGGCCCGACAGTTCGACCAGCTTTTCGGTCAGCTTTGCCTGGGGGATGCTCAGGTAAAAGTTCGAGACATGGATCAGATTACCGGCCTGCTCCCGGATGGCTTCGACCACATCGGGATGACAGTGGCCAAGGCTGTTGACGGCGATACCCGCCAGGGCATCGATGTATTCGTTGCCGTCGAGGTCCCATACCCGCGACCCTTTGCCATGGGAGAGGGTAACCGGTACGCGATCATATACCTGGAGGTAATGCGCGCGGTCCTTTTCCCGAAAGCTTGCATCCGTTTGACTCATGGGCAAAGGGGATTTATTTGATGAAGACCCCTTTTGCCAGGAAAGTCAAACGTTCCTCCGGTTCCTGGATGGATCTTACTTCTTCCTCGGATTTTCCATTGTCCCGGGCGTAATGGCGGAGCATCTTCGCCGGGACCGTATCGTGTTTGGCCTTCCCTTTGATCACGGCAGAATCCCCCTTGATGTCCTTGGGGACAAAGAAACCATAATTCTTGAAGCGAACTTTCATCCGACGCTCATCGGGGAGTTTCATATCCATCCAGCATCCCTTTTTCTGGCAAACCGCCAAGATCTCCCCTTTCATGGTCACATTCAGGGAATCCTTTTCTTCCATCCTGTCCACCAAGGCCTTTGGGGTAAGGGGTTCTTTGATGTCGAAATCGGCCCCGTAGTTTTCCGGATCCTTTTCCTTTTGCGCGTTCTCTTTTTTATCCTTTTTATCCGTACCATTCTGATCCCCCTCATGACTGCCGGTGCAGTTGATCAAGAGGAAGAGGAGTGGGAGGCTTTTGATAAGCGATCGGATCATCGTTTTGTTTTGCTTTTCACCAAAGGTACTGAATTGAATACTGGCGAGCGCGATCTTTCGTCGCTTTTTGCTGTTACCGCGATATCCGCGTACCGCTGCGGTCTTTGGTCAACAGTTCTTTCAAGAGGCAATGGGGCCTGGTCCCATTGATGACATGGGCTGAAGCGACGCCGTTCTTAATGGCAATATTGGCTGCTTCCACTTTGGGCAACATACCGCCTTTGATCGAATGACCCATCATGGGTTTTGTCTCTTCAATGCTGAGTTCTTCGTACTGAGAGTCCTCCTTTTGAGGGTCCTGTAAGAGGCCGTTGACATCCGTCAGGGCAACGAAAGCCTGCACATTTAGGGCTCCGGCCATATGACCGGCGAACATGTCGGCATTGACGTTGTAATCCAGGTTGTCCTCGCCGATCGCGATCGGGGCAATGACAGGAATGTAATGGGCTTCCAGGAGCTTGTTGACAAGGGTCGGGTCGATCTTTTTGATGTCCCCCACTTGCCCGAGATCCAATTGCTTGACGCTCCCGTCCTCTCCCTCCTCATCATGTAGGCGCTTTTCAGCGATCGCCATACGCCCGTCCTTGCCCGACAATCCCACGGCCTTCAGGTCGTATCGCCCGAGAATGGATACCAGTTCTCCATTAACGGACCCTTTCAGGGCCATTTCCACGTACTTCATGGTCTCGGGGGTCGTCTTCCGATGGCCGGAGACGAATTCCGAGCGCAGGTCAACGGCATCCATGAGCTTTTGGATGATCGGACCACCCCCATGGACGATCGCCACTTTGATCCCCAAATGATGAAGGATGCTGATGTCATGAAGGACCTTTTCCTTCAGCTCGTCCTTTTCCATGGCATTCCCGCCATATTTGACCAGCACTGTGTGCCCTTTCAGTTCCTCCAGTTTCGACCGGTCGAGCCCTTCCCGGATCTCTTCTAGATCGGGGTCGTTCCCGAAGATGTTCATGAGTTCTGCCGCCGATGCCATGGGTTCACCTTTTTGGGCCCCGCGAAATTAAGGGTCCGGGTGGGGTTGAACATTGTTCGCTGACCCTCTATCTGTTATGCCAATGACCGTTCACCTACCGCCTTTGTTGGAAAAGCTCCAGGGCTTCCAGCCGAATGAGGTGGATCTTCCGGTAATAGAAATCGAGGATCTCCTGGTACGTGTATCCCGCTTCGGCCATGGCCATGGCACCTTCCTGTGAGACACCTACCCCGTGTCCAAAGCCTTTCCCCGAGAAATACACCGTATCAGCTTTTTTCCGGATGTGGAAGAAGGTGGATTCGAGCCCGAGGTCCCTTCGGATCTCCTTCAAAGGGATGGGGTCCTGTTCCGGCCCAAAGGAGGAAGGACGTTCTTTCGGGCAGTAATGCAGGGCTTGTTGGCGAAAGAAGGTGTCCTGGACCGGATAATCATGGGTAGAGCGGAGGTACCCCAGCCAATCCTCCCTCGGCATGGTCCGTTCCCATTCGGCGTGGGGCTCCCCGAGGCTGAAAGTGTCGCGGACGGCTTTCAAGTAGGGGAGGGAAAAACTCCAGGCATCCTTTGCATCGACGGTCTGACCGCCGGAATTGGAATGATAGGCCGCGGTGATAAGTTCCCCTTTCTGGTCCACCAGGACCTGCCCTTTGGTGGCTTGAACGGCGGAGTCGATCGCTGGCTCGTGGAGGTTCTTTCCGTGGTAGACCTGGCATTCGACGTTGTCGCACAAATGATAGCCTTTTTCCTCGAATTTGTCCAGGTTGTGGAGGGCGTAGGTCCGGCATATAATGGCCTGGACCTTGTAGAACTCCGGATGATGCCCTTGTCCCGCTTCTGCGAGCACGACACCCGCCAGGTATTTTGCCATGCTCACGCGGTTGATGAGCTGCAGTTCCCCGTTCCTTACCCGGGCGGTCAGGGAACCATCGTATACGCGAAAAGGGCCGTCCGGTCGGATGACGGATACACGAAAACGGCCCTCGTTGCTCGTCCTTTTTAAACGGACCGATCCGTAAAGCCCCATGCTTTTGCCATCCCGGACAAGTTTCACCCGGTCCCCCTGGATCGATACCGTCCAATTTGCATCCGCAGCTTTGCCCACCCTTTCACCATCTGCCTTTAGGTGATAATCGCCAGAGGGGATCTCGATGCCGACCTTTTGGATCCCCCGGCCGGTGAAGAGGCCAATCCTTAATTCACGGGGAAAACCGAGAATGCTCGTGGAGAAAAGAGAAAGCACTATGAGGATGAGCCCGGTCCGCATGCCGTCGATCGCTGTTTTTACAAAAATATGGATGTGGGTGGGTTCATTGGCGGAGTCTTTGGAGGATCCCTTCGGCGGTCTTCCGGGAAGCTCCCGGGCCTCCCAGTTTTTGGCGAAGGGTATCGAGGTCCGCTAAGATGCTTTCCCTTTTTTCCCCGCCGGGAAGGATCGAACGGAGTTCTTTTAAAAGGTTGGGGGCCGTCAATTCGTTCTGGATGAGCTCGGTGACCACTTCTTTCTCCATGATTAGGTTGACGAGGGAGATGAAATCCACGTTCACCAGTTTTTTGGCGATCCAGAAGGATGTGGCCCCACCTGAATAACATACGACGAGGGGTGTCTGGAACAAGGCCGTTTCGAGTGTCGCTGTCCCTGAAGTGACGAGGGCAGTGGTCGCATGCTCCATCAGGGTGTAGTTCCGGTTGCGGATCACGGGGATCCCTGTATTCCCGGTAAGCGCTTGGTAGAGATCGTCCGTCAGTGAAGGGGCAGCTCCGATCACGAATTGATGGTCGGGGAAGTGTTCCGTGACATCGAGCATAACGGGCAGCATCCGCTGTACTTCCTGTTTCCTGCTTCCCGGCAACAGGAGCACGATCGGCTTGTTCGGGAGTTCCCATCCCTTTCGAAGGGAATCCAGGGACAAACGGTCGTTCTTATAAGCCTCTATGGCATCGATCAGGGGATGCCCGACGAACTCGACATCCACACCGTAGCGCTCGTAAAAGGGCTTCTCGAACGGGAGGATAACGAACATGCGCTCGATGTGGCGGCGGATCTGGTGGACGCGGGACCGTTTCCAGGCCCAGACCTGGGGAGATATGTAGTAAAAGGTACGGATCCCTTCCTGATGCGCGAATTTCGCGATCCTTAGGTTGAATCCGGGGTAATCCACAAGGATCAGGGCATCGGGTCGATACGCCCGGAGGTCGTCCTTGCATTTGCGAAGTTTCCGGAGGATGATCCCGAGGTTCGAAACGACCTCCGTGAAGCCCATGAAGGCAAGGTTCTTGTAGTGCTCCACGAGGGTGCCTCCCGCTTCTTCCATCCGGTCCCCGCCCCAGACCCTGAACTCCGCGGCCTCATCGCGGGCCTTGATGGCCCGCATGAGATTGGCACTATGAAGATCGCCCGATGCTTCCCCGGCGATCAGGTAGTACTTCATGGGTCAAAAGAATTTCAGGTAAACGATGACCGGTGCGTACAGAAAAAAGGACAACAAGACGCCGCGGGCTGCTCGTTCGAGTCTCATGTTCAGGTAGATGTAAAAAGGAGCGATGTTGATCAGCAGGCTCAGGGTCACCATGGCGGCCTGGAAATCGGCCGACTTGGTAAAGACATCCCTGTAAAAATAGTCCATGGTGTATTGGGGGAACCATGAGGAGAGCATCAGGAGGATCAAAAAGAAACCCAGTACGGGAAGGAGGATACCGGTGGCCGTTCCGACGGCCATTTTGTCGAGTTGTTCATTCTTCATGGCCGAACCAGTCATTGAGCCGCATGATCTCGTGATGCGCCGTCATGTCAAAATGGACGGGAACGATGGAGGCATGGTTGTTCCGAAGCGCCCGTATATCCGTGTCCTCCCCCCGGTCAAAGTTCCTGAAGTCACCAGCGAGCCAGTAATATTCACGCCCGTTGGGGTCCTTCCGCATTTCGAATTCGTCCTCCCAATAGGCTTTCGCCTGGCGGCAGATCTTGATCCCTTTGAAGGCGGAGGGCTCGATCGTGGGAATGTTCACATTGAGGCAAATACCGCGGGGGAGTTGCTGTTCTATCAGGTTACTGATCACCTGCCGGGTCACTTGTTCCGCGATCCTCAGGTCGGCCTTTAGTGAATGGTCTTCGACGGATAGCCCGACAGAAGGGATGTCCTCCATAGCCCCTTCAACGGCGGCGGACATGGTGCCGGAATAAAGGACGTTGATGGAGCAGTTCGAACCGTGATTGATCCCGGAACAGAGGATATCGGGTTTTCGTTCGAGGATCCTGTAAATGGCCAGTTTTACGGAATCCACCGGAGTGCCGCTGCAACTGTAGGCTATGCTCGCATTTTCGAGCTCGTATTCGCGCATGCGCAGTGGTTCATTGACCGTTATGGCATGGCCCATGCCGGATTGGGGCTTGTCGGGGGCGACCACCACTACATCCCCAAAGTCCTTCGCTGTTCGTACGAGTGTTTGGATGCCCGGAGCAAAAATGCCGTCATCGTTGGTGACGAGTATGAGGGGGCGTTCCTTCTCCATGATCGGTTCAGTTCACAAATCCGGCCAGGGCACGGTACAGTTGGTGGACCGGTAGCCCCATGACATTAAAGTAGGAACCCGCGATGCTTTCCACCCCGATGTAGCCGATCCATTCCTGGATACCATAAGCCCCGGCCTTGTCGAGGGGGGCGTAGTTTCTTACATAGTGGTCGATCTCGCCCTCGGTCAGCGTTTTGAAACGGACCACGGTTTGATCGGAAAAGACCTCGGTCCGTTCGGCGGAACGAATGCAGACGCCACTACAGACCTCGTGATCCCGGCCGGACAAACGCTGAAGCATCGCTTTGGCATCCGTCTCGTTCCTGGGTTTTCCCAGCACTTCTCCGTCCAATGAGACGACCGTGTCGGCTGTGATGACCAGAACTTCACCGGCGATCTCCTGAAAAGTATCGGCCTTTCTTCTGGCCACTTCCATGGCGTTATCGGAAGGGGATCGTTTCGGGTCCATCGACTCGTCCGCGTCCGTCGTTATCACTTGAAAAGATAGCCCCAGCTCCCTTAGAAGATGGTGTCTTCTCGGGGAAGCGGAAGCGAGGATGATCCTTTTTTCGGCGAGTTCAGGGAAAAATTCGGTCATTGCTATCGAAAGGCGTGATTCGGGAACCCGTACAGCGACAAAGCTCGACAAAATTACATAAAGCCCAGGGGCCCTAAAGGCCCTGGATCGCTTCATTCTTCGGATGCTCGATCAGGTATTCGAAGCTCAGGGTACGCTTCTTACCCGCCGGCAACAAAAAGTTCCAGCCAAGGGTCCCGTTCGTGTCGTTGTGATCGGCTTTACCCTTGTCCTCAAGGGTTACCTGGATGTCCTCGTGTTTCGATACGGGCACCTGGTCCAGCACTTTCATGCCCACCTTTTTCTCTTTGTTGTTCCGGATGGTGATCGCGATCTTCCGCACTCTTTTCACCTTTCCTCTGAATATGCGCTCTTTGGTCTTATCCTTCAGGAGCTCGCGGTCCACGGCTATATCGGGGTCCTGCCCGAGTGATATGCGGAGGGTGTCGTCCGTGGTGGAAGGATCGAGGTGGGATCGCCCGACGAAGTTCCCCCGGTAGTAATTGTTGGTGGGGCCGGGGAGAAGATCCAGTCCCTGCCATCCGGTCACACCGGCTACCAAAAAGGCCGTCTGGTCTTTTCGGGGAAGAACGTGGTAGCGGTATACCACCGGGAGCGATCGTTCGACGATCTCGACGCCATGTTCCTGACCGTCGGAAGGGATGGTGTAGGCGCTGGGAACCTGGAAGGAGGTCTGTATCCGTCCTTTTCTGGAGATCTTGGTCCGTTCGTTACCGGACTTGCTCCCGGCCTTTTGTACCGATTCTGCTTTCGCTTTTTTCTTTTGCTGGACCGAGACCCTTTGCTGCATGCTTCCTTTGTTTTCTTTCACGCGGATCGGTTCCCGAACATCGATGTACCAAGGTTCCATATCGGGGAGGGAGCCGCTTTTCATCGGATCGCCGGTGGATAGGGTGAGTTTTACGTCCGTCCAGTCCTTTCCCGTTTCTTGGTGGACCTTGCCTTTGTAGAGCAATTCGGCGGGCTCCTTAACGGCCTTGCAGCGGATGTCGTAGACGGGCGACCACCCGGCGCGGTTCACCACATAGCGAAGCTTCATGGTGGCGCGTACGAGTTTTCCCGAGCGGGCCCGGATCGTTATGGTGCCTCGGCTTTCCCTGCGCTTTTTCCGGATGCTCTTCAACGCTTCGCGATACTCGTCGATTCTTTTCTGGAAGCGCTCGATGTCGTTGTTGAGCTCGATCATCTTGTATTGGATCTCCTTGAGACGCTTCCGGTAGTATTGGGAGAGTTCCATGAGCGCATCCACATCGACCCCGGTCTGTTCCCCGCCGATGGATTTGTTCTCGAGGATCATGGATTTCTCTTCGCGGTAGACCGTCCTTAGGTTTTGGCGCAGGGCGAGTTTGAACTCCACGTCCTTAATGCTGTCCTGGAGTGCGCGTTCCCGTTCGGTCGCCTCCACTTCCTGTACCTTCCGGTTTTCGTGATCAACGGAGAGGATGGTGAAGGCATCCTTGCCATCGATCCGGATGCTGTTCTTGTCGATATAGGGCGAAAGCCCTTTGAAGATCACCTTGTTCACCCCGCGGACGAGTTTGGCATTGGCCTCCCGTTCGATCTCGGCCCCGTTCCTGAAGACCTTGACGGCACGGATATAGGAAGTTCCTTCCACTTCTTTCCCTTGACTGTGGGCCATGCAGGTGGGTAGGAGAAGAACGACGACGAGCTTCGTCAAAAAGCGTGCTTCGGAACAACGAAGGAAGGAGGGGGTCTTTGGAGGGATGAACGCGTTCATGGTCTGTAAATATATCACGTTTGGGGGGAACGAAGAGTCGGCTATGGGGGAAGGGGAGAGGGTTTTCTGACCATGGGGTCATTCGAGCAACTCGGCCAGGTCTTCCTCGGAAAGGTATTCGATGGGCCCTTCTTCGGGTATAATGTCTTCAGCAAGGTCCTTCTTCTTGCGCTGGAGCTTCAGGATCTTCTCCTCAACGGAATCGATGGTGATGAACTTGTAGGCGAAGACGCTCTTGTCCTGGCCGATCCGGTGGGCCCGGCTGATGGCCTGTTTTTCGGTGGCCGGGTTCCACCATGGGTCGAGGAGGAGGACCTGGTCGGCTTCCGAAAGATTGAGCCCGACACCACCGGCTTTTAGGGAAATAAGGAAGAGTTTGGTGTCGGTGTCCGCGCGAAACCTTTCGATGTTCTCTTTCCGTTCCTCGTTGGTTGAGGACCCCGTCAGATAACTGAAGGGGATGTCCGCTTTTTTGAAATGATCGCGGTAGAGTTCGAGGTTCTTCACGAACTGGGAGAAAATAAGGATCTTGTGGCCCTCTTGCGTTGTGCTCTCAATGTGATGGAGTACATCTGAGAATTTTCCGGATCCCCCCTGAAAGTTTTCATCGCACAATACCGGATGGTCACTGATCTGGCGAAGTTTCGTGAGGGAGCTGATGATCATCGGGGTGGCCTGTTTCCGGCCATACTTATCGATGTTCTCGAAAATGGTGTTGCGGGCCTTGTTCTTCTCTTCCTCATAGACCTCTTTTTGCTCGGCCGTCATTTCCGAGTAAAACACCTTTTCGGTGAGGGGCGGAAGGTCTTCCGCCACTTCGAATTTGGTCCGCCGCTTGACGAAGGGCGAGATGATCCGTTTCAGCTGCTCCCGTTTTTTCTCGTCCCCTTTTTGTTCGATCGGTACGATGAAGTGGTCGCGGAAGAAATTGTAGTTCCCCAGGATGCCCGGGCTTACAACGCTCATTTGCGACCAAAGGTCGGAGAGGGAATTCTCGATCGGCGTGCCGGTCAGGACGAGCTTGCTGGCGGCGTGGACCTCCTTGAGTGCTTTGAAGGTCTTGGAGGAGGGGTTCTTGATAAACTGGCTCTCGTCCAGGATGAGGTAGTCGAAGCGCATTTCCCGGAAGAGGGCAATATCGTTCCGGAGGGTGCTGTAGGTCGTCAGGATAATGTCGTGGCCGAGGATCTCCTTCGTATTGCGTGCCCTTCTGTTGCCCGTGTGGCAATAAGCGGTGAGTTCGGGTGTGAACTTGTGGATCTCTTTTTCCCAGTTGTGAACGAGGGAGGAGGGCATGACGATGAGGCTGTCGAGGGCTTCTCCGTTCGTCATCTCCGCCTGGTAAGCTTCGAAGAGATCGAGGGAACCAGACCCCCGGCTTTTCTCCCCGGACGTTTCAAGGGTCTTTTGAGGGTCCTTCCTGTGCTGTTCGTTCTGTTTGATGTGCAGGAGCAATGCAAGGGTCTGGACGGTTTTTCCGAGCCCCATGTCATCGGCCAGGCAGCCACCGAGTTCGTGTTTCCGTAGCCGCTTCATCCAGTTCAGTCCGTCCATTTGATAAGGGCGGAGTTCCGCCTTGAAGCCTTCCGGGGCGTCGATCGGTCCTTCGTTCCCCTCGAGGGTGAATTCTTTGACCTTTTCGTGCACCTTTCGAGGGAGTTTGTCCATGGTCTTCAACAAGCCGGCCTGGCTTTTGGCGATCTTCAGGCCCCCGGCGGTGCTCTTGCCGAACTGGAAGAAGGATCTGTACTTGGCGAACCATTCCTTCGGAAGGATGGCGATCTTTCCATCGGGTAGCCTGAACTCCCGGATGTCGTTCAACAGGTGCTCCCGCAGGTCGGTAAAGGGGAAACTGAAATTCCCGATCCGGACCACTGCCTGAACGTCGAACCAATCCTTGTCGTAGCGCACCTTTTGTTCCATGCGGACTGCTGCGGTCGAGATCTTCTTGTTGTCGATCCGGAGTGCTTCGGTGCGGAAACCAAGATCTCGGAGTTCCTTCTTGTGGGCTTTGAGCCAATCGATTAGGTCGTAGAACCCGTCATCCGTAGCTTTTTCGGGTTCCTCGAGGTCTTCAGGCACGAGAAAACCGCCCGTCCGGTCTTTCAGTCCGAGTGGTTCCAGTTCCTCCAGCATCTCCTTTTCCCACTTGGGCTTGCGCTTGGTCCGGGTCATGTGGACCTGTTCGTGCTTGTCGAAAGCGATGTCCACCTTTTTGTTTCGCTCGTCACTCGGATGGAACCAGTCCTCCCCATATTTGAAGTAGGGTGTGAAGCCGTATTGACCGCTCATGGGGTCGCGTTCCACTTTGAGATGGGCTTCCGGTAAAGCTTCCTCTTCCTTGATGTCGAAGCCCTTGGCTTCTACCCGATTGTATTTTACGGCCTTCAGAATGAACTTCCGGAAGTATTCCCGCTCCATCGATTTGGGAATGATGATGTGGTCCTTTTCGCTGAAGGGTTTGAACTTCTTGCTGGTGAGGCTCCGGTCGACCCGGAACAATTCCCCGTCCAGGGCGATCCAGCCGGGATGGTCCGTGATGATGATAAGCTCTCTTCCCTTGGGGTCGATCTCCTGGCCGGAGCGAGAGATCGTCAGATGATAACGGATCCCTTCGGGTTGCCGGTCGAAGTGAAAAACGGCATTGATCTTTTCCCGGGTCACATGAAGCCGCCGGTGGAGGATCTTCTCGTGGTCATCCCGGCCGAGAAAGAGGGGCAGGTCTTGCTCTTCGATCCCTTCCAGTGCTCGGGCGATCCGCTTTTCAATGTACTGCTGGATGACCGGCCGTTTCTTTTTGCTTTTCCATTGCTTATTTAGCGAGTTTTTCCCGGGGTCTTTTACGAACTTTTTCTCCAGTTCGGGCTTTTCCAATTCCTCCAGGGTCTCGAGGATCCCCCTTGTCCCTTCATTCGGTTCAAGGCCAAAATCACTGGCCGTGTGGCTATAGATCCGGTTCTGGGTGAGGGTGTGCTCTCCCTTTTCGTTGAGCAGTACGGCATAGGGTACGAGCGTGTATTCAGTGAACGGCCCGCGCTCTACGGAGAAAGTGAGCTCGTATCGTGCTGTTCGCTTTTTGGATCCCAATTGTTCAGCTACGATTGATCGATAGAACCTCCTAAAATACGAAAAAAATTATGAGATAAACAATTATAGATCTCATACCGGTTTTCAGCCGCGATCTTTTATAGATTTGAGTAGAAACCCGAACCCCATGGCGACACTCAGGACCACCGATCAAAACCGCGTACTTTCCGAAGAATATAAGGTGAGCCGGAATTTCTTTGACAGCGATCGGATCTTTCAGCATTTACTCGAGCAGGAACTTTCGGCGGATTCCCTGGAAGGGATCCGTGAACGGCTTCAGTGGACCGGTGAACAAGCGGCTGGTCCGATGAACGATCTATCCCTTCAAGCGGATAAGCAGGACCCCACCCTGGAGAAAAGGAATTGGTTGGGCGAACATATCGATCGGATCCGTTTTCATCCCGCCTATAAGGAGCTGACTGATATCGCGGTCAAGACCGGGATGTTCTCGTTGAAGTGGGAGCCATCCATGCGGCAGCGCTTTCGGAACGAACGTCACCGCGTCGGCTTCGCTCCGGGTTTCCTCTACGCCATGAGCGAGAACGGGCTCTATTGTCCCCTTTGCATGACCGATGGCGTGGCTCGGCTCATCGATCGTTACGCGGATGAGGCTGACAAAGAGCGCTTGCTCCCAAGGGTCTACACCGAAGATCCCGACAAACTCTATACCGGGGCCATGTTCCTCACCGAAAAGACCGGTGGATCCGACGTTGGGGCCAATATCGTATCCGCTGAACTGCAGGCGGGGGACCGTTACCTGCTCAATGGTGAGAAGTGGTTCTGCAGCAATGCCAACGCCGACCTGATCTTTGCCCTCGGTCGCTCGGATGAAGATACGCCCGGGACCAAGGGCCTATCCATTTTTCTCGTCGAAAGGACCCTGGACAACGGTCGGCCGAATCCCATGAACATCGTCCGGCTCAAGGACAAGCTCGGTGTTCGCTCCATGGCCAGTGCCGAGATCGAGCTTAGGGATACGGTGGGTAAAAGGATCGGTGAAGCGGGCCAGGGGTTCAAGATCATGACCGACATGATCAACCTGTCCCGCCTCTACAACGCCGTTACGGCGGTCGCTGACACCCGGCGGGGCATCATTGAGGCATATCAATTCCAAAGGGCGCGCTACAGCTTTGGTAAAAAAGCCATCCGGCACCCGCTCGTCCGGGACAAGTTCCACGAGCTGGGAAGCCGCTATCTGGCGGACCTTTACCTCTGCTGGCGGACAATAAGGGCATTAGACCTTTCTGATACGGGAGATGAGAAAGAAGGTCATCTTTCACGCCTTTTGACCCCCATGCTCAAGAAGTGTACGGCCGAGAACGTCATTTATTCGGTCCGGGAGTCCATGGAGCTGATGGGTGGCATCGGGTACATCGAGGACGGGGTCATGCCGAAGATCATGCGGGATTGCATGGTCCTGCCCATCTGGGAGGGTACCAGCAACATCATGGTGCTCGATATGCTCCGGGCCTCGGCTCGCTCGAACGGCCTGAAGTTCCTCTATGAGGAAGCCGCAGCGATATTTGCCCGGGAAGGGGAAGCCGGGAAAGAATATCAGGAGGAGCTCGACCGTCTTTTCAAGCTCGTCGGGGAATTCGGCGACGCGGAACAGGAGATGGTGGAATCCACGGCCAAACCGGTCTTTGAACGCCTAACTCAACTATACCAGTTGGCCCTCGTCCTTGAGCGCCGCGACGATGAGAGCAAGGCCTGGATCGACCCCGCTTCCCGATATCTCTCGGAAGCCCTGTTCCCAAGCGCTCCGGGTATGCAGAGCCCGCTGGATGAGAAGGAGCTCGAGGACTTGATCGGGTGGTCGGTGTGAGGGGTTGGAGCTCGAAGGTGTCATTGCCTTTGATCCTTATTGCCTATTGCCCGTTTGGCTCGAAGCGGGCCTGGAAAAAGCGCAATTGCTTCGGCTCGTAGGTGAACTTCAGGTCCACGTTCCCCTTGAAGGGGTGTACATTGGATGGATAGTGGGCCTCGTCGATGATGATGTCCCGGAAGGTCCCGCCGGCCAATTCCTGGTGGAGTTTTGTGGTCGTGAAGTACATATTGCCGGGCACGATATCACCCTCCCGGATCATGATCGAGGAAATAATGTGTTCAGCGCCCCGTCCCTGATGAGTGGGCACGACGTGCTTGTAACCATAATATTCCTGAACGGTCTCCTCGAGGGATTGAAAGTTCCGGCTTCCGGCATAAGCTTCGTCCCCCAGCATCATAGCTGCCCATTGGCGGTCGCTCATCGCGGAGGTCCCACTGTCGGTCAAGAGGTCGATATAAACATCCTCCGAACGGAGGAGAAAGGTATTGTAGCCCGCTTCTTGAATGGCCTTTTCCCGTTCCGCCCGGGTTTTCATCAGGAGGGGTTCCACCATTTTGATCTTGTAAGGTTCTGCCCAGGCGTCCTTTTTCGTTGGGTTGCCCATTTCTTTCGATTTTGAACGAGATTAGTGAGCACTGAAGCCGTAATGTATGAGCCGGGTCATAGACCGGAAAGACATATTGACAGTCAGCATCGAACCGGATAAGCTTATCCCATGAAGACCCTGTTCCAACTGATCATGATCACCTTGGCCGAAGCTTCCATTGGAGTCTTCGTGAAACTCACCGGGGATGCTGTTCCGGTCTACACCCTGAACTGGTATCGCGTGGCTTTTGCTTTTTTGTTCCTCTTAAGTGCGGTTCCGTTCATCCGTACTGGGTCCCATACCGGGAAGCGCGATCTGAAGCCTGTCTTCTTCATCGGTCTTTTCATAGCGCTTCAGATCAGCCTCTTCAACGTCGCCATGACCCTGGCCCCGATCGCCAATGTGGTGGTCTTTTGGAGTATTGCGCCGTTTTTCGTTTTCATTCTTTCCTGGCTTTTTCTCAATGAAAAGGCCAAAAGGGTCCATATGCTCATTTTCCTGGTGGCCCTGGCCGGGATCATGATCGCCAGGCCTTTGAAAGAAGGGGCCATGGAAGGCAACCTGATCGCATTGTCTTCCGGCCTCACTTATGCGGCCATGGTCACCTACATGCGCTACGAGGGGCGGGATGAATCCCCCAATATGGTGGTCTGGTACATGGGCGTGGCCACAGTTCTCCTATCGCCCTCGCTATTCATCTTTGGTACGGGGGACGTCACCCATTTGGCTTATTATCCGGCTTTGGGTATGGAACTTCCGGCGCTTTTATGGGTGATGGCGTTGGGAATCTTGTCCACCGGCGTGGCATATTTGTTCATATCCCTCGTCCTCCGGAAGATGTCCGCGAACCTCTATTCCCTGGTGGACATTATTGTTTCGCCGATCGTGGCGGCTTTGTTCGGTTACCTCGTCTTCGGGGAAGTCCCTTCTCTCAATATGGTCCTGGGCGGTGGATTGCTCCTTATTTCCGGTTTCTGGCTTACGCGTTATATGCAAAAGAGGGGCGACCATATTTCTGATCCCGGATGAAAAGGAGAGTGCTTCTTTAAAGGAACGGATTGTTTTCGCCCGGTCACCTCGATCGGATGGATCCCATGCTATCTGCCTTCCTTTCGGTCGACCTCTCCGGCCTGCTTTAAACCTTGTTTGGCAAGAATGGGTCCCACAAGTTCGAAGAACACCGAGGAGGCTGTAATGGTAGTGAGGATCATGCGCCCAAGGCGGTCCCCCGTGGTCACGCCTTCCGCTATCTCGGGACCCATGCCGGCCAGTTCTTGTTTAATGACGAGGCTCAGGCCAATGGCTACGCCGGCCTGTGATAGGATCGTCAGGCCGAGGTTCTTTTGGATCCGGGGTTCGAATCCCCCCAAACGGCTTCCCAAAAAGGCCCCACCATACAAGCCCAGGGAACGCATTGCAATGTAGGTCATCGTCACGGCCCCGGCTTGCATAAGGCTCCCCAAATGAAGGTTTGCTCCGGCTATTGTAAAGAATATCAAAAAGAAAAAAGGAAGGATCACCCCCAGGTCCTCCTCTTCGATCTCCTTGAGGAACCGGTTCTTTTTGTTGTTGCCCACAAAGACCCCGAAGATCATGTTCGACAGGATCACCGACCCGCCCAGGAGTTGTCCCACACCCGCCAAAAAGAGGACTGCTCCGAAGGTGAGGATCATAATGCGGGCGTGGTCCATTTCCCTTTTGTCAACCAGCACAAAAAGCCAACCGGCCACCCCCCCTAAAAGAATGCTGAGACCGATCTCTTCGAGGGAATGAAGGAGCATGGAGCCAAATGCCCCATTCAGG
>CAYVSK010000015.1:0-5278 GCA_964453635.1 uncultured Weeksellaceae bacterium | reverse complement strand
TCGACGCCGCCTTCCGAAACACTAAGGACAGCAAAAGGCGTAACGACACCGAAGATCACGATCCCCAGCCCGTCGTCGATCCCGACCACAGAATACAGGGTTTCCGTAAGTTTTCCCCTGGCTTTGTATTCCTCGATAACCGCTACGGTGCCTGCCGGTGCGGATGCGGGGGCCAATGCGCCCATGGCCAGGGCCAGGGGCAGGTCATCGAAGAAGAGAAAGATCCCTGTGCTAACGAGCAGGACTGCTCCGAAGGCTTGCATAAGGGTGGTAAACAACAATCCCTTCCCGAGCTTTCGGATCTCCTTCAGATCGATCTCCAGGCCCACCTTGAAAGCAATGAAAGCCAGGAGCCCCTTCGTAAGGAAATGCATGTCCTGGAGGAGATGCTCGTCCAATACGTTTGTAAGGGAGGGACCCAGGATGATGCCCGTGACCATATAGGCCACGATCATGGGGAGGCCCGTTCTTTTGAGCTGCCGTCCGGCCGTGTAGGAGAGCACGATCACCAGGCCCAATACGAACAAGAGGGGTAGTTCCTTGTGGGTGAGGAGCCCCTGTATCGATTCCTTAAGGTCGCTCATTCGAATCTTGTGAAGAAAAAATCCCCTTTATAAGCTCAGCCGCTGCTCGCGATCGGCGGGGTGAAGATCGCTGATCTGTCGCGATCCGATCATGGGGTCTTTTATCCGGTGTCGCCTGGGAAGTTTTAGCGGTCCCCCACATCCAATTCCTTCCAGCCCACTTTGAATCGGTAGGGGAGGAGGGCGTCCTTACCGGCGTAGTCGATGCCCACCCGGGGACCCGTGTGGACCGCATCCGGGTCCGGTTCGATCCCGGTCTCCTCGATCCAGATCAGGTCGCCCAGGAGGTCGGTCCCAGTGTGCTCCCGCGTTTTGATGTCGAGGGCCTGGGTGAGCGTACCCGGCCCTTCGGTGAGCTTTTTGTCGGGCTTTTCGCGCCCGCGCCTCCCGCGGATCCGTTCGATCCCCTCCAGCGGTCGTAAAGCTCGTATGAGTACAGCATCCGGATGTTCCTTTTGGTTGGTGACCACATTGAAAAGGTGGTGGATCCCGTAACAGAGGTACACGTAAGCCGTGCCCCCCTTGTGGTACATCACCTCCGTCCGTTTGGTTCGCCGCCCCCCGTAAGCGTGACAGGCCCGGTCCGTCGCTCCCGCGTATGCTTCCGTTTCCGTGATGATCCCGCTCGTCCGGACCCCGCCAATTTTGGAAACGAGCTTTTTCCCGAGCAGGTCACGGGCAACTTCCACCACATCGTTCCGGGTATAGAAGGAACGGGGGAGTTTTTTGCGGGTATTGGCCGTAAAAGAAGATCTCAATGATAGAATTTCAAATTACAATAGAGGATCGAACATTGTTCAGGTCCTTCCATCCGTACTCCAATTTTACCGGTTTGGGTTGAACAATGTTCACCCCGCTCCCACCTTCCATGTACGGGTTGAACACTTTTCAACCCTCCCTCCCCACCCATCGCACTTCCACTCCATCATATACCACCTTCCCAGCATCCACCAATTCCCGCACCACTGGCAAGATGTCATCCGGCCTGGCCTGCCCCGATCGTTCGGCCAGGGTGTTCAGGGAGAGCGGCCCGTCCTTCAACGCGTTCTCGATGGTCCCGGGGTCTGGGTGTTGTCGCTCGGGTTTCTTGCGTTCTTCGATGCAGACATCGCAATGGCCGCAGGGACGGGTGTTCTTCTCCCCGAAATAGCTGAGGAGGATACGGCTCCGGCACTTGTGGGTGCTCGAAGCGTAGTGGAGGACAGCGTCCATGCGCTTTTTCCAGGCCTTTTTCCGGATGCGGTAGCTCTCGTCCGATAAGTAGAGGTTCTCGGGGGGGAGGCGTTCGGTGTTGAAGGTGACCACCGGGTCGTCGCGTGCCGGGATGTACATGATAACCTCCATCCGATCCAGTGCTTTCAGTTGCTCCCGGACCTTCTGCTCTTTTAGGTCCGCCCGTTTGGCCAGGGTCCGCTCGTCGATCGCCACGAGGTCGTCGAAGAGCCCACCGTAGGATCGCAGGAGGGTCTTGAGCAGAGCTTCGTAGGTCCGGTTGCTCACTTCGAAGCTATAGAGGTCGCGATGGTCCATGCGGATCATCACCCGCGAGGGGGCATAAAAGCCGGAGGACAGGGTGATGTATTCGTTGATCTCGAGCAGTTTCAGGGCATTGTAACTGGTCATGGGGTTCAGCTCGTACTGTTTGCAGAGCTCGTCGATCCGGAAGGGGTAAGAGATGCCTTCCCCCGCTCCGATGGCCACTTTTAGATAATTCCCAAGGGCCTGATAGACCCTTTTCACCGTATCCATGGGGGGGAAAGCGTTCTCGAAGCGTTTTTCCATGTCCCGTCTGTCCCCATCGTTGTATAAGAGGACCGCATAGGAACGTTTCCCGTCCCTTCCGCCCCGACCGGCTTCCTGGAAGTAGGCCTCAAGGGAATCCGGGAGGTCCATGTGAGCCACGAAGCGGACATCCGGCTTGTCGATGCCCATTCCAAAGGCGTTCGTTGCCACCATCACCCGCGTACCGCCTGCTGTCCATTCGTTCTGCTTTTTCTCCCGTTCCGGACGGCTGATTCCGGCGTGGTAGGAATCGGCGCCGATCCCGTTCTGTTTCAGAAAGCGTGCCACCTGGCCGGTCTTTTTGCGACTTCGCACGTAGACGATGCCCGTGCCCTTCACGTTCTTTGCGATCCTGAGCAGGCGTCCGTACTTGTCCTCCTCGTGGAGGACCACGTAGGAGAGGTTCTCCCGTTCGAAACTTTTGCGGAAGACCTGATCGTGGCGGAAGGCGAGCTTGTCACGGATATCCTTGGCCACTTCCGGGGTTGCTGTGGCGGTCACGGCCAGGACGGGAACCTCGGGTTGAATTTCGCGGACCTCGGCGATCCGCAGGTAGGCCGGTCGGAAATCGTAACCCCACTGGGAAATGCAGTGGGCCTCGTCCACCGCAATGAGGGAGACCTTCATTTGGCGGAAACGCTCCCGGAACAGTTCCGTACTCAGCCGCTCCGGGGAGACGTAGAGGAATTTCGTCTTGCCGTGAATACAGTTGTCGAGGGTGATGTCGATCTCGCGGTGATCCATCCCCGAGATGATCGCCCTGGCCAGAACGCCTTTCGCCTGGAGGGCAGCCACCTGATCCTTCATCAGGGCGATCAGGGGGGACACCACGATACAGATCCCTTCCTGGGCGAGACCGGGTACCTGATAACAAAGGGATTTGCCGCCTCCTGTAGGCAGGAGTGCCAGGGTGTCCTGGCCCTCCATTACGGAGCGGACGATCCCTTCCTGCGATGGGCGGAAATCATTGTATCCCCAGTATTCCCGAAGGACTTCGTGGATGTCCCGATGCGCTGCCACACTGGAAATTTTATTATCTTCGGTACAAAAATAGCCCCAACATGCTTACCAAAGCGATCGATATACCCATACAGAAGACCGAACGTAGTCGCATTCAAGATGTGGATTTCAACAACCTCCAATTCGGCAAGGTATTCTCCGATCACATGTTCGTCATGGATTATTGCAATGGCGAATGGCAGCAGCCCTCCATCCAGCCCTACCAGGAATTGAAGCTGACCCCGGCCACCTCGATGCTCCATTACGGACAGGGCATTTTCGAGGGCTTGAAAGCCCATCCCGGGCCCAATGGAGAGGTCTATTTTTTCAGGCCCGAGGAAAACATCAAACGCATGAATGCATCCGCTGAAAGGATGTGTATGCCGCAGATCCCGGAAGACCTCTTTATGGATGCCATGCGGCAGTTGGTCGACCTCGACCAGGATTGGATCCCCGATGACCCGGAGAGCTCCCTCTATATCCGCCCCGTCATGTTCGGGATGGACGATTTCATCGGAGTGGCGCCGGCCCAGACCTATAAGTTCCTCATCATTACCGGCCCTGTGGCGGGATATTACAGCAAGCCCGTCAATGTGAAGGTCGAGACCAAGTACAGTCGGGCTTGTCCCGGTGGTGTCGGTGCTGCCAAGGCCGCGGCCAATTACGCCATGTCCCTTTATCCCGCTCAAAAGGCGCGCGAAGAGGGCTACGATCAGCTTATTTGGACCGATGCCAAGGAGCACCGCTACATCGAGGAATCCGGTACGATGAACGTGATGTTCCTGATCAACGATGAGCTCATCACTGCCCCGCTCAGCGATACCATTCTGCCGGGTGTCACCCGGAAGAGCGTTCTGGAGGTCGCCCGCGAATGGGGTGTGAAGGTGAGTGAACGCAAGCTTTCCGTCGAAGAACTGCAAGAGGCCATCGATCGAGGCTCTCTCCAGGATGCCTTTGGTACGGGTACCGCCGCTACGATCGCACACATCCGGAGTATCGGCTATCAGGGGCAGAGCTACGAGTTGCCGCCGGTGGAAGAGCGCGAACTCTCCAATCAACTCAAGGATCATCTCGAGAAACTCAAGCGCGGCCAGATCGAGGACGAACGCGGTTGGCTAAAGAAGCTGTAAGAGGCATTGGCCGGCTCCGCGAGCACCATAGAAAAGCCCGTTCTTTCCTACGATCGTAGTGGTTACGGCGATGATGAACTGATCCGGCTCTATCGGGCGATCCTGAAGCCCCGCATGATCGAGGAGAAGATGCTCACTCAGCTTCGGCGGGGGAAGATCAGCAAGTGGTTCGCTGGCATCGGGCAGGAGGCGACCACCGTCGGTAGTGCTGCGGTCATGCGGGATGATGAGTACATGCTCACCATGCACCGGAACCTCGGGGCCTTCACGACCCGGGGTGTTCCGCTTCATCGCTTGATGGCTCAGTTCCAGGGGAAGGAAGCGGGCTTCACCAAAGGGCGTGACCGTTCTTTCCACCTCGGTTCCCAGGAATACCGGATCGTAGGGATGATCTCCCATCTGGGGGCCCAACTCGGTGTGGCCGATGGCCTCGGACTCGCTGCTGACCTGAAGGGGGAGGAAAAAGCCGTGCTGGTGTTTACCGGGGAAGGGGCGACCAGTGAGGGGGATTTTCATGAAGCCGTGAATGTGGCTGCCGTATGGGACCTCCCCGTGATCTTTGTGATCGAGAACAACTACTACGGCCTCTCCACCCCCATCAATGAACAATACAAATGTGAGCGGCTCGCCGACAAAGGGGTTGGTTACGGAATGGAAGCCATCCGGATCGACGGGAACAACATCCTGACGGTGCACCGGACCTTCAATGACATCGTTGAACGGGTCCGCAAGGAACACAAGCCGGTCCTTGTTGAGTGCATGACCTTCCGCATGCGGGGCCAT
>CAYVSK010000014.1:36122-38339 GCA_964453635.1 uncultured Weeksellaceae bacterium | reverse complement strand
AGTGTACCTCCATCGATGACCAGGGTGGATCCGCCCCCATTGATCCATTCCGAATTGCCATTACTACCGTCCAAAGGCCCATGGACCGTCACTTCTCCTTTATTGGTAACAACCACCCCCCCACCAAGGGTCACCTCTGCGGTAATATCCAGGGAAGCTGTACTCCGCACCGTAGCATCCCCCGCCATGAACCAAATCGCCCCAGTTCGGCACCCCCTCCCCCCGTGAAGTTCACATCCTGTGCCCCGTTGGAGGTTTTGTAGCGCCCATCCACGATCCAAAGGGACCCGATGGTCATTTTCTTGTTCTGGCCATCGAGGATCCCGCCCGATTCGATATCGATCCCCGCCACATCAATTCCCTGGCCTTTCACATCATTGGTCACCGTATGCCCGTCCTGAATGATGGCGGTATCACCGGTCCCCGGCACAACACCCCCGTTCCAGGTGCTTCCGTCACTCCAGTTCCCGTCCTGTTTGGAGCTGATCTGAGCACCCAGGCTCCATAAAGGCAAGAGAAGGAACACTATAAGCCCCCATTTCCATATTCCGGACACGAATTCCAGAATAGACAGCCTCTTTTCAAAGGGTCTAGAGTAAAGAGCCTTGTGTATCATCAGGTATATTCCTCTACGTATAAAGCCCTACCATTGTTTCCGTGAAAACACCCGATCCTTTCCCGGAAAACCCTAAAATAGACGAAGCTTCACCATCTCTGGATGAACGAACAAAATGAGATAACAAAGGGCCGCTAAAAGGCAGAAGAAAATGGAGAGGGGCGACAGGAAGAAGCGCATAACCTCTCCTATTTTTCGATCACCAATTTCTTCCGGTAGATCTTGTCGTTGGAAGAGACGGACCATGGATCGCTTCTTCTCAATAGACCCCATTTTTGAGGCCAGCACCTCCTCGCTGTTTTTGAGTTCACGCTTCCAGGAGCCATAGAGGCTCCTTCTTTGGTCCATCCCCTATGGAAGATCAGGAACGAATTCCCAAACCTCCCGGGTCAATACATTGCGCCGTTGAGTGCCGTTGAAAACATAGCCACGGCCCTGGTATGTGACCCAACCGGCGCCGCGTCGACCTTTCCCGGGAAGGGGCTTGGACGGCCGCCAGTTTCCCTCTTCCGGATCAAAAACATAGAGGTCGTTGAAGTGGTCGCCTCCATTCCAACCCAACCCTACATACCCTTTTCCATTGATGCTGAACGCCACGGCATCGCGCCGCAGCGTGCCGGGGAAATCAGGCATGCGCGCCCATTTATCAGCTTCCGGGTCGTAGCGATAAAAGCGGGAGGCCACATCGTTGCTGTACGGACTGCTTCCACCCCCCACGTAAGCGTAGCCACCGACGGTAAAAGCGACCATGTTCCGACGCTCGACCGGGAAATTCTCGATCCGCGTCCAGGCATCCGTTCCGGGATCGTAGCGGCGAAAATCGAAACGCTCCCGACCGGGCCCACGGCCACCCCCGATATAGCCCTTCCCGTTCAGACTGAAGGCAACAGCGAAACCCCGTCCACCATCCTTCATACCGGTCATTTCTTCCCAGTTATCAGTTTCCGGGACGTAGCGCCACAGATCGTCGTAGTGCGTTCCGATCACGGACTTTCCCGTCCCGTAGTATGCCGTATCTCCGATGCTGAAAGCGACCGGGTTCCCGATCCTGGCCGAGCCCGGGAACTCACCGAGCAACTCCCAGACCCCCTCCCCTGTCGGTTTAAAGGCCCAGACCTCGGCGGAAGGGCCACCCCCCACCCAACGCTGACCACTGATATGCAGGATCCGGTCACCTGCCACGACAGCCGTTGGTCGATGCCGAACCCCACCGGGAAAATCCGCCATCCGATTCCAGGCGGGCTGGGAAAAGGCCTCTGAAAAGAATAAGAGAAAGGAAAAAAGGAGCAAGGAGAGCCGGCACATAGACCCTGGACGCTTCACGGCCAAAAATAAGGATCGCAGCAACTGCAACCAACGAAAACCCCCCGTGGAATTCAGGCCTCCTTCAGCTCCTTTATCAGATCCATCACCTCCCGCTCAATGATATCCCGTACCCGCCGAAGGTCAATCTCGGGATCCTTTGCGGGATCGGGGATGCTCCAATCCATTCGGTGGGTTGCCGGGATCCAGGGGCATTCATCCCCACACCCCATGGTCACCACGGCATCGTAGGGGCCTTCGGGGATCGCTTCCAAACCCTTGGATCGATGCGCGGAGAG
>CAYVSK010000014.1:31701-36112 GCA_964453635.1 uncultured Weeksellaceae bacterium | reverse complement strand
GAGGTCGTAGCCCTGCTCCTCCATGACCGCGATGGTGTCGGGATTCACGTTTCCGCGCGGACGGGAGCCGCCGCTGTGGACCTCCAGGTCCTCATCCCCGTGCATACGGGCGAATGCCTCGGCCATTTGTGACCGATTGCTGTTCTCGATGCACACAAAAAGCAACCTCATGATCCCCTTGATCCCGGATCGGACAATGCGCTTTCCGGTTCTTTTCCATAAAGGCGATGCCCCAACTTTTTGGAGGCGTTCACCAAGAGGATCAGAACGGGCACCTCGATAAGGGGCCCGACGACGGTCGCCAACGCCTGGCCCGAACCGATCCCGAAAACAGCGACCGCCACGGCTATGGCCAGTTCGAAATTGTTCCCGGAAGCCGTAAAGGCTATGGACGCATTGCGGCTGTAAGAAGCCCCGAACCAGCGCCCCATGAAAAAGCTCAAAAAGAACATGCCCACAAAATAAAGAACCAGGGGCACGGCGATACGAAGAACATCAAAGGGCAGCTCCGCGATCATACCCCCTTTCAGGCTGAACATCACCACAATGGTAAAAAGCAAAGCGTAGATGGTGATGGGGGATATCGCCGGCAGGAAACGTTCCTCATACCACCGCTCTCCTTTCAAGCGGGGAAGGAGCGAACGCAGAAGGATCCCCGTTAAAAAAGGGATCCCCAGGTAAATGCCGACCGTGTGGAGCACGTCCATCATCGAAAAGGTAACAAGGGACCCTTCGAACCCGAAAAGCTGGGGCAGATAAGCGATAAAGAACCACGCGTAGAGGGGATAACAGAACACCTGAAAGATGCTGTTCAAGGCCACCAAGCCGGCTCCGTACTCCTTGCTACCATCGGCCAGATCGTTCCAAACAAGGACCATGGCTATGCAACGCGCCAACCCGATCAGGATCAACCCGGTCATGTAATCCGGCATGTCGGGCAGGAGAAGCAAAGCAAGGCCGAACATCAGGATCGGGCCGAGGAACCAATTCAGAAAGAGCGAAAGCCCAAGGATCCGAACGTCCTTAAAAACCTGCGGAAGCAGGTCATACCTTACCTTGGCCAGGGGCGGGATCATCATCAGGATCAGCCCCACTGCGATCGGGATGTTGGTGGACCCAATGGCCAGGCCGCTGAATACGGTGGTCAAAGCACTGAACCAGTTCCCTGCCGCGATACCCAGCAGCATGGCCAAAAAGATCCAAACGGTCAGATACCGCTCAATAAAAGCCATAAAGCATCAGGGTTTGAAGCCGCGGACCGTGATGCTACGGATACCGGCCCCGCCTTCCTGGAACCGCTTCACTTCCTCCTCGCTGAGATAATTTTCGAGCAGTTCCCGGGGCAGCTCGATGGCCTTTTCCTGTACCACTTCGACGTTCACGAACCCGACTTGCTCCAACTTACTCAGGTAATCCTCCTCCTGCAAAGCACCGGTCACACAGCCTGCGTAAAGGGCTGCCTCCTCTTGCAAGGCTTCCGGGAGAGAGCCCCGAAGGACCACGTCAGAGACACTAAAATGACCCCCCTTGCGAAGGACCCGGTACATCTCGGCAAAGGCCCGAGCCTTCTCAGGGACCAGGTTAAGGACACAATTGCTAAGGATAACATCAACGCTTTGCGCCTCCAGAGGCATATCCTCGATATCGCCGATCAAAAAGCTGACGTTCTCGTAACCGAGCTTGTCGCGGTTGGCTTTGGCCTTTTCGACCATCTCTTCGGCAAGATCGATGCCGATGACCTGGCCTTTCTCTCCGACCATCCGGCGGGCCACGAAGCAATCGTTCCCGGCTCCGGCCCCCAGGTCGAGAACGGTATCGCTGGCTTTGATATCCGCCCCTTCGGTCGGAATACCGCAACCGAGACCAAGGTCGGCTTCGGCATGGTAGCCTTCCTGATCGCTGTAATCCTCACTGAAAACGGTGTATTCAGCCACCCCACGATCAGCAGTGGCCCCGCAGCAGGACCCCGCATTGCATTCCGGGGAATTTTCCGCGATCTCGGCGTACTTCTGTTTGACGTAAGCTTTTTTCTCTTCTTGCTCTGTTCCTTGTGCCATTTTCCCGATCTTTAGGGGCGTTCATAAAAACGCCCGGGTTCTTGAAATAAAACTCCACAGCATCCCTTTCAGCACGCGCATTCCGAATCCTCACCGGTTCCCCGGTCAAGGCTCAGAAAATCCGTAAAAGCAGCCCGAGCCTTTTCCCAATTCTCCTCGTGGATGCAATAACAGACCCGGGGTCCGTCCACATCCCCCCGGATCAATCCACACCGCTTCAATTCCCGCAGATGCTGGGAAACGGTGCTCTGCGAAAGGGGAAGCTCTTCCACGATATCCCCGCAAATACAAGTCCGCTTCTCCGCCAAATAACGAAGAATGGCGACCCGGGCGGGATGCCCCATCCCCTTCGCGAATTGGGCCAGCTCCTGGTCACTGATCTCGAATACGTCGAACTTGGAATATGCCATGTTTTTAACCTTATATCGCAAATATACGATAAAATATGAGACCACAAAACAGGGATGGGCACAAAATCCTTCTATTAAAAATCGATCACAGAGAACCAGATAAAAGGCCTCATCATAAAAGAACGGATCCAAAGTGGTCCTATCCATCGCCTGGGATCGTATCTTAGCAATGCCGACGTTTTAGCCGATCCGATGGACCGATCTTTCTCCGCTTTCGTGCTGGGCTTACTGTTCCTTTTCCTTTTGGCGACCGCCAACGGAGGATCAGCAGAACCTCGGGACACGACCGAGCTCCCCATCCGGGTGTCGACCTTTCACAACGCCCCAGCCTTGCCTTTCAGTGGAGGGGCGGTCACTCCACCCCTCCATCCCGGTCTCGAGATCGCAGGCTCCTTTCCCATCACCCAGCCGGGTGATCACCGTTTTAGAGCGGGGCCGGCCCTGGGTTACTACTACCACCACCTGGCCAAGCACGGGATCTATGCCCTGGGCCAACTACACTATCGGTACCGGGTCACGGACCGTTTTCATGCAAATGCTCACGGTGCGGTAGGCTACTTGCACAGCATTCCGGCCATCGCCTTCTACGAGACGGGGAACGGCAATGGCGTGGAAAAAGCACTCCAATGGGGACGACCTCAGGTCGCTGGCGGGATCGGTATCGGGCCGGCCTATCGGGTGGGGAAGGAGGAAAGGGTCACCCTTTTTCTCGATTACCGCTTTTGGCTCCAATGGCCTTTTGTTAACGCGTATGTACCGGTCCTTCCGAACACGGCCCTGCATATCGGGGTCCGCTTTCCCATCGCCCAAAAGGAAAACCCCTGATATGGGCCCGTCAAAAACGATCCAACCATCTGCCTTCGCCCTTTCCCTCCCAGTAATGGCTCTGATCCTGGGCTTAATACTCACTGCCCCTGCTTGCCGGAAAGAAGGGTTCAAGACAACTTCCTGTTCGGGGTCCTGGCCGAAGGAACACGCCCGTTCCGACGCCCTCAGCAGCGTCATGGAAGACCATGTGGACCGCGGCCTGCCGGGCATCACCGTGCTGGTACGCGACAGTTCGGGGACCTTTATCGGATCGGCGGGCAAGGCGGACCTCGCCAGCGGAACGCCCATGCGCCCCTGCAACGTCTCCAAAGTGGCCTCGGTCACCAAGATGATGATGGGCGCCCTGACCATGCAGCTCGTGGCAGAAGGATCGATCGCCCTCGATGCCAAGGCAGGACAATACCTCCCGGATGCCGTCACGGATGAGGTGGAGAACGCCGAGGAGGCGACAGTCCAGCAATTGATGCAGCACACGAGCGGCGTTTACGACGTGGTATCGGACCAGGACTTCTACCTCAGCATCCTCGACGAACCAGACCAGGAATGGACACAGAACGAGCTTCTCGGATTCGTTGAAGGAGCGGATGCTTACTTCGAACCTGGGACCGATGACCATTACTCCAACACGAACTTCCTCCTCCTCTCCCTCATCATCGAAGAGGTCACCGGTCGCTCACACGCTACCCTCCTGAAGGAAAAAGTGATCGATCCCGCCGGGATGAACGACACCTATTATGCGCCCTACGACGAACTGCCCGATGAACTGAGCCACGGTTACTTCGATCTCTACAACAACGGAAAGATCGGGGACCTTACCCAATACAATACCGGGAACGGAAACGGCTACACGGGCGTCTATTCCACCGTCCGTGACCTGCAGGCACTCGTTGAAGCCTTGTTCCGAGCAAAGACGCTGGTCCCGCAACCCCAATTGGAACGAATGCTGAGCTTCCGACCGGAGGAGGACGACGGCAAGGCCTTTGGATTGGCTTGTTACCGGGATTTCACAGGGCGATCAGAGGATGAGCAAGCCTACGGGCACCGGGGCCGCGACCTGGCCTATTCCGCCGGTGCGTATTACTTCCCGGAACAAGACCTGACCCTTACCCTTCTGGT
>CAYVSK010000014.1:18547-31691 GCA_964453635.1 uncultured Weeksellaceae bacterium | reverse complement strand
AGCGAGCTCAAGAAGGTCTTCATGGACCTCCGTGCCAAGCTCGTGGAGATGGCCCTCCAATGAAGTTCGCCACCCCCCTTAAGGAGATCCTAAACCCCGGCCTTTGAATCCACCCGGTAATGCTCGACCACCCCAATGAACTCAACGAGATAATCTGGGAGATCGGGAGGACGCCTGCTGGATACCAGGTTCCTATCCACCACCACGGGTTCGTTCATCCACTCGGCCCCGGCATTCTCGAGATCATCCCGAATACCAGGGGTGCTGGTCACCTTCCGCCCCTTCAGGATCCCAGCTGAAGCCAGGACCCAGCCGGCATGACAGATCTGCCCGATGGGCCGTTCCGCCCGGTCCATCTTTTGCACAAGCTCGATCACATCCGGGGACCGCCGGATCTTGTCAGGGGCCCAACCCCCGGGGATAAGGAGCGCATCCCAATCGCCGTTCACCGCATTCTCGTAACGCATTTCCGAACGGATCGTGAGGCCGTTCTTGCCCCGATAGAACGCTTCTTCTTCCGGACCCGCAATGGTCACGATCGCCCCTTCCTCCTGAAGGCGGAGCACCGGGTACCACAATTCCAGGTCCTCGAACTCATTTTGAACGAGGCTCAGGATCCTTTTGCCTTCCAAACGCATGCTCATATTCATCGAATTTAATCGAATTTTTTCCCTCCCGTCCGCTTCTCTCTAATGGTCGTTGACCAGGTAAAGAAAAGACCGGTCGAACGATCCACACGGGGGGTTGACGATCCGCATGGGGTGGACAGGTTAACAATGTTCAATCCCAACAGTACAGCCCCGAACTTTTATCCCATCATTCATCACTCAACCTCCCCCCGCTTATCTTTGTTATCAACAATGCCCTAACAAAAATAAAATTGCGGCTCCGATCATCATGGGACTAACACTAAGCGCCATACGACCCGGGAGTTTCAAGACCGGCCAGCATTTTCTGGTAAGGGGGGATATCGTCGTGGACGACCCGTTGCACCTGCTGAACGTCCAGGGCAACAAGGAAGTCCTCAAAACACCCGCGGACGTCGCCGAATGGTACTGGGGTGAAAACCCGATCCTGGTCCTGAACACGGGCATCAAAGCCCCTGTGCCGGTGATCGCGAAGGGCGAGACCCGGAAACAGATCCATTCGCGTTCAGGCTACGTCATGGTCTTGCCACTGGAGCACGAACTGCGCTCGGATTATCTGCACGAATCCCTCGGGGAGCAGGATGTCATCAAACTACGCGAAGGGGAACACCGCTTCTCGGTGGATCGGGGCCCCAAAGGGGAACTAAACGGGATCTCTTCCGACACGGGCATCGAGATCATGGTATTCGAAGCCTGATCCACTGGCTCTTTGAAAGCTTCCCCACCTTTTTTAGCGTCGCTGTAGCACTCGTTCCAGTTGTTCAAGGACCAGGGCAAGCAAGTTGAAAAGCAAAAAGCAGGGATATTTGGCTTCCCCAACTTCCTGTCAAGACAACAAGGTTCCGGTCCAACAAGGAGAAGCGAGCATCCCGACCCAAAAATAAAACGCCTTCGTACCTTTGGGGATATCGAATGAAGCGAAACCCCATGCAAAAGACCCTGACCCCCCTGCTCATTTGTTTACCGCTCCTCGCCTGCAATGCAGAGAACTCCAACGAAGGAACGGGCGATAACAAGAAAACGGCCTCGACAAAAACAGAACGATCAGCCCCCTCCGGGGAAAGCAATAGCGAAGCACGCCAGAAAGCTGAACTCGAAACGGCCTATTTCGCGAGCGGCTGTTTCTGGTGCGTCGAGGAGATCTACGAAAGCGTCCGGGGCGTGGAAGAGGCCATTTCCGGATACGCCGGGGGGGAAATGAGATCACCGAGCTACGAGGAGGTCAGCTCCGGAAAAACGGACCACGCAGAGACGGTCAAAGTGCTCTACGACCCCGATGAGGTCGATCTCAAAACGCTCGTGGACGTCTACTACGCGTCCCAGAACCCAACCACCCGGGGCCAGGCGCCCGATTTCGGCCCCCAGTACCGCTCCATCATCTTCTATACCGATCCGCATGAAAAGAAGGTCGCGACGAGGTATCGGGACAGCCTGGACAATTCCGGCGCCTATGACAAGGACGTGGTGACCGAGATCCAACCCCTTCAAAAATTCTGGAAAGCGGAAAGCTACCATCAGGACTATGCCAAAAAGAATCCCGACGACCGCTATATTCAGAATATCTCAAAAGAACGCTTCCGCGATTTCAAGGAAAAGATGCCGGAGGTCGTGGAAGAAAGTGACGGCCACTGAGGACGGCTCGACCTAACCCATCTCCCGGCGCCCGATATGAACCTCCCCCTGATCGGGGTATTTGAGGTAGCGTTCGATGGCAAATGTGCTGGAAGTAAAAGCGATCTCCTCCCAGGGGATCTCATTGGGCGCGAAAAGTTGTGCATCGGAGGTCTCTTCACCGGCCGAGAAAACCCCGCGTTTGATATGGGCCAGGAAGTGTAAGTAGACCTGATTGGCATGGGGCAGGTTGTAAACGCAGTGTAAGCGCTGAATCTCCACTTCCGCATTGGCCTCTTCGAGCGTCTCACGCCTGGCTCCATCTTCAGCACACTCCCGCAATTCAAGGAAACCCGCCGGCAGGTTCCAAAATCCCGAACGGGGTTCGATGTCACGGCGGCAGAGCAGGATGCGTCCATCCCATACGGCAAGACAGCCCACGATCATCCGCGGATTGATGTAGTGGATCCGACCACAATCGGCACAGCAATACCGTTCGAAGCGATCCCCCTCCGGGACGGTCACCTCGATCCGATCGCTTCCGCAGTCACTACAGTAATTCAAAGGCTTCTTCCCTCAGTTGTTCAATTGCTCTGCCTGTCTTGCTTTTCCGCTTTTGGGACCACAAGAGGACCGGGATCACAAACGGACCTCGTCGATAAGATCGCGGCCCAGGTACCCGTTCATTCGCTGGCGGATCTTTTCCCGACCATAGGACAACTCCTCGCGCAAAGCTGATGAATTGAGATGAATATACAAAATCCCTTCCTTTAACCGAAGCTTTTTTGTCCGGTTGGCGATGGACCCTCCCATCAATCGCTCCCAGGCCTTGTTCAGGCTCACCTCGTAGTACTTGTCCTCCATCTGGTATTGGCGCATCATCTCCTGGATGATACGCTTCAGGGGGCGCTGGTTGTGGTCTTCTCGGTCCATGATCTTAGTTTTCCCGCGTCTATAAAGAAACTGCACAATTCCTTGCCGAGCGAACGCCCGGCCTCCTCGACCCGTTCCCGGTGCGTGTCGGTCAAAAGCACCTGTCCGAAACGCTGGTCACCCACCAACGCCAAAAGAGCCTCCGTACGCTCCCGATCGAGCTTGTCGAAGATGTCGTCGAGCATCAGGATCGGACACTGCCCGAGCGCATCCCGGATAAACTGGAACTGAGCGAGCTTCAGGGCGAGGAGATAGGATTTTTGCTGCCCCTGGGAGCCGAATTTTTTGATCGGCTTGTCTCCGATCCGGAGGGCGAGGTCATCCTTATGGATGCCGGTCGTGGTATGCTTCACGGCCCGGTCCTTCTCGAGGCTCTCTTGCAAAAGGGCATTGGGCTCCTTCTGATAGAGCTGAGAGTCGTGGACCAGGGTGACTTCCTCGCGCCCCCCGCTTAATGCCTCGAAAAATTCCTGAAAGAGGGGGGTAAGTTGCTCCACAAAAGCCTTGCGCCGCTCATGAATGCGGGCTCCGTGTTCGGCCAGCTGAATATTCCACACCTCCAGGGAAGCCGCATCGAAATGCCCAGCTTCAGCGAACTTCTTCAACAGGGCATTGCGCTGGTTGAGGGCCTTGTTGTAAGCGATCAGGTCGCCAAGATAGGCCTTGTCATACTGGGAAATGATGCTGTCCATAAAGCGGCGGCGACGCTCACTTCCCCCCGCGATCAGATCGTGGTCGCTTGGAGAGACCATCACAACGGGATAACGACCAATATGCTCGGCCAACCGCTCGTACTCTTTCTTGTTGCGCCGGAATTGCTTCTTCCGTTCCCGCTTTACACCGCAATGGATAAGATCGGTCTCCCCGTCCTTCTCAAAGCTCCCTTCGATCACGAAAAAGGGCCTGTCCGCCCGGATGTTCTGAACATCGACGGGATTGAAAAAACTTCGACAAAAGGAAAGATAATGAACGGCATCGAGGAGGTTCGTCTTACCTGCCCCGTTATCCCCTACGAAGCAATTGATCCCCTCGGAGAGGGTCAACTCTGCGGACTCGTAGTTCTTGAAATCGACCAGGGAGAGTTCTTTGAGATACATAACAAACGCGATTCCCGCGTGACCCACCAAAAATAATCACTCCTTCCCGTTTTCATCGCGGAGCTTGATAAAAATATTAGTTTTGCAGCCTTATGGCCAATGACAAAAAGACCGAAGAAGAGGAACCCACGGTCGACATCGGTGGGGCCTACAACAAGACCGAGGCCTACATCGACGAGAACAAGCGGACCATCGGGAGCATTATTGCAGCGCTCGTGCTCATCTTTGGGGGCTATTTCGCCTACCAGAACCTCTATCTGGCACCCATGAACAAAGAGGCTGGCCAGAAGATGTGGAAGGCCGAGTACTACTTCGAGATCGATTCCCTCGATAAAGCGATGTACGGCACCCGGCAACACGCAGGGTTCAAACAGATCGCCGACCAATACAGCGGTACCCAGCGTGGAGAATTGGCTCGTTGTTACCTCGGGATATGCCATACCCGTAAGGGCAACCACCAGCAAGCCATCGAGCAACTCGAGGATTGCGATATTGAAGATCCCATGATGGGGCCGGTGGCCGAAGGAAGCCTCGGTGATGCCTATGCGGAGATGGGCCGATTGCAGGAGGCCATCGAGCAATACAAGGCCGCCGCATCGGAAGCCAATAACGACTTTATCTCCCCCATTTACCTTAAAAAAGCGGGAATCCTCTACGAGGAACGCGGGGAATACGAGAACGCCCTGAGCACTTATCAAAAGGTCAAGGACAAGTATCCCGAGTCCGAAGAAGCCAAGGACCTGGACAAGTACATCGCCCGGGCGGAGTCCTACACGAAATAAAACCAGGCTTTCTTAATCCCTTTTATGGCCACTGCCAACACCGACCTATCCGGTTTTGATCCTGATGACCTGCCGTCTGCAAGGGGGTTGCGTCTCGGGATCATCGTGGCCGAGTGGAACGCAGAAGTAACGGAAAGCCTGCACCAGGGCGCCCGGGAAACCCTCGAAGAACTCGGGGCGCTCTTTTCATCCATACGGGAAGAAAAAGTACCGGGGAGCTTCGAGCTTCCTTCCGGCGCTCAGCTCTTGCTTGAGGGCGAGGAACTCGATGCGGTCATCTGCCTCGGCAGCTTGATCCGGGGCGAAACCGCCCATTTTGACTTTATCGCTCAGGCGGTCTCTCAAGGGATCAAGGACGTAAGCCTGCGCTACCACACGCCGGTGATCTTCGGCGTGCTAACGGATGAGAACATGCAACAGGCGCGCGACCGGGCCGGCGGTACGCACGGGAACAAAGGGGTTGAAGCCGCCGTTTCGGCAGTCCGTATGGGTCGGCTCAAAAAACGGCTCCGGTAAAAAGGGTCAAGAAAGCCCCCCCGCCTTTTCCTTTATCCCCGCAAGCCGAAGATCCCGGTCAAAGGCTCAGAAAAGAGATCGCCAGGGTGATCAGCAAACCCAGGCTCAGAACGATCAGGTAACTCCCCCCTGAAAAAAGCACCTTGAGGGGGACCCAACGGATACGGCGGCGATAAACCCGCCGGAAGGAAACCCCCACATAGACCGTACAGATAATAAGACTTCCCCACCCCAGCCAAACCGTATCGATAAACCAGCTCAAAAGAGCCATCAGGGTCAGGATGAAGAACATAAAGGAATGGATATGGACAGAATGGATCAGGTGCTCGATGTAGTACTTCCGGTTCCGCAGGAAAAAGAGCTTAAGGAGCAGGGCATAGATCGGCAGAAGGAAGAACATCATGATAGAGGCATCCTTGATAAATTTCTGAACGAAACCCACTTGCCCGCGCTTCTGGAATTTGTATAGTTGATGCCCGACCAGACGCCAAAAGGGATGCTCGATCCCCAGGGAATCCAGCGTGGTCTTCAGCCCCTTTCGCTCTACCGATTCCTTGAATTCCTTTGGATCGCCGAAATTCGTGTTACCGATATGAAGATCCATTTCATCCGTTTTCGGTCGGGCCCCTGAACTTTTCTCCCTTTCCAGGCGAAGGCGTTCCGCGAAGGCCGTATCCCCCTGCTCCTTCAACCTTTGCTCTATCCGCTCCAACCTTTCAAGTGCTTTCTTGTTCGCTTCCGCCGCCTTCTCCTTTTCGGTCTCTTCCTTTCGAGTACCGACTTGCTCCGATCCAGCGACCATGGTGGACTCCTGCAGGTAAACATTGAGCGAAAGCGTAAGGAAATAGATGAAACTGATGAAGAGGTAGAGCCGAACGGGTGATATGTAAGCGGCCCGCCGCCCACGACTGAACTCGTTGGTCAAATAACCCGGGACGAAAAGGAAATAGCGAAAGCTGCGCCAGAACTTGGAGTCAAAGGAAAGCTCCTGCCGGAAAAAATCACGGATCAAAAAACCGACCGAAACGAGTTTCTCCGTGTTCTCCTGCCCGCAATGGGGGCAGTAATTGACGTTCTCATTAAGCTGTAACCCGCAGTTCCAGCAGTGGTCGGACCGTCGCCTGATTTTCTTCGCCAAATGTCCGGATTTCGATAAGGACCAATATCGAATTCCTTACTGGAATGAAAGAACAACGAGCGATGAGATCACCAAGTCCCATCGATATAGTGCCTGGCAATGGTTCCCGCGTTACTTCCCCGGAACCCCGGGATCGAACGAAAACCATTAAATTTACCCGATCAAAATACAGGCCGACAATGGACTATTTCGACAACGTGAAGGAGCACCTGATCGAACTTCAAGTGGATATCCTCCAGGAAGACAAGGAAGAAGGGACCTTCCTGATCAGCAACCCGGAAGAGGGCATCGACAAGATGGGCCTAACGATCGATGACCCGATCCTGATCGTTGAACAGCACCTGTTCAATGTGCAGGAGGGCTCGAAGGAGACCTTCGCCGAACTGCTCCAAAAGAACCGCGACCTCGTGCATGGTGCTTTTGCACTGGACGATTCGGGGAAGAAGGTCCTCTACAGGGACACCCTGCAAGTGGAAAGCCTTGACCTCAATGAGCTGGAGGGTTCGATCAATTCGCTCAGTATGATGCTCAGCGAATATTCGGAGCGCTTGCTCGAACTGAAGGACACCTAAAGACGGGGGTCGGCAACAAAAGAAAGACGGACTTGTTCTAAGGAACGGATCCGCATAAGGACCGAACAAAAGCAAATCATCGATAGCCATGGGCATTTTCAAACGCTTATTCAATATCGGAAAGGCCGAGGCCCATTCTGTGGCCGATCAGCTGGAAGACCCCATCAAACAAACGGAACAAGGCATTCGCGACCTCAAGGAGGACCTCCGGAAGAGCCAGGAAAGCCTGGCCGAGGTAAAGGCTGCCAGCATTCGCGCAGGTAAAGAATACGAGGAACATAAGAAGAACGCGGAGGATTACGGGAAAAAGGCCAAAATGCTCATCAAAAAGGAGGAAGAGCTTGGCAAGGAGGAAGCTGAGCGCCTTGCTTCGGAGGCTTTGAACAAGAAAAAGCAGTACGAGGAGCAAATGAAGGTGGCCAAAGAGAACAAGGAAAAGCAGGATAAAGCCGTGTCTCAGCTCGAGGACAACGTGCGGAAGCTCAAATCCCAGATCTCCAACTGGGAGAATGAGCTCAAGACCCTCAAGGCCCGGTCCAAGGTAAGCAACGCCACCAAAAAGCTCAACAAACAAATGGCCCAGGCCGAGTCGGATGGCACCATCAACAACCTCGAACGGATGAAGGAGAAGGTCCAGAAAGAAGAGGCAGAGGCTGAGTCGTACCAGGAGATGGCCGATCAACCTTCCTCGGTCGACGATGAGATCGAAGAAGCCATTGGATCCGATTCGGGGGAAACCTCCGACGAACTCGAACAACTGAAGCAAGAGGTCAACAAGGAAGACAAGGACAAAGGGAGCACGTAAAGGAAAAGCCCCCTCCGGTCATTTTTCAAGTTTTACGCTCCACAATCCACGGCCATAAGTGGACGCGATCAACTGACGGGTCCCTTTGGCATATTCGAGGTCCGTTACACGCGTAGCGGGAAATCCCCTGGAAAAGCATCGCCACGACCCCTCTCCGGCCCTTCGAAAAACCCCGACATCGGTCGCTGCAAAAAGAACGTCATCGCTTCCCGACAGATAGAGCAGGTCATGTACGGGAATACCCGGAAGCCCTTCTGATACGGAAGCCCAGTTCTGTCCTCCATCGGGGGAGAAATAGACCCGGTGCCCCGCCCAGAAACGGTCGAAAGCGACCCAGACGCGGTCGGGATTCACGGGGTCGCTCTCTATGGCCGAAATAGCGGCCCATTTTACCCCTTTGAGACCGGGCGTGATATCCTCCCAATGTTCACCCCGATCGGGGGTCCGGAACAAACGGCCCTCCAGCTCCCCACCCCACAATGCACCATTCATCCCCACATAGAGCAACGCTTCCCGTTTTTCTCCAAGTTCCAGCTCCCCGACCGTCTGCCCAATTCCCATCTCGCGAAAGCTTGAGACCGGATGCCATGTATTCTCCTTGGGCCGGAATTCATAGACCTCTTTTCCACCGGTAAGGACCCGGCCATTGGAGGGGAATAGGACCGGCATTTTCTTTTCCAGGCCACCAGGACCGGACCAGGCTTTCCATGCTCCATTCACCATCAAACGAAGGGAACCGCCCGGCCAGGAAGGGACCACGAGGCTGTCCCCATCGTTTCGGTCAAAGACCGGATCTCCGGCATCACCCCCACCCCGGCGCACCCAATCACCACGGCCGTATAGGTAAAGGTTGTTGTCCTGGGTCCCCGCTGCGATCACACTGGTATCATCCCGTACCTCGACGCCAAAGACCTCGGTGCAATGCAGTCCCGCTCCATTGATATTCTGCCAGTCGGAGCCATTCCGGGTACGGGAAACACCCCCATCGTTGCCCAGGACCAGCTCATCACGCTTACCCTTCTTCCCCACCGGACTACCCGAGACCATTTCCATGGCCCGCACATCCACATGAAGATCTCTGTGTTGGTGCCAGACCTGGCCGTTCACGATCTTGTCCACCTGAAAACCACCGACATATTTGACCCCCGTATCGGTCGGAGAGACCTCGAATCCGAGCCGCCAAAAACCGGTGCCTCCAAAAACCCCTCCATAGCGATCGAAGGGGCGTTTCCGGAGCTGCATCCGCCACCGTTCCCCAAGCTCATCGTATCGCATGATCACGAATTTTTGAGATCCTTTTGAAGGAATATCGCGGCCCGCCAAATAAAGTCCTTCCGGATCGGCCGGGGAAACACTCAGGGCAAAGCGATTGGTGTGCACTTCTTCCGGCGTGATATCCTCCCAATCCGTTATATCACTTGCACGCCGGGCCTGCTCCGTTCGAAAGACCACTCCCCCACCATCATCAGCATTGCGGTCGTCGGACGCAACGTATAGGGTTCGGGGATCTCCCGGTCTAAAGGCGATGTCCTGAATGCGTCGGTGGCGGACCTGACCCTGCTCCGTGGGAGGCGTATCAAGGGTCAGGATCGCCTCCCATGTTGCACCCTGGTCGGTGGAACGATGAAGCACATGATCCACGGCCGCATAAATGATCCGGGGCTGATCGGGATCCACCACGACCCGCCAGACATTCTTTTTTTCTTTCGGTTGAAAGCTGAGCCCCGTCCGTTCCCATGAATCTCCCCCATCCTCGGACTTGAGCACACCAGCCCCGTAAGTATCACGTCCTCCGCGATTCATCGCCGTACCGATATACAAGTGGTCCGGGTTTTTGGGATCCACCGCGATATCACGAACCCCCTTACCGGGGATCCGGAGATCGTCTGTAAGGGATTTCCAGTGCTCCCCATCATCGGTGCTACGAAATAACCCGCCCGGGGCCGCACCGGCCCATAAAGTACTGGAATCTTCCGGATGAACAGCTATGGCGGTGATCCGTCCCATCCACTGATCCTTGACCCCTTTCGGTCCGAGGTAGTCCCATACGGGTCCATCACCACCACCAGAAGGGCAAGCCATTTGCGCTTTTTCCTGTGGATCATGCCCCCCTTCATCGGGAGCCGGCAAAGGCTCCCAAGCTGAAACCAAGATATAGCAGAGGAAGGATAGAAGGACGGTTCCCTTGAGAAGACGCAGGCTCATAGAAGCATGGATCGTAGCTAAGTCTTGTGGCGTTCCTTCAGAACCCGGCCAACGTCCTCGAGCGATTTGCCCCTCGCTGAAAGGAGAACGAGATAATGATAGAGCAGATCGGCCGCTTCCTCGAGGAAAGGGTCTTCCCGCTCTTCCTCATCCCGGGCTTCGATCAGCAACTCAACAGCCTCCTCACCGAATTTTTGGGCGACTTTGTCCAGCCCTTTGTTCAGGAGTTTCTTGGTGTAACTATCTTCTGCAGACCCTTCCTTACGCTCGGCAATAACGCTTTCAAGTTCGTGAATGAAAGCGGCCGGTCCGGATATATTCCTTTCTTCGCTCATAACCTGATCGGCAATTCCTGGTTTCGTAAATATTCTTTGAGTTCGCGGACGCCGACCTCCCCGTAATGGAATATGCTGGCCGCAAGTGCTGCGTCCGCCCCACTGTTCAGGAAGAGGTCCGCGAAATGTTCTTTGTCCCCGGCTCCGCCGGAAGCCACAAGGGGGATATTGATCCGTTGGGCGACGGCATCGATCGTCTCCACGGCAAAACCGTTCTTGGTCCCGTCGTGATCCATGGAAGTGAAAAGGATCTCGCCTCCACCCCGCTCCTCGATCTCAGCCACCCAATCGAATAGCCGCACGTTGGTCGGCGTCCTGCCACCACTCACATGGACCCACCAATCATCCCCGACGGCTTTGGCATCGACCGCCACGACCACGTTCTGCCGCCCGATCTCATCCGATAAGCGACCGATCAGGGAAGGGTCCCGGACAGCGGCTGAATTGACCGCCACCTTATCTGCTCCGGCTTGCAGGAGCACCGACACATCCTCCACTGAGGTCACACCTCCACCCACCGTAAAGGGGATGTTCACGTGGCGAGCCACCTTTTCCACGAGGGCAGCTAGGGTCTTGCGCTTCTCGTGGGTGGCCGTGATATCCAGAAAGACCAGTTCATCACCCCCCTGGCGGGCATAACTCGCTCCCAATTCCACCGGGTCACCAGCATCCCGAAGCCCCTCAAAGTTGACCCCTTTGACCGTCCTTCCATCCTTGACGTCCAAGCACGGTATGATCCGCTTGGTAAGCATCAGTGAACCAGCGCCATGGCTTCTTCGAACGTAAACCTTCCTTCGTGAAGGGCCTTCCCAATGATCACCCCATGAACACCCGTTTCATTGAGCTGCCGGAGATGATCCAGGTTCCCGACCCCACCGCTCGCGATCAGTTGGAGGTGTGGAAAAGCCCGGAGCAAGTCCGCGTAAAGCTCCAAGGCGGGCCCTTCGAGCATCCCGTCCCGGGCGATATCGGTGCATATACAGCATTTCATACCTGCTCGGCCATAATATTCCAAAAACTCGTACACATCCGTATCACTCTCTTCCTTCCACCCACTGGTGGCCACTTTACGACCCCGAAGATCCGCCCCCAGGATCAGGGCTTCCCCTCCGTAATAGGCCAGCCAGGCCAATGCTCTTTCGGGCTCCTTGACAGCCACACTGCCCACAGTCACCTGATCGGCACCCTGGTCAAAAGCACATTGAATATCGCGGTCGCCTTTGATCCCTCCCCCGAAATCCACGGTCAACCCCGTTCCGGCCTTGATATCGGCAAGGACCTGATGGTTCACGATACCACCGCCTTTGGCTCCATCGAGGTCAACAAGGTGGAGCCGCTCCGCCCCCGCTTCTTCGAAACCCCGGGCGATCGCGACGGGCGACCCGGAATAGGTCGTCTGCCGACCGTAATCCCCCTGGGTAAGGCGAACACATTGGCCGTCGATGATATCGAGTGCCGGGATAAGCTGCATGGGCGTCTTGCTCGGGGAAAAATGAAACGGACCGGAACGAAGCTCTTATTCTTTTTCCGCTTTCAGGACCTGCTCGGCCTCTTCGATACCCGTGAGCATGGTCTTCCGCACACTTTTGATAGCCTTGTGCTGATCCCTCAGATAGGCCATTGCCTCGTCCTTTGGAACGCTATCCGCCGGCGGGTCGTAAGCCCGCATCCATTCCATCATGACCTGATGGCCATTCTCGAGTTTTGAGAGCGCCGAGTCGATCCGCTGCTCCGAGCTACTGTCCAGGGTCCCCTTTTCCCGTTTTTTCTTCTTCAATTCCGACAGTTCGTTCTGTAATGCGGAGATCCGCTCCATTTTCGGCATGACCGCATCGTGCACCCCCTTTACCGAGGCTTTTTTCTCCGCTACGGACACACCGGGTCCGGACGCTGGAGCTTCCTCCTTTTTATCATCGCCCCCACTACAAGCACTCAACAGAAAAAGGGCCAATATGCCGGCCGAGACAAGGCCCCAAGGGAAAAGTCGCACACCGGACAAGCGAACACCTGTATTTTTTATTACCTTCATGACAACAAAGAAAAGGAAAATCCCATGTTAACGGTCGTATTAGGAGCCAGCCCCAACCCCGAACGCTATTCGAACAAAGCCGTCAATGCCTTGGTTGATAACGGTTTCGAGGTCCGGGCGGTGGGCAACCGGGAGGGAACGATCGCTGGGATCCCGATCGAAACCGAACTACCGACCGACCAAAAGATCGACACCATTTCCATGTACCTCAATCGCGCGAACCAGCGAGAGTACTACCAAAAGATCCTCGACCTGGCCCCACGTCGCGTCGTTTTTAATCCCGGTTCGGAAAACCCGGAATTCAAAGCCAAGCTGGAAGCCAATGGCATCGAAACGGAAGAAGCCTGCACCCTCGTTATGCTGAGCCGCGGGGTTTACGCCTAAATAAGGGCGTTCGGGGTATCGGGAACAGCTGAGGATCGGGCTATGCCGGAGAAGCCCCCGAGCCCGTCCCATTTTTTATCCTTGAACACA
>CAYVSK010000014.1:9081-18537 GCA_964453635.1 uncultured Weeksellaceae bacterium | reverse complement strand
AGGGCCTCCTCGCTCAGGTCCAGCCTTAGCCTTCTGTGGCGACTCTTCGCTCTTTTTTCCAGCTGAATATCCCCTTTTCGCGATCCCCATAATATTGGATGATCCAAGTCATGATAAGAACATTTTCCGATCCTCATTTTTGAGCGTACAAGGGTGCAGATCCGTGGCTATCGATCCATATCCGGCCACTTACCAACGTGGACCTTCCCCAAAAGACTGCCATGAAAGAAGTAAAAGCCTTCATAAGCCCCGAAATGGTGAACGCAGTTTCACAATGAACCGAAAGGTGCGGGCTATTGTTGAATGACCGTTACGGTATGATAGCGATCAAGGACATCCTGCAGAAATGGCCCCGTCATACCATCAAAAAGCGGGTCTGGGGCTTGTCAATAACCCTATTGCTCCTCTTGGGAAACGCCTTTCAGGGTCAGACACAGGACCCGAAAGTCTATCGAACCAAAAAAGGCCGGATCACTATCTCCACGATCTATGAGGATTCGGCCGTGATCGCCAAAAGCGATGAACTGATCGTACTTCTTGATCACGAGAACGCAGAGTTCACGATGACGCTGGACAAAGCAACCCTGAAGTCCTCTTTCCTTCACCCTTCGATCACCTTCCTATCCATTCCCGACGCATCCTTCCCAAGCGCTCGGGAACAGCTACTTTCAGATCGTCCTCGGCCCCAGCTACACGTTCGGAACCTTCACCCGGCCTTCTTCCGGGGGTCCTCTCCAACCTTTTCTTGGACGAGCTCGAGGACCTTTTCCAGTTGTTCTTCCCGGGAAAGCTCGGAGTTGTCCAATTCGACCGCATCATCAGCTTTTCGGAGGGGAGATTGGGTCCGATGCGTATCCTCGTGGTCCCGGTCGGCAATGTTGTGCTTCACCTCCTCCATATCGGGGTCGATCCCTTTCCGAACCAATTCGTCGTAACGACGCTTCGCACGGACCTGTGGATTGGCCGTAAGAAAGATCTTCAACTCGGCATAGGGCATGACCACCGTTCCGATATCACGGCCATCCATGACCACACCGCCTTGCTCTCCAAGTTCCTTTTGCCATTCCACGAGCTTGTCCCGAACGGCCGGAAGGGCACTGACCTTGCTGACATGGCGGGACACCTCCATGCCCCTGATCCGTTCTTCCACATCCTCACCGTTCAAGCAGGTCTGGGACCTGTTCCGGGTGTTATCGTAACGAAAGCTGATATCGAGGTCCGGTAGGTGTTCGATCAAGCGCTTCTCCCAAACCCCGTTGTCATCAACCAATCCCGTCCGAAGGCCGTAAAGGGTGACCGCCCGGTACATGGCGCCGGTATCGATATAGATGTAGCGAAGCTCCCGGGCGATGTCCCGGGCCAATGTACTCTTCCCACAAGAAGAATGACCATCGATGGCAATGCTGATCTTTTTCAAAGCGGGGAGCTTAAGCGCGTGCAGGACAAATCTATTACTTTTTGGTACGGAAATCGGAAAGGGACGTGGTCACCGTAAAATGATTGGTCGCTCCAGCCTGGTGGTATCCGGAGCGCCCATAGCTAAAATGAAAACGTGATATCCGGAACGCGATACCCACGGAGAAGCCGGTAAGTCCGGGTTTTTGATCGAGCTTGAGTTCTTGCCTGCGCCGGTAATCGTAACCGGCCCGGATCTGGAAATTCTGGGTGATGGATATCTCGGTAGAAAAAGAAAGGTGGCGCATCAAGCGATCGCCGAAATGATTCTGGGAAGTGGTATCAGCACCATTCTGTGTCCCGAGTTGATTCTGTTCTACATTTAACGTGTCGCCGTACAGGAGGTCCCATTTTTCCAGGTGATCGGCCGTGAGGGTGAAACGGAAGGGAGATTTCTTGAGGTCTTTCGAAATACCGAGCGCGACCGCAAAAGGAAGAGATGCCCGTTCACCACTGTGATAAGCGGTGACCTGGAACCCCGCGTTGCGCATAGTGGCCCCAAAAGCCCATCCCTTCTCCGGAAAACGATAAGAGGCACCGAGGTCCAAAGCAACACCGCTAGCACGATAGCTGGCCAATTGGGAATAGAGGAGCTTGAAGCTCCCCCCGATGGATAGCCGTTCATTGAGCGGATATCCATACCCGAGCTGCAGCGCATAGTCAGCGGCCCGAAATTGGCCGATCTGGATGCCAAAACGATTCGTGCGCCGGAAAGTACCGTAGTCGATATAGCGGATGGTACCGGCAACGGTTCCCAGGGAATCCAGATCGCGGGCATAAGAGGCGGTACCATAATTGATGCCCGAGAAATAGTTCACGTAGCTCAGGGCCAGATCGGAATGCATGGTGGAATCCAGCAGGGCCGGATTCTCATTGGCCATGGTCAGATCGCCATCCTTGACCGTGATATCCTTTCCTCCAAAAGCCGCTTCCCGAGCAGAACTCGGAAGATCCAGAAAACGGAAGGTATGATTCCCGTCGGCCTGGGCTTTCCCGTTTTTTCCGCATCCCACTATAAAAAGGGCGATCAGAGCGAACAGGAGCGGACTCCAAAAGATCGTCACGGGTCTCATAACAGGGGGACCAACGAAAAAAACGCAGTTGTATTGCGAATCACCCGCAATATCAGGTCCGCTTTGAACAAAGGGAAACGTTTTTCAAGGGGGTTGCCTGCTTCCATAGCTTCATACGAGAATCCCAGGTTCAGGAAAGGAAATGAACAAGCCCGGCACCTTCATTCCGATCCCCAAAAAACGCCCTCAAACCTCCATGGCATCGGGCACCTTTTGCTTGAGCAGGGCGTGTTGGACGACATCCATCATGTCATCGAAATATTTAAAGGTCAACCCCTTCAGGTAACGATCATCGATGTCCTCCACATCCTTCTTGTTCCTCGATGAAAGGATGATCTCCTTGATGTCCGCCCGGCGAGCTGCGAGGATCTTCTCCTTGATACCACCCACAGGGAGGATCCTGCCACGCAGTGTGATCTCTCCTGTCATTCCGACGGACTTCTTGACCTTACGCTGGGTGAAGAGCGATGCCAGGGCCGTTAGGATGGTGATCCCCGCTGACGGACCGTCCTTGGGCGTGGCCCCTTCCGGAATATGGATGTGTACGTTCCAGTTGCCGAACGCATCCGGATCGATCCCCAGATCATCGGCATGGGACTTAAGGAACTCCATCGCGATGGTGGCCGATTCCTTCATGACATCCCCCAGGTTCCCGGTCACCGAAAGCTTTCCGTTCCCTTTCGAGAGGTTCGATTCCACGAAGAGGATCTCTCCGCCTGTCTGCGTCCAGGCAAGGCCGGTAACAACACCGGCAACGTTGTTGTCGATGTATTTGTCCTTGGCATGAGCCGGGCCCAGGATCGATGGTAGTTCCTGGACCGTGACCTTCGCCTTCGTCTCCTCCTTGGTCGCGATCTTTTTGGCGCGACTCCGAATGATCTTGGAGACCCGCTTTTCGAGTCCACGAACACCCGATTCATTGGTGTATTCCTCCACGACCTTTTCCAACACATTCTTGTCGAGCTTCACATCATTCTTGGTCAGGCCATTCTCCTCGATCTGCTTGGGGATGAGGTGCCGTTTGGCGATCTCCACCTTCTCCTCGACCGTGTAGCCGTTCACATCGATGATCTCCATCCGGTCGCGGAGTGTCGGATGGATGTTGTTGGCATTGTTGGCCGTGGCCAGGAACATCACACGGGAGAGGTCGTACTCGAGCTCGACGTAATTGTCGGTGAATTCTTGGTTCTGCTCGGGATCGAGCACTTCAAGAAGGGTAAAGGAGGGATCGCCCATATAGTCGCTGCCCACCTTGTCCACTTCGTCCAATACGAAAAGGGGATTGGAGGTCCCGACCCGCTTGAGGTTCTGGATGATCCGACCGGGCATGGCTCCGATGTAAGTCTTCCGGTGCCCCCGGATCTCGGATTCGTCCCGCAAACCACCGAGCGACATCCGGCAATATTTACGCCCAAGTGCCTCGGCGATGGATTTCCCGAGGGACGTCTTGCCGACACCGGGTGGCCCTACCAGGCAGAGGATGGGGGCCTTCATGTCCTTTTTCAGCTTCAGGACGGCGAGGTGCTCCAGGATCCGCTCCTTGACCTTTTCCAGCCCGTAATGGTCGCGGTCCAGGATCCGCTTCGCTCGTTTCAGATCAAAGCGGTCCTTTGAGTATTCATCCCAGGGCAGATCGACGAGGAGTTCACAGTAATTCAGCTGGACCGAATACTCGGCTCCTGCGGGGTTCATCCGGCGGAGCTTGTTCAACTCCTTTTCAAAGGCCTGTTTAACATGGTCGGGCCACTTCTTGTTCTTGGCTTTTTCCTGGAGTTCACGGACATCCTGCTCGTTCGGATTTTCCCCCAGTTCCTCCTGAATCTGTTTCATCTGCTGATGGAGGAAATACTCCCGCTGCTGCTCATCGATATCCGTCTTCACCTTCGACTGGATATCGTTCTTGAGCTCGAGCATCTGGAGTTCGTTGTTGAGGTGCTCCATGACCTTCTCGGCCCGCTTCTGGAGGTCGGTAGTCTCAAGCAGGCTCTGTTTCTCCTTCACCTCCGCGTTCATGTTGGAGGAAATGAAGTTGATCATGAAGGAGTAGCTATCGATGTTCTTGATCGCAACACCGGCCTCACTCGGGATATTGGGGGATTTTTTAATGATGTCGAGCGCGAGCTCCCGAACAGAATCCACGAGTGCTGTGAACTTTTGGTCATCCGTCGGCGGCTCCCCTTCTTCCATACCTGTCACCTGGCCGTAGAGGTAGGGCTCGGACCGGATGACCTCCTCAAGCTTAAAACGTTGCTTGCCCTGGATGATCACCGTTGTACTACCATCCGGCATCTTGAGCATCTTCACGATGCGGGCCACCGTGCCTACCTGATTGAGGTCTTGTAAAGCAGGATTCTCTACGTCGGGCGACTTCTGGGCCACGACCCCGACCTTTTCTTCTTGGTCGTAGGCATCCTGGACCAACCGGATGGACTTATCGCGGCCTACCGTGATGGGGATGACCACCCCCGGGAACAACACGGTATTCCGGATCGGCAGGATGGGCAATTGCTCAGGCACATCCTCTTTTCGCATCCCGTCCTCGTCCTCATTGGTGACCAAGGGAATGAATTCCGTCTGATCGCCCATTTCATCCGAAAGGAAGAAATTGCTCGTATCGAAGAAGTCTTTGTTGTCGTTGCTCATTAAAGAAATTTTGTCAGTCCACTCGTTCATTGTGGTAACCATCCGCTCCCCTTTTCTGTTCAACACTTTTCTGAGCGAACCCGGCGGCCCTCTTGCGACCCTTTGTTGCGGCCGGTCCGGCAGATAAACGCCCGAAGCTCATGGTCCCGGACAGCCTCTACGCTCTATATATGTTCAAGGAACGTGCCATTTCATGCGCTGGAGTCGGCAGCGACCGCTTCGATCGCTTTTTTGCGCAACCCTTCGGTTTCCCGGAAAACGGCCTCGAAGATCCGACGGTCCGCCTCAGTAAATGGAATGTCCCTGCGCCCCATGACCCTGCCGGCGACCTCAATGGCCTTTTCGAGCTCAAAACTCTGAGCTTCATCCTTGGCCCCCCAATAAAAGGAAGGAAGAAATTTCGGGGGAAACCCGCCCCCGTATATATTGGCACTCATACCAACCGTGGTACCCGTGTTGAACATGGTGTTGATCCCGCACTTGGCGTGATCGCCCATAAAAAGTCCACAAAAGCTGAGCCCCGTATCGACAGCACATTCCTGCTCATAGGACCAAGCCCGGACCCGTCCGTAATTGTTCTTGAGGTTCGAATTGTTCGTATCAGCACCGAGATTGCACCACTGACCGATCACGGAATTGCCCAAAAAGCCGTCGTGGGCCTTGTTGGCGTATCCCTGGAAAACGACGTTGTTGACCTCACCCCCCACCTTGGTCCAGGGCCCAAGGGTGGTGGGACCATATATTTTCGCCCCCATCTTAACCACGGCATGCTTACCGATATAAACAGGACCCCGGATATTGGCCCCTTCCATGATCTCGGCCCCGTCATCAATAAAGACAGCCCCTTCGTTCGTATTGATCGTGGCACCGGTCATTTTGACATCCGTCCCCAGGTGCAAACGATCCCCGAAGAACAGGTTGCCCTCCCCCAGGGTTCCGCGAAAAGGAGCGGGACCAAGCCGCTGAAGGTCCGCCTGAAAGGCCGCTCCATTCTCTGAAAAAAGATCCCACAAAGCATTCAGGGTCCGGAATTCACCGCCATAAGTCATGACCTCGACATCGGCGACCTCGTTCAGGAGAGACAAAAGCGAGACCCCTTCATCAGCGGCTTGAGCAAGGATCTTCGTGCTTTCCGGACCCGGACGGAAAGCCAGGACCGTATCACCGTCGGACAGGACCTGTCCCGGGGCGAGGTTCCGGGCTCGGTCGATGAAGAATTGTTCCGGAAAAAGGCGAGCATTGATGAGGAGGGTTTTATCCCCATTATCCGCACCACCGAACTTTTCCTGCAAATAAGATACCGGAAGCACGCCAACATCAATACCCGTTGCATTGCGCCACTTCTCCCGCATCGTAAGGATCCCGATCCGGATATCGGCAACAGGCCGCGTATAAACAAGGGGTAAAAAGGCCTTCCGCCTTTCGTCGTCAAAGAGGGTGATGTCCATGGGCACGATCGAAATCCCTAAAGGAACCCCAAAGGAAAGCTTTTGGACAGGAACAAAGAGCAGGCATTACACAAAGCGAAAGAGAACGGACCACGGGTAAAACGCAGCGGGATCCTCCGGAACTCATTCACTTTTGTTCCCGGCCCCTTTTTGTCCCCCTTTTTGGGAACCTTTTTGACCCTTGGGAGCCTGGTCTGAGGACCCACTTTCCTGATCCTCCATGCCGTAGAACTTGGCGTAACGCTTTTTGAACTTGTCCACTCGACCGGCCGTATCGACCAGTTTCATCTTGCCCGTATAAAAGGGGTGGGATTTGTGAGAGATCTCCAACTTGATCAGGGGGTACTCGTTCCCGTCCTCCCACTCCACGGTTTCATTGGTGGGGGTGGTAGAACGCGACAGAAAGGAGTAGCCGTTGGACATGTCCTTGAACACGACCAAGCGGTATTCCTCGGGATGCACATCTTTTTTCATCGTTATCCTGCTTTGAGGTGAACTGATCCGGGTGAGATACGGGGTTCGAACCCGTGACCTCCAGAACCACAATCTGGCGTTCTAACCAGCTGAACTAATCTCACCGTCTAAGGGAGTGCGAATTTAGTAAAGATCGTGGTCCCGGGCTCGATCTTTGCTCGGTACTGAGTACTACACTCACCATTTATCCCCCTCATCGTCCCCATAACCACGCACATGGATGGGGATGGTGAGCGTATCACGGTACCTCCATTTCCTGGCTGTGTCACGGATAACGACCTCGAAGCGCCGTTCAGATCGGCCATTGGCACGGAACTTCTCTTTGTGAAGGGCGCGGAAGCCGGCGTTCTGCGTCGGAGCCTTTCCTCCCCCGAGCCCGTGAGCAAATAAAGTCGCCCCTCGCTTTCGAGAGGCTCCAATAGCGTCATTTCTAACTTGAAGAGCGACCCGACCATGATCCTGTCCTTCAACTCAAGACCGGTGTAGACCTTCCCATCCATGTTCGTTACCTGACCATCGGGACCGTATTCCAGGATCAGGACCGCCTCCCCTTCTTCATAATAGGCATAGCGTTTTACGTGCCCTTCGCGATCGTAAAAGACCCACTCCCCCACCTTCTTTCCCCGCTTCATACGCTCATTCTCGTAGTGCGGAAGGCCTTCCTCGTAATAGGCACTGATCCGACCGTTCCGGACACCCTTTTCGTACTGTACCTTCAAGATCTTGCCATCCTCCGTGACCTTTCTGATGGTCCCGTGAAGCTGGCCGTCCACATAGACCAGGGAATCCCTCAGGGTCCCGGAAGCCCCATAGGTCTTGACGATCCGCTTGCCCTCCCCTTCCAGGACCTCCCGCTTTATGCTGCCATCCTCGGAACGTTCGACCTTCACCCGCTCGTAATTCGGAGCGTTGGAGCAGGCGACCAAAATGAGGACAAAAGGCAGGATGAAAGACAATAGACTTACCCGCATTCTACTCACTCCTTTCCCTCCACCTCGAGGATCTTGAATTCCGTCCGCCGATTCTTCTGTCGGCCTTCGGGGGTCTCGTTCGTGGCAACGGGGCGTGTTTCACCGTAACCCTTGGCTGTAAGGCGATTCTCATCGATGCCCTGCTCCATCAGAAAGTCTCGGACGGCTTGCGCCCGGTTCTCCGAGAGCACCTGGTTGTCCTCCTTCGTGCCAACACTGTCGGTGTGTCCGGCCAGCTCGATCTTTAGGTTGGCATTGTTCTTCAGGAACTTGTATAACTTCATGAGCTCGGCCCTGGATTCTGGCTTGAGCTCGTACTTGTCGGTATCGAAGAAGACATTTTTGAGCTCTACGGTCTTCCCAGGCTCGATCCTTTCCATTTGCACATCCTTGTGAACCGGCTCCACATCGTCTCCGGAAGACCTCAGCTCGAAGCTGTCCGAAAGGAAGACATAACCCCGCTTGGAGGCGTTCAGGACGTAGTTCCGGTCGGGCGGAAGGGCCACGACATATTCTCCATTCCCGGGATTGGCCCAGGAATTAACGATCTCCTCTCCAGTCTTGCGATCGATCAGTTCAAAGTTCGCGCCAACGGGCTCCCCGGTTTCCGCATCGGTGACCGTACCCTTGAGGTAGGACACCTTTTGGGGCCGAACCTTTTTCGGTAGCTGAAAGGAATAAAGATCCAGTTTGCCGTGCCCCCCTTCCCGATTGGTGCCAAAATAGGCTTTCTTGCCATCGGGGGAGACCAGGAGACTGTTCTCATCATTCTTTGTATTGATGGGATAACCCAGATTGACAGGCTCACCCCACTCGCCATTGTCCTTTTTGCGGGACATATAAATGTCAAGGCCACCCATGCCCGGATGACCATTGGATGAGAAGTAGAGGGTCTCGTCATCCGGATGAATAAAGACGGAGGCTTCTTTCCCCGGCGTATTGATCGTGGAACTGAGTTTTTGGGGTTCCAACCAGGAGCCGTCTTTTTGGAGCATGGTCTTGTAGATATCCTGTTTTTTTTTGCGGCCACGCCCCTTGCCCTGAATGAAATAGAGGGTTCGCCCATCGGAGGAGAAGGAGGGTTGGGTCTCCCATTTGTTGCTATTCACCGTATTGCCGAGATTCTGCGGCGGGGACCACCCCTCCCCTTGTTTGCGGGAGGCAAAGAGATCGCAACTACCAAAACCGCGGCGACCCGGCCCGTAATCTCCCCTGATCGCACAGGCTGTAAAGATCAGGATCTGCCCGTTCGGGGCCAGGGTCGGTGCCCCTTCATTCATACGAGAGTTCACCGGCGGCCCCAGGTTCTTGGCCTTCTGCCATTCGCCCCGCCTTTTGACGGAATAGTAAAAATCCTCCTGTTGGTCCCGGTACGCCTGATCATCCGGGATC
>CAYVSK010000014.1:0-9071 GCA_964453635.1 uncultured Weeksellaceae bacterium | reverse complement strand
ATACCCCGATAGGCCTTTTTGTCCTTGATCTTACGGGTAAAGAGGAAGGTCTGACGGTCGACCGTGATACAGGGGAAGTACTCTCGGAAACGGCTATTGATGGCCTCCCCCATGTTCTGGGGATCAAAGGGCACAGGGTTCGCGATCGCCTCCCGGGCGAACTTTACACTCTCCAAAAGCTTTTCAGCCTTCTTCACGAACTTATCGGGTTTGTCATTGCCCGGCATTTCGAGATAGGAACGAAGGTGTTTGCCGGCTTTTTCATATTGACCTGCATCGAATTCGAGGCGCCCCAGTTTGTACCTATTGGCGGGCTCGAAATTCGGATCGACAGCAATGGCTTTGCGAAAATGTGCTTTCGCGACCCCGGTCTTCCCTGCGCTGGCCTGGATATTGGCGAACATGGTGAGGGCCTCGACAAAGCTTGAATCCTCCGCCAAAGCTTCTTTTAACGCAGATCGGGCTTGCCGGTCCTGCCGCTTCTGATACGCTTCCTTGGCTTCCTCGAAATCCTTGGCCGCCGCATTGTCATCGGTGCTGTAGGCCTCCCGATAATTCTTACAAGCCGGAAGGAATAAAAAGAGCCCCAGAAAAAGGAGAGATATCCGGTTCCCTAAAAAATATAGAGGTCGAAGCTTCCCTGCACTCATGGTCTTTTTTTGTTGGCCCCACTTTGGAAAGTTCATGGATCCTTCGTTTTCAATGATCCCAGGCTCAGCCCCCCTCGACCGCATTCCGCCCCTATCTCAGGGAACCCCCATGTACTTGTGACTCTGCAGGGATATCCGCCACCGGGGATCCGCTTTGACATGCTCGGTGATCAGGGGGGTCACTTTTTCACGCTTGCTCCACTCGGGCTGAAGGTAGAGCAGGCAATCCGCTGATACGTGGCGGGCTTGCTCCATCCCCCATTGGAGGTCGTGCTTGTTATAAACGACCACCTTCAGCTCGTCAGCCTTTTGGTAACTATCCATCACCGGCTCCTTGAACTTCTTCGGCGACAGGCAGACCCAATCCCAGATACCCGTGAGGGGGTGAGCACCAGAAGTCTCGATCCAACAAGCGATCCCTTGTGCCCGCAACCTCTCCGTAAGGGGGCCGAGTTCGTAAAGGGTGGGCTCGCCGCCCGTGATGACCGCGGCGGGTGCACCTGAAAAACAAGCTTCCTCAACGATCCGATCCACCGCATAGACCGCGTGGGCCTCGGCGTCCCAACTCTCCTTCACGTCACACCATACGCAACCCACATCGCATCCCCCCAGCCGGATGAAATACGCCGAACTCCCTGTATTGTAGCCCTCCCCCTGGATGGTATGGAACATTTCCATCACCGGAAGAGCAAGCCCCCGGTCCACATCTTCCCTGACACGCGTAGCCGTATGTTCTTCACTTTCCTGCATAAAGAAGGAATAAACAGGTATCCCATGGTGGGATATCCTCAGCCCTTACAAGTATAAACAAAAGCTGGCGGGAAATTGAGAGGGACGAATTTGACCTGCACCTTGTTAAAGACTTTCTTAAAGAAACGGTAGGCCTGCAGGCTGTATTGGAATTGATAAAAGGTACCCTCGGGTTTGAGCATCCGTGTAGCGCCGTTCAGGATCTTTTTCTTGATATCCCCATCTATAATGGTCAGCGGGATGGAGGACAGAATGATATCCACCTCTTCCACTCCCTGTTCACGGAGTTGCCCTTCAAGTTCCTCAGCGCCAAACGGAAGGACCACAAGCCGGTCATCCTGCTCCTTGAGCTCATAAAGCTTCTCACAAAAGGACTGGTTGTTCTCAAAAACATACAAGCGGGCATCGGGACGCATGTACTTGAGGAATTCCCGGGTTATAGGCCCCGTCCCTCCGCCAAGCTCCACGAGGGTCTCGGCCTGCTGGAAATCGATCATTTTCATGAGTTTCCGGGCCAACAACTTCGAACTCGGGGTGACCGCACCCACGGCGTTCTGTTTCTTGAGAAATTGGGAAAGGTACCCGTCCTTCCTGATCATAAGCGTGGTTCGATCGGCCCGGCCGGGGCATGAAAGACCCCTCCACGGGATGCGACTATAGGGACAAAACTACAGAATATTCTCCGATCCGCTCCATTTTTCCCATCCATTTTAGAAAAGGCGGAGCGGACGAAGTCCTTTTCCAGCGAGCGATGAAAGAAGCATGTTCAAAGGGGGCCGCTTTCTCAAACACCGAGTTCCTCTTTGCTTATGAAGATAGCTCCGGCGTCCTTCATTTCCCTGACCGCCCGCTCCCCATCTCCGGGGTTGGCATTGACCGGCCGGATGGCTTCTTCGATCACGTAAACATGAAAGCCTTCCTTTAAGGCATCAAGGACCGTAGCCCGAACGCAGTAATCGGTGGTCAACCCCCCCACATAGAGGTATTCAACACCCTTTTCCCTCAGAAATTGAGCCAGGTCCTTATTGGTGGCCTCAAAGGCGGAATACCCATCGTCCTTGTTGCCGGTCCCCTTGTAAAGGATCGTATCGATCGGCTGCTCCTTTAGATCGGGATGAAATTCCGCACCCTTGGTGTTCCGGACACAATGGACAGGCCATTTCTCAAAGTGAACGGTCTCCTCCGGATGCCAGTCCTTGGAGGCAAGGATCATGTCGAACGCCCCGTTCTCCATGACTTCGTTGAGAACGGGCACCACTTCGTCCGTACCGGGTGCACCAAGGGCACCGCCCGGACAGAAGTCGTTCTGGACATCGACGATCAATAAGGCGTTCATGGGCGATCGGTTTTGGTTTGAATTTGTTTATTTTACGGTACTGTCCTCCGTACTGAGAAGGATCCTGGATCCTTTGACCACTTCGCTATTCCCCACTTCGCCTATATACCACCACAAGCATTACCCCTTCAATGTTCAGCCATCTCCCGATCCCGCATTTCCATCAGGCCTTGCCCGATTCCCACTTTATATATATGGGGCGAGATAAAGCGCTTGTGTTCAGCCGGCAGATGAGTAAGCCTTTCCCGAACGTAATGCGCCTTATCGGTCAAAGATTCACTGGTCATGTGAAGATTCCCGTCCTTCATCACGAGTGACATAAGGGTTTCGTGACTCATACCCGAAAGGTCCGTCCGCTTTTCCGGAAAAAAAGGATGGACGATCGTATCCCGCTCCACTTCCTCTTCGAGGAAAACCCCATCTCCGTGAAAGGTCCCATCGGCATTGTAGAAGCGAAGGACTGTCTTGCGACCGGGAAAGTTCACCTTGGTGACGTTCTCGGACTGCTTGATCCGAGGCTCCTCGTTGCAAGCCGACATCTTGTAAACGCCATCGAGGGCAGCCGAATCCCGACCGACCACCAGGTTGGTCCCGACCCCGTAGCCGTCCAACGGAGCACCTTGACCGCGCAAGCTATCGATCACGTACTCATCGAGCTGATTGGAAGCAATGATCTTCACATCCTGCAAACCCGCATCGTCCAGCAGCTTGCGGGCCTTCTTGCTGAGATAGGCCAGGTCACCACTGTCGAGCCGGATCCCCGCCAGCTCTTTCCCTTCTTCGGCCATTTCATGTGCAACGGTGATGGCATTGGGGACGCCGCTCTTCAAGGTGTCGTAAGTATCCACAAGCAGAATGGAGTTGCCGGGATACCATTTGACGAATTCCCGAAAAGCCGTCAATTCATCGGAAAAGCTCTGGATCCAGGAATGGGCTTGCGTTCCGGTAATGGGTATCCCGTAGACCTTGCCCGCATAGGTGTTGGAAGTGGCATCCACACCCCCGATATAGGCCCCTTTCGCAGCCTCGACACCACCCCATCCCTGAGCTCGACGCAGGCCAAAATCAGCCACCATAGCATCACCCGCGGACTCGCGGACCCGGGCCGCCTTGGTGGCAATGAGCGAGCAGAAATTCAGGTGGTTGAGCAGAAGGGTCTCGATGAGCTGCGTCTCGATCAGGTTTCCCTCTACGCGGACGATCGGCTCGAGGGGGAAGACCACCTCCCCTTCCCGCATAGCATGTATCGTGCCTTGAAAACGAAAATCCCGGAGCCAATCGAGGAAATCATTCCGAAATCCTTGTTCAGTGAGATAACGGATATCGTCATCCCCGAAGCGGAAGCGCTCGAGATCCGAAAGGAACTCCTCCAAGCCCGCGAATATCACGTAACCGCCATCAAAAGGGACATCCCTGAAGAAGTAGTCGAAAATGGCAGGATCGTCCTTCTTGCCGGCCAGGTAATAGCCCTGGGCCATGGTGAGCTCGTAAAGATCGGTGTAGGTGCCCAGAAAATTTTCGCTTCCTTCCATGATGGATCCTTTTATAATATTTTTCCTGATCAAGAGCAAGGAAAAGATCGCCCCCTTCCCAAAGGCTGAACCAACACACCATGGCTGAAATACCAGCCGGGGGCTGAAACATTGCGTACGGGTCGAACACCGTTCAATCGGTACCCAATCCCCCTATCCATGCCCCACCGAAACCGGAACACCGACCGACTGGTGCAATAATAAAACCGGACAGGGGCCCGAACAATGACATAATCCCATATGGGATCATTTATTTTTTGGGAAGCGGCCTAAAAAACGCCCCCCTACTTTCGGAGCAAACGGCCTTTCGATGAAGCTCCTTGAACCCCATATAGACCGCTTTAAACGGTGGAAGGTCCGCCTCTCCATGTCCTTCATATTGTTGTTCGGCTCTTTTTTAGCACCGGAGTTAAACGGACAGGACACCCTCCGGGTGATGCACTACAACTTGTTGTATTACGGGACGACAACGGCCTTTTGTACGGACCCGAACAACGATGTGGCCGAAAAGGCCGACCTCATGGCCACCATTGCCAGCCATGTCCACCCCGACCTGATCACCGTCAACGAAATTGCGGCCAACGAAACAACAGCAGACCATTTCCTAAAAAATGCCTTGAACACCAAGGGGAACGAATACGACCGTCCACCCCTCCGGAACCCTTCGAACACGTCGATCGACAACATGCTCTTTTACCGGAAAAAAAAGCTTGGCTTTTCCCGGCAATTCAACACTGAGGGACGTGTGCGGGATGTGGACATCTACGAGCTATACCACAGGGCTTCCGGGGATCCCGGAGCGGACACCACCTTTTTGACCGTTTGCATCCTTCACCTCAAGGCCGGACAGGATGCTTCGGATGCAGAGAAAAGGGCAGCGACCACGGACACGCTGATGGCCCTGCTGGATAGCCTCCCTTATCGAGGTAGGCGGATCCTAACGGGGGATATGAACTTTCAGGGATCCCACGAAAAGGCTTACAAGAACCTGGTCGAGCCTCAAACACCGGCCCTTTCCTTTAGCGACCCCACCCAAATGGAGGGCGAATGGCATGACGCCCCCGGTTTTGCTTCCCTGCACACCCAATCCACCCACATCGCCAAGACCGGTTGTAAAGCGAGCGGGGGTCTGGATGACCGCTTTGACCTGATCATGCTTGATGGTAGCGGCACGGACGGACATAAGGGAATAAGCTACCTAGCGGGATCCTACAAGGTGCTCGGACAGGATGGTCAACGTTTGAACGGATCGGTGGTCAGCCCATCGAACCAGAGCATCCCAAATACCGTGGGAGATGCGCTTTTCGACATGTCCGACCATTTGCCTGTGATACTGAGGCTAAGGGTCGGATCCTCAAACCCGGTCAACGAAGATGCCAGAGAGAGCAGCATCACCGTCGTTAGCGAAGGCTCGAGCCGGAACCGGCTCAGGATCCGCCTCAGAGGAAAATTCAGCCAGAACCGTCACACCCTGCGCCTCTTCAGCATACAGGGGAGGCTATTGCGCAAAAAAGAGCTCAGCCCTGGACGATCCCGGCTTGAGCTTTCCGTTAAAAAGCTCGCACCGGGCTTCTATTTCCTGGAAGTCCGTGGGGAAAATGCTGGACGAGTGATCAAGGAACTGAGTATTCCGAGTACCTCTTTTTAAAGAATACGGCTCTTTCCTGGGCAACCTTTTGTTGTATAAAAAGAGGGAAAGGCACCGCCTCCCCTCCTATAAATAGAACCTTTCTTTGCTAACCCACCGAGCGATGACCTTCATAAGCATTGCACCAGAACCTTGAATCTGCCGCCTCCAATGAAATATATATTTTTCACAGTGATTTCATAGTGAAAAATATATATTTCTTAAATCCCTCCCAAGCTGCTATTTTTACCCATTGTAAAAAGCAAGACCATGGCAAAAGAGGACTTTTTCAGCCTCCGTGGAAGACGGGCTTTCGTGACCGGTGGCAGCAAGGGTATCGGCAAAGCAACGGCCTTGATGTTCAAAGCGGCCGGAGCTAAGGTCCTCATAGCCGGCCGGGATGGTGATGCCCTGGAAGAGATGCGCACGCAACACGAGATCGAAGGGCTCCAGGGGGACCTCTCCAAAGGCTCGGACAGAACGCGAATCCTGGGCAAGCTCCGGGAAAAATGGTCCGGCCTCGATATCCTGATCAACAACGTGGGGACGAACATCCGCAAGGCCATGGGAGAATACGAGGAACGGGAGGTCGATTCCATTCTTCACACGAACCTACTGAGTGCTTTTCATCTCTGCCGTCACCTCCATCCCCTTCTAAAAACGAGCGAGGATGGCCGCATCGTGAACATCTCCTCCGTAGCCGGTTCGATGCACATTCGCACAGGGGCGGTCTACGGGATGAGCAAAGCCGCCCTCGAACAGCTCACCCGCAACCTTGCCGGGGAATGGGCCGAAGACGGGATCCATGTCAACGCCGTCGCCCCTTGGTATATCGACACACCGCTCGTCCGTCCCGTGCTCGAAGACCCCGATTATTACAAGGAAGTGCTCGACAAAACGCCTCTGAAGCGCGTGGGAGATCCCGAAGAGGTCGCCGGTACAGTGGCTTTCCTTTGCATGCCGGCCTCGGCCTATATCACGGGACAATGCATCAAAGTGGACGGCGGTATGAGCATTCACGGTTTCTGAAAGAACAAAACAGATACCAAGGGGAACGGCCTCCCCCTTTGAGGCCAATGGACCTTGTTCCCGATCCAGGACACCATACCGACCCAGCGCTTTCCCCTGGTCAATTGGCTGATCATCGGGCTCAACACCGCTGTTTTCATTATCGAAGCGAAGCTTCCGGAGGAAGGGGTAAAGGAGTTGTTCTATCATTTCGGCCTGGTCCCAGCCCGCTACACGGACGCGGAATGGGCTCAAAGCATGGGGTATACCTCGGCCCCCTATTGGACTTTTCTCTCGAACACCTTCCTTCACGGAGGGTTCGGCCACTTCCTCGGCAACATGTGGACCCTTTACATCTTCGGGGACAACGTGGAGGACAGCATGGGCCGTGGGCGTTACCTCATCTTCTACCTGCTCTGCGGAGCTATCGCCAGTTTCTCTCACTTCTATCTGAACCTTTCCTCAACGGTTCCCGCGATCGGTGCTTCCGGAGCCATTGCGGCCGTCATGGGAGCTTATATGTTCCTCTATCCCAAGAGCCGGATCATCTTCTTCATTCCCATTTTCTTCATCCCCTACTTTTTCGAGCTCAATGCCTTCTTTTACCTGGCCGTCTGGTTCTTCGTTCAACTGGTAAGCGGCACAGCCACCCTCATGGCCTCGGGCAGCGCTCAGGGGATCGCCTTTTGGGCGCATATCGGTGGGTTCGCGGCCGGCGTCATCCTCTTCAAACTCTTCATCAAACGATCCGCCAAAAAGGACTACTTAGGGAAAGGGAATTACGACCTCTTTCAGAAGGGCTAAGTGAGAATCGATCCAGCACGGAGGAAGATGTGGGGAGTGACTGGTGGGAAATATCTTAGCTCAATAATACCCCCACCAGCTCATATCCTCACCCGCGATCTCGTCGAACTGCTCCTTCCAAGCTTTCGGCCATTCTTCCCAGGTAGGAAAAAAAGCCCGCGGATTCCGGTTCACGGGACGCTTCAAAAACCCTTTGACCGTTTCGGCGTCGTATTGAACATCGTCGAAGCGCTCGAGGACCGGTAAAAGGCCTTCCCCATCTGCCCTGAAGACGGATTCGAAATAGAGGACCTGGTCCACCCCTTGTTCCCAGGCGTATCGGTTGACGGTCTTCCAGTACCAGCTTAGCTTCTGGAGCGGATTCCAGTTCGACCAGTACAAAACAGCAGGGTCATCGGGGAAAGCATGCGGGCGGATGTGCTCGTTCGTGATGTAGCGCCAGCGGTTCAACCAGGAGGTGACCACGGAACGGCCGTCCCGGACGATCAAAAAAATGAGCGCGTCGGGGAAAGCCTGGCGGATGAGGGGAATGGCCGCAAAGAGGTGATAGTTCGTCTCCACGTACCAGCGCTCGGACCGCTTGCGGTGTCGATACAGCCGTGGAACCCGGAAATAGAGGCGATCAAAGCGCGTGGGAGGCGAACCAACGAGCCGGTGGGCACGCGCCCGGAAGGCGGGCCAGGGTTCATGGAGGCTCCAGGCATTCCCGACCCCTTCATTGAAAAGGGTCGTGAAAAAGTCCGTACCAGTCCGCCCGGTGGACACGAAAAATGCCATCGGCCTCCCCATAGCGTTCAAAAAGCTTCATTGGAATAGGACATCCCCCAAAAGAAGGAAGCGCCAAGCATACAAAATTCAAACTTTCAACAAGTTCTGAAAAAAAAGGGAGCGCCTATACGCCCCCTTTTTCTTTAATTCAGCAAGTTCTTGATGACTTCCCCGCTTGAGGTCTTTCGGATACTTACCGCACGAGCGTAGTTCAAGATATTGTTGACCACCCCTTGGCTCGGTCGCTTATGGTCGGGATAATGCTCCCTTTGGACGGAATTCTCGCGGTTCGGATACAAGGGTCCGCCTTCCCTTGATGAATAAGAAGGGTCGAAGTTTTCCATATCGGATCGTATTTGGGGTTCGGGTTAACATTGAGACCCTAAAACGGAAATGAACTTTCTCCTATTGTACCCCGACCCGATTTTTTTCAGAAGAGGCTGCACTACAAAGCATGACCGGATTCAGAATGGAAAGTACCAGCAGCACCGGTAAGGCCGATGAAGGCCAAGGAAGCATACCAAAACGCGCACAGCAGAAGGGCCTTATTGATCACTAAGACCGGGCGTATCGGTATAGGGCACTTCCAATGCACG
>CAYVSK010000013.1:37099-38936 GCA_964453635.1 uncultured Weeksellaceae bacterium | reverse complement strand
GCAGAACCGGAAATTGTAAAGCCTGCCACCATCAATGAACGATTATTTTCGTGGAGCATGCCCATAAGGCATCTCCTTGGATATCACAAAGATCCAATTTGAAATTTTGCAACTCACACGTTTTGAATAAAGCCTTTAAAGGTCCCTGATATATGGAAACCACGACCCAGAAAATACCGACCAACGTCTACATGGAAATGACCCCGAACCCGGCCACCATGAAATTCGTGGCCGATCGGCTCCTCTTATCGGAAGGAGAGCCGCCGGTGGAATACACCGACCCCGAAACCGCCCAGGGGTCCTCATCATTGGCCGCTCAATTGTTCCAGTTCCCCTTTGTTTCCGGCGTTTTTATCTCAGGCAATTTCGTTTCCGTCACCAAAACGGATGCAGTGGACTGGGACATGGTGGGTATGGAGATCCGGGAGTTCATCCGGGATTTTCTCGTGAACAACAAAGAAGCCGTAGAAAAAAGACCAGCGAACGAGGAAAACCCTGGGGGAAAAGACGCGGGTGATGAACCGAAAGCCCCCACCCCAACCCCTGGTACCGAACCGCAAACGGAAGATGAGCAGAAGATCGTGGACCTGCTCGAGGAATATGTAAAACCGGCCGTGGAAGGCGACGGAGGTGCCATTCAATTCCACTCCTTTCAGGATGGTATTGTGACGGTCACCCTGAAGGGTGCTTGTAGTGGTTGTCCTTCCTCTACGGTCACCCTGAAAAACGGGATCGAGACCCTCTTGAAACAGTACATGCCGGAGGTCCGGTCCGTCGAAGCACGGGAAATATGAATGATCGGGGGATACATTTTTTTCGGGATCACCAAAAACGCAACAGGACCTTTATATTCGCTTGCTGAAAAACCAAAAACCCGAACTTATGTACAAGAAATTACTCGTCGCTGCCGTTTTTGTAACAGGCACACTTACCGGAGCCATGGCCCAGACCACCGGTCAGAATAACCTCGGTTTCGAGGATTGGTCGAGTCCAGTAACCGGAAGCGCGCCGAGTGGATTCGTTCTCCTCGGAGGCTCTGAGAACACATCCGACCCACAAGAAGGTGGTTCGGCGGTTCACATCGAGACCCAAAATGTCCAGGTCATTCAGGACACAGCAGGGCTTCTGCTGCTCGGAAAGGTCGAGAACCAAATGATCAAGCAAGGAGAACCCTGGAATGGGGATGAGCTGTCTCGTTTGGAAGGCTGGGTTCGCTACGAAATGATGGAATCCACCGACACGGCTTATGTTTTAGCGCAAAGTTCGCGCTACGACGCCCAGAACGACACGACCATGATCGTCAGAAGCGCCCTGACCTTCCTTACCGGGAGCGAGAGCAGCTGGACGCAGGTCTCTGTCCCATTTCAGGAACTGGCAGGGGGCACGGCCGATTCGATCAACATCTTCATGACCACCACCCCTTCCTTCATTTTCCAGGGTTACGAAGGGACCGAGACCGTCGGTAGCTACCTGGACGCAGATGGCTTCAGCTTGAAGACCGCTGTTGGCATCGAGGAGAACGTGGAGGGCATGAAGAATTATCGCGTTTTCCCCAACCCGGCCAAAGAAAAAGTGACCTTCCGGATCCTCGATGAATCAGCACGCTCCGTGCAACTCTTCGATGTGACCGGAAAGCAGGTTAAATCCATGGACCTTGTCTCCAAGCGGGAAAAGTCCATGAACATCCAGGAACTCAGCGAAGGGATGTACATCTATCAGGTCCGCGGAGAGAACGGGGAACTGATACACACGGATAAGATCAGTGTTGTGGAGTGATATCCGCTCTACCTACGAAGATCAAAAAACCCGGGCCAACAATGAAGTGGTCCGGGTTTTT
>CAYVSK010000013.1:22135-37089 GCA_964453635.1 uncultured Weeksellaceae bacterium | reverse complement strand
CGAACGCTTAATAAAGAAAATCGTCGTAGGGATAACGCTGGGCATGGATCGCCTTGACCCGTTCGTACAAAACGTCCTTGAAATAGCGAATGTTGCGTTTCCCCGTTGCAGATATGAACAATGAGGGATAGGCCCCGATCTTGTTCATCCAGGAATCCTCAAGCCCGGGAGGCAAAGTTTGTCCATTCACATCGACCTGATCTCCTTGATAAGGGACCTGACCGTTCGATCCGGCCCGGTATTCATCGAGCTTGTTGAAGACCAGCAAAGTGGGTTTATCGGCAGCCCCGATCTCTGCGAGGGTCTCACTGACCACCCTGTAATGATCCTCGAAATTGGGATGGGAAATGTCGATCACATGAATGAGCACATCCGCCTCACGAACCTCATCAAGCGTTGATTTGAAGGACTCCACAAGCTTGTGGGGAAGTTTACGGATAAAGCCAACCGTATCGGTTAACAGGAGAGGAACATTGTACAGCTCGATCTTCCGGACAGTGGTATCCAGCGTGGCGAACAACTTGTCCTCCACAAAGATCTCTGAGCTGCTCAATTGATTGAGAATAGTGGACTTGCCCGCATTGGTGTAACCGATCAATGCGGCCCGAACAAGTTTACCCCGGTTTTTTCGTTGATTGGCCTTTTGTTTCTCGATCTTTTTAAGCTTCTTCTTCAGAAACGTGATCTTATCCCGGATGATCCGGCGATCGGTCTCGATCTCTCTTTCTCCGGGACCTTTGGTGCCAATACCGCCTTTTTGCTTTTGAAGGTGGGGCCACCTGCCGGTGAGTCTCGGCAAGAGATTCTCGTACTGAGCGAGCTCAACCTGGGTCTTCGCATGGGAGGTGCGGGCCCTTCTCGCAAAAATAGCCAGAATAAGGTCACTCCGGTCGAGGATCTTGCAGCGTAGGATCTCTTCGACATTCCGGACCTGGGAAGGGGTCAACTCATCGTCGAACACCACGGTATCGATGCCGTGTTCATCCACATACTGTTTCACTTCCTCCATCTTCCCACTGCCAATGAAAGTCTTGGGATTCGGTGCTCGCAACCGCTGAATGAAGCGCTTTTTGGCCTCAGCGCCGGAAGTCTTTACCAGAAAAGCGAGTTCGTCGAGATGCTCGTTGATCCGACCCCGATTATATCGGGTCTGAACGCCGATGAGAACAGCCGTTTCTTTCTTTTTCTTGACCGTGCTTACAGGTTTTTTCTTACCCATAGACGCTTTGCCAAAGAAAGCTTTGTTCCGTATTGGTGAGAATGATCGCTATCATAGGATTAGACGCAGGCATCGGGTAAAATGTTCCGACCCCGTATTAAAAGTATCCCCTCCCCGTAAAGATATCGCGCATAAAGGGCCAGGGAATGGCAAAAAAGATCACAAGAAGGGCCAGCAGAAAGAAAACGGCGACCCGTCTGTGCTTTACAACGTCCCGATCAGCCCGCTTTCCCAGGGAGTGACCGACCGTGATCAGAACGATCCCCACGATCATCATCAAAGGGTGCTCCAGGACCCAAAAACGCAGCAAAGCATTCTTCATGGCTTTTCCCATATCCACGAGGCCGCTACTGATCAAGGGACTCACGAAATACAACCCCAACCCGATCAGGAGTTGCAGATGGGTCACGACCATCGTGAAAAGGGACAATTTTTCGTCTTTTCGGTCAAAGGCGGTGTTCCGGAACCATCCTCTGAATGCGTTCACAATGGCCACAATGAGAAGGGCAAGCAACACGTAACGCAGAAAGGAATGCGTATGAGAAAGGCCTGTATACATGGGCTTCGCTTTTGCTCAAAAGTAGCATTTCGATCCCACCCCGGGAAAATGAAAGAACTCCTCATCTGCCGATCCGTTCACCCTTTTCCAAACCTTTGTATCCCAACGCCCGCCGGACCCGGTCGAGGACCTTCCTTCCCTCCGTTCTCGCTTTATCCGCTCCCATTTGGAGTTTTTTCTCGAGAAGATCGCGGTTCTCCATCAACTCGTTATACGCTTTTCGCTCCTCACCAAAGCGATCGAGGATCAACTCAAAAAGCGCGTTCTTGGCATGACCATAACCATAACCACCCTCCTGGTAACGCTTGCGCATTTCTTCGACCGCATGGGGCTCCGCCAGCAACTCGTAAAGCTTGAAAACGTTGCACGATTCGGGGTCCTTGGGGTCATCGACCCCTTTACTGTCGGTCACGATCCGACCGATATTCTTCTTTAACTTCTTCTCGGGCAGGAAAACGTCGATGTAATTGTCGTAGGACTTGCTCATCTTCTGGCCGTCGGTCCCGGGAACCGTCATCAATTGCTCATCGATGCGGGCCTCGGGAACGGTGAGCACTTCGCCGTAATGTTGATTGATCCGCTGGGCCATGTCACGAGTCATCTCCAGGTGCTGCTTCTGATCCTTGCCCACGGGGACCACATCCGCATCGTACATAAGAATATCCGCGGCCATGAGGATGGGATAGGTAAAGAGGCCCGCATTGACGATCTCGTTCTTGCTCATCTTGTCCTTGAACGAATGCGCCTTGGTAAGCATGGAATATGAAGCAAAACAACTAAGGTACCAGGTCAGCTCACAGACCTCAGGCACGTCGGACTGCCGATAGAGATAGTTCTGCTCGATATCGAATCCGAATGCCAACCATCCGGCTGCCACAGCAAGGGTATTCTCATGGAGACGCTCGGGGTCACCGATGGTGGTGAGCGAGTGCAGATCGGCAATGAAAAGAAAAGCCTCGTTCGCTTCCTGATCGGCCATTTCAACGGCCGGCCGGATCGCACCCAGAATGTTTCCCAAATGGGGGCGACCAGTACTTTGTACACCTGTTAGAACACGAGCCATTTCATCCAAGGTTTTGGCCCACCCTTAAAGGGAGGAATTTTCGGTTTAAAGGAAGCCATGAGCATTAGAATGAAACACTCTGATCCCGTGACTTCAACCAAATTAATCGCTCGGCTTCCCGTGGCAAATATAAAGCTCCACCGAGCCAGTGGAACTTCCTTAACAAGGGGGCCTCACCGGATGACTCGTAAAAACGGTCGGGAAATTTCCCAACCATGTTATTTTAGTTCGTTCTTACCAAGACCCCGGAATGATCAAGCTCCTTCAAAAGATCGTCTTTGCAACCTACCGGGTGTATATGGCCTTTGTCTTTCTACTGCCCCTCCCGCTGTTTTATCCGGTCTTTCGTATTCTGCTCCTCAACGAACGTTTTCACCCGGTCACATTCCGCCTGATGCGGATCTATTCAAAGTACTTACTGATCGGCTCTCTGATCCAACCCAAACGGATCCAAGCGGGCAAGCTTCCGAATGAGCCCTGTATCGTATGCTGCAACCACACTTCATACCTGGACATTCCGCTCTTGTATGCCGTTCTCCGCCGTTATTTCATCTTCATGGGCAAGGCAGAGTTGAGAAGTTGGCCTTTTGTCGGAATGTTCTTCAAGAACATGAACATTGCAGTGAATCGCCAGAACAAATGGGCATCCCACAGAGCCTTCTTAATGGCCGGCAAGGAGATCGACCGGGGCAACGACCTGGTGATATTCCCTGAAGGGACCATTCCGCAAAGCCCCCCGAATTTGGGCCACTTCAAGAATGGGGCTTTTAAGATGGCGGTCGACAAACAAGTGCCGATCCTGCCCATGACCATCCTTGATAACTGGAAACGGTTTCCGGACGGCGGACTTTTCTCACCCTTAAATCCAGGCATATCGAGGGTCATCATTCATGATCCCATTTACCCCGACGGATCGGGTATGGATCTCATAAATTTGCGGGACCAGACCCGAGCCACCCTCCACCAAATGCTCGAAAAAACGCACGGAACATTGGAGACCGGATCGGGTAAGGCCCCTCAAACCCCTAGCGAACCCTTATGAGCACGGACCGCAATAGCATTGACCACCTTGCCGAACTCGCCCGCCTTTCTTTTGATGAGGAAGAAATGAACCGGATCCAAAAGGACCTGGAGGACATGATCGGCTTGGTCGATAAGCTAAAGGAACTCGACATGTCGGACGTCGAACCCCTCATCCACATGACGGACGAGGAGAACGACTTGCGTCCGGATGAACCAAGTAGCGGCATGTCCCGCGAAGAGGCTCTAAAGAACGCGCCGCATAAGGATTCGGATTATTTCCGCGTGCCGAAGGTCATCGAACGAAATCCCACGGAATGAAGGTTCACCCCCATTGTTCGTCAAATGCACCGCTGAGGTTCTCAGCGATCATCTCTGCTGGCTTTCCTTCAATGTGATGCCGTTCCAGAAAATGTACGAGTTTGCCGTCCTTGAACAACGCAATGGAGGGTGAGGAAGGTGGATAAGGGAGCATGTATTTCCGGGCTTGCTCCACGGCTTCGTTATCCACCCCGGCGAAAACCGTAGCCAGGACATCGGGCCGTTTTTCACTCTGAATAGCCTGTTTGACGGCGGGACGGGCATTGCCCGCAGCGCAGCCACAAACGGAGTTCACGACCATTAGAACACTCCCTTCTTGCTGGAGGACCTGGTCCACATCTTCCGCTGTAACAAGGTCCTGAAAACCTTCAGCGGTGAGCTCCTCCTTCATAGGAGATACAAGTTCCTGCGGATACATAATATATTGTTTTGGGATTCTGCTTTCACTTCGTGTCTCTCAACAAAAATAACAATTTAAGGAGGTGATCGTTCTTTTGGCAGGACCAACCCAGCTATGGCGGAATGGACACCAGTAAAAAAGCTTGGCTCAGCCCTTTCTTTTCTTCCGGAAATAATCCGTAAGAAGCTCCCCGCAGGATTCCCTGAGCAAACCTACCCGTAACACTGTCCGGGGATGGAGCAAATTTTCACCGACCCCCCGATATCCCGCCTTTTCATCGGTCGCCCCGAAGACCAACCGACCAATCCTCGTCCAATAAGCCGCCCCGGCACACATCACACACGGCTCCAGGGTAACATAAAGCGTACACGCATCGAGGAACTTCCCTCCCAGATACTCCGAAGCCGCCGTAAAGGCCTGCATCTCAGCATGAGCTGTCGCATCATTGAGCCGCTCGGTAAGATTGTGAGCCCGCGCGATGATCCGCTCATTGGCAACGATCACCGCTCCGACCGGCACCTCATCGGCCTCATATGCCTTCTCGGCCTCCTTCAGGGCCGCCTTCATAAAATGTTCCTCAGAATCCACACTCAGGGTCATAGCGACCAATTTAAGGATCCTAAGGGAACTTCCTCACCCACGCCGAAAGACGACTCCCTTTCTTTTGTATTTTCGTGTCGATCCATATCTTTAAGGCATGTTGCGGACACACAATTGCGGGGACCTCAGGCTTGCGGACGAAGGACGAACAGTGACCCTGAGCGGCTGGGTACAGCGTTCCAGGGACCTCGGCGGCATGACCTTTATCGATCTTCGGGACCGTTACGGGATCACGCAACTTCTCTTCAATATGGAAAGCGACCGGGTTCTTTGTGAAAAAGCCCGTCAATTGGGAAGAGAGTACGTGATACAAGCGACCGGCACCGTGTCCGAGAGAAGCAACAAGAACCCGGAAATAAGCACAGGCGATATCGAGGTCGCCGTGGAAAGGCTGGACGTCCTGTCATCCTCCAAAACACCGCCTTTTACCATTGAGGACGAAACAGATGGCGGAGAAGAACTCCGCATGCGTTACCGGGCCCTCGACATCCGACGGTCCCCCCTTCTATCCAACCTTACCCTTCGCCATCAAATGGCCATGGAGATCCGAAAATACTTGAGCGACCAGGGTTTTCTCGAGATCGAGACCCCGGTCCTCATTAAGTCCACACCAGAAGGAGCGCGTGACTTCGTCGTTCCCTCCCGGATCGATGCGGGCGCGTTCTACGCCTTGCCTCAATCTCCACAGACCTTCAAACAACTCCTCATGATCGGTGGGCTGGATCGTTACTTTCAGATCGTGAAGTGCTTCCGCGATGAGGACCTGCGAGCAGACCGGCAACCGGAATTCACACAAGTGGACCTCGAGCTTTCTTTTGTTGAAAGGGATGATGTGTTGGAGCTCATCGAGGGCCTCGTACGGCAAGTATTCAGGGGGGTTCTCGGGGTCGATACGGGGGATTTCCCCGTAATGAGCTACGAAACGGCTATGGCACGGTACGGGACGGACCGCCCCGATACGCGCTTTGACATGACGATCGTCGAGCTCAGCGACCTGACCAAAGGAAGCGGTTTCAAGGTCTTCGATCGGGCGGAATATGTCGGTGGCATTTGCGCAAAAGGCTGCGGGGATCATAGCAGAAAACAACTGGATGCGCTCACGGACTTTGTGACGAGCCCTCAGATCGGAGCAAATGGATTGGTCTACGTAAAGTACCAGGCGGACGGGACCTTCAAATCCTCGGTCGATAAGTTCTTTGGGGCGGAAGATCTGAAGACCTGGGCCGAAAAAATGGGAGCTGAAGAAGGAGACCTCATGTTGATCCTCGCCGGTGAAAAGAAAAGGACCCTGAATGCCCTCGGAGAGCTCCGGATAGAGATGGGGAACCAACTCGGTCTTCGGGACCCCGGGCGCTTTGAACCTTTATGGATCGTCGACTTCCCCCTCTTCGAATGGAACGAGGAAGAGGAGCGACACGACCCCATGCACCATCCCTTTACAGCACCTCACCCGGATGACCGTGAATTGTTGAACAAGGACCCGGGAAATGTACGCGCCAATGCTTACGACCTCGTCATCAATGGGGTGGAACTGGGCGGAGGCTCCATCCGGATCCACGAGCGGGAATTGCAGGAATCGGTATTGGAAAAGGCTGGATTCACAAGATCAGAGGCCATAGAACGCTTCGGATTCCTTCTGGAGACCCTGGAATACGGAGCCCCGCCACACGGAGGAGTGGCTTTCGGGTTTGACCGTTGGGTAGCGCTTTTCGCAGGGGATAGCGATATAAGAAATACGATCGCCTTCCCCAAGAACAATGCCGGTCGCGACCTCATGATCGGAGCTCCCTCAGAACTATCGGAAGAACAACTTCGGGAACTTCACATCCAGGTCCAGAAAGACCGATCCAAGACCGATACGGTACCAAACGAAAAACATTGAAGCGATCAGGTCAAACATTCGTGGCCACGCTCCTGCTTTCATTGCTCGGTCTTACCCTTCAACATTGCGATCCGACAAAAGAACGGGATGATAATGGGGCCAAGCACGTAATGCTGCGAACAAGGATCAGCGCACCAGTACCTTCAGCACTCAGGATCACCAAACGCAAAACCCCTTTCACTACCGCGGACACGATCCTCGCAAAAATGCCGTTAAAGGGACGCAGTGAGCCGTCCCGCATCACATTAAAAGTGGATTCACCTCAATATTTCAAAGGAAAATACGGACAACTCGAGCACCTGCTCTACCTATCCCCGGGAGATAGCTTGACCCTTGAAGCCAAGGGAACGGACTACTTATCCACCCTGAACTTTAGCGGACAAGGAGCAAAGATCAACAACTACCTGGTCGATAAGAAAAAGACCGTTCGGAAATGGAAATCCGTGACCGAAGAACAGCTCGAACCCAAGGATACCCTCTCCTTCAAAAAGCGCATCAAAGTCCTCCGCAAAGAACTGAAAGCACTGAGGACCGAGCTCCGGGAAAGATCTGATGACGACATACCACGTGCCTTTCTCGAGAAAGAGGGCAAACGGGACCTCATCATCTGGGGCCGGAAAAAATTCCTCTACCCCAACCGCTACCGGTATGAGACAGGAAACGATACGATCGATTTCTCCAGTGAATACTGGTCCTTCCTGGAAAACATCCCCTTAGATGACCCCAAAAACCTTTACATCCCAGGTTTTCTGGAATTTTCATACAGCATGGCCAAAAGAGCGGCCCTTGAAGAGAATATCCCCGGTGAGCGGGGCAAAAAGACCTCAACCTACCCGTTCGTCCTTTTCAATTCCATTGAGAAAAAGTTCTCGGGACGGGTCAAGGAAGCGCTTCTTACACATTTCATACTAAAATTCGGCAAGAAACGTGAGCGTGGAGAATCCATGGACTTGATCACTTTGTGGCAACAATACCGAAAGACAATAGAAAACCCTGCATTAAAAAGATACGTAAAGAAAAGGATCCTAATCCCTGAGGACACGCACTCATGAACCGGAAGGAGGGCACAGTGCTCGTGAATCACATTCGAAACACCCTCACACGGTGGGTGAGGAATCTTGAGAACAAACAGTTAACTTCCATTCTCGCGATCTTTGTCGGAATTGCCTCCGGCCTCGCTACCGCCGTTATAAAAACGGCGGTCCATCTGATACAGATGCTGCTTACCAGCGGTTTCGCCCAGCAGTATCACAATTATCTCTTCTTTATCTATCCATTGATCGGTCTCGTCCTTACGGTCCTGATCATTCGCTTTGTGATAAGGCAGGATGTCGGCCACGGGATCCCCAACGTGCTCCACGCCATTTCGAAAAGGAACAGCAACCTGAAAGAACACAATATGTTCTCCTCGATCCTGACCAGCACGATAACGGTCGGATTCGGGGGGTCGGTGGGCCTGGAGGGGCCTACTGTGGCTACCGGCGGGGCTTACGGATCGTACATCGGACGTTTTTTTCGTCTGGATTACAAGAACCGGACCCTGCTCGTGGGGTGTGCAACAGCCGGCGCCTTGTCCGCGATCTTTAAGGCCCCCATCGCAGCCATTGTGTTCTCCGTTGAAGTGATCATGCTGGACCTCACCATGGCTTCCCTTATTCCCTTGCTAATGGCCTCGGCTTCGGCTGTGATCACCACCTATTTGTTCCTTGGAGAGGCATCCCTGCTGAGCTTCACCCTGAACGATGAGTTTCTCCTGAGCTACATTCCCTTTTACATCCTTCTGGGGATAATAACCGGCCTGGTCTCGGTGTATTTTTCCAAGGCCTACTTCTCCATACACCGCTTCTGCGAACGGATTCGCAACACTTACCTGCGGGCTATCAATTCCGGCGTTATCCTGGGCATTATGGTCTTTTTGTTCCCTCCCCTGTACGGGGAAGGCTACGATACCATCAACCATCTGATCCACGGTGATTACACCAATGTACTACAGCAAGGCCCTTTCAGCCAGTTCGGGGACAATATCTACTTTATATTGCTTTTTCTCCTGGCCCTGGTCTTCCTCAAGGTGATCGCAACGGCCTTCACCTTCGGAGGTGGCGGGATCGGTGGGATATTCGCCCCCACGCTCTTCATGGGCAGCACCCTGGGCTTCACCTTTGCCAAGGTATTCAATTACTTCGGGATCAGCCCCCTTTCGGAAGGGAACTTTACCCTGGTCGGTATGGCGGGATTGATGGCGGGTGTCCTGCATGCTCCATTAACGGCGATCTTCCTGATCGCCGAAATAACCGGCGGCTACGCCCTCTTCGTTCCGCTTATGATCGCCTCGGCCATTGCCTATACCACGGGGCGCTACTTCCGCAAACACAACGTCTATACCCAACAATTGGCCGAGCGGGGCGAACTGATGACCCATCACAAGGATCAGACCGTTCTCTCCCTGATGAACCTGGAAGAAGAAATTGAGGACGATTTCATCAAGGTCCAACCCCAAAACAGCCTCCGGACGCTGGTATATGCGATCTCCCGCTCTCATCGGAACCTCTTTCCGGTCGTGGACGAGGAGGACCATTTTAAAGGGGTGGTTCTCATGAACGATATAAGGAAGATCATGTTCGAGGAGGAACGGTACGACAACACCTTCGTCGAGGACCTAATGGATGCTCCTCCGACCCTCATCTACATCAATGAGAACATGAATAGCGTTATGGAGAAATTTGAGGAGACGGGCGCATGGAACCTGCCTGTGGTCGACTCGGACCGGAAATACATCGGCTTCGTATCAAAATCCAAGCTTTTCTCCAAATACCGGAACCTCCTGATCGAATTCTCGGAAGAATAAAGCAAGTCCCTGTGGCCGGGAGATCAGGGTTCAGCTCTCACCACGAAAGAAGTGACCCAAAAGCAAGCCAACTTGTAACATTCGGGTAAAAGGCAAATCACAACTCCTCACCGACAGATCACCGATGACAAGCGAGTATCAAAGCGTTCCCCGCTCCTGCTGATCGCGCTCGATCGCTTCGAAAAGGGCCTTGAAATTGCCTTTGCCAAAGGACCGAGCTCCTTTTCGCTGGATGATCTCAAAGAACATCGTGGGCCTGGGCTGGAGGGGCTTGGTGAACAACTGGAGCAAGTAACCCTCATCATCACGGTCCACCAAAATACCATATTGCCGGAGTGTTTCCACAGATTCATCGATGTCACCGACCCGGTCCAGAAGGTCGTCGTAATAGGTATCCGGTACGCGGAGGAACTCAACCCCACGACTGCGGAGCTCTCCGATGGTCTCGACGATATCGTCGGTAGCCATGGCGATGTGCTGACAACCGGAGCCGTTGTAAAAGCGGACGTATTCCTCGATCTGTGACCGTTTCTTGCCTTCGGCAGGCTCGTTGATGGGGAACTTGATCCGCCCGTTCCCGTTGCTCATCACCTTGCTCATCAGAGCAGAATATTCGGTGGAGATATCTTTATCGTCGAACGAGACCAATTGGGCGAAACCCATCACGTCGCGGTAAAATTTCACCCACCGGTCCATTTGATTCCAGTCAACGTTCCCGACCATATGATCGATATACTTCAGACCGCTCGGCCCGGGTCGGTATTCGGGATCCCATTCTTTGAAATTAGGAAGAAAAGGGCCTTCGTATTGGTCCCGTTCCACGAAAAGATGAACGGTCTCTCCGTACGTATAAACACCCGAAGTGACCACTTTTCCGTGCTCGTCGGTATGGGTAGTGGGTTCCTGATAGGGTTCAGCACCGCGCTCCACTGTTGTGTTATAAGATCTGGTGGCATCGTCCACCCAAAGGGCGATGACCTTGACCCCATCGCCATGCTCCATAAAGTGGCGATTGATCGGACTGTCCTTGGTCAACGGGGAAGTGAGGACAAAGCGTATTTTGTCCTGCTGAAGAACATAGGATACCCGGTCTTTCAATCCGGTCTCCAACCCAGCATAAGCGACCGGCTGAAAACCGAAGGCGGTCTGGTAGTAATGCGCCTGTTGACGCGCATTGCCCACATAAAACTCGACGTGGTCCGTTCCATTAATGGGCAGAACATCCTCGGCCTGAGGCACTTCTTTTTCAGCGGCAGATTGGCTGGTTTCGGTCATATCAAAGTCGTTTTTTGGTTTTGATCGTTCTTTATTCGAGCCAACTCAAATAGTATTCCCCGTCATCGATCCTGGCACCCTGCTCCGTGAGGCGCAAGGGACGAAAAGTATCGATCATGACGGCAAGTTCCTCCGTGCTCTCTTTGCCAATGCTCTTCTCGGTAGCACCGGGATGGGGTCCGTGCGGAATTCCCGAAGGATGCAAGGTGATCTGCCCCTTGTCCACCCCTTTTCGGCTCATGAAATCCCCATCCACATAATATAACACCTCATCCGAATCAATGTTGCTGTGGTTGTATGGCGCCGGGATCGCTTCCGGATGATAATCGAACAAGCGCGGGCAGAAAGAGCATATAACGAAATTGTGCGCTTCGAAGGTCTGATGAACGGGGGGAGGCTGGTGGACCCGGCCCGTTATGGGTTCGAAATCGTGAATGGAAAAGGCATAGGGAAAATTGTAGCCATCCCAGCCCACAACATCAAAGGGATGCGTAGCGTACACGTATTCATGGAGAAGGTCCTGCTTGCGGATGAATACCGAGAAATCCCCTTTCTCATCGTAAGTCTCCAACGCGGAAGGAGGCCGGATATCCCTTTCACAATAGGGGGAATGCTCCAATAACTGGCCGAACTCGTTCCGGTATCTTTTCGGGGAAACCACCGGACTAAAGGATTGTGCGACCAACAAGCGGTTATCCGTATCGTTGAACTCGATCTGATAGATAACGCCCCTTGGAATGACGAGATAATCGCCGTACTCGAACTCGATGTTCCCCAGGAAGGTGCGAAGCGTACCCGATCCGCGGTGAATAAAGATCAGCTCATCCGCATCGGCATTCTTGTAAAAATAATCCTTAACAGAATTCCTCGGTGCCGCCAGCTCAATATAAACATCGTCATTCACGAGCACAGGCTTCCGGCTATCAATAAAGTCATCCGCCGCTTCTATATCGAAACCACTCAAGCTGAGCGGCCGCAGATTCTTTGCCACAGAAATGGACGGGCTGTGATCCTTCGCACCGCGGATCTCCTTGACCTGGGTAGGTCTGTGGGTATGATAGAGCAATGAGGCAACCCCAGTAAAGCCTTCCGTCCCGAACAACTGCTCGTAATAAAGGTTCCCATCGGGCTTACGAAATGTTGTATGCCGCTTGTGCGGAATATTACCAAGGCGATGATAGAATGGCATGAATAGCGGTATTTTTTACAAAGGTATCAGCTTCCTCGATATAAGGACCATGACCCCGGTCATCCTCCCCTTTGGTTGATCCGTTCGAAGCGCTCGGGGTCCTGTTCCCGGATGGCTTCCTGGAGTTGTTGCCTGCGGATCCGGGACTTGTTGTGATGGAATGGCCGGTTCTGTTTCCGCCAGGCTTTCTGTTCAGCCGGGGAAAGAGAGCGCACATGTTGACACTCCGGGGTACAACAGCCGTCGAATTCCCGGGCACAATCCGTGCATTGAATAAAAAGAAGATTGCACCCGAGGTTCCGGCAATTCACTGAACGATCACTCGGCCTGCCACACTGATGACAACGCGCTACCACATCGTCGGTCACCTTTTCAGCCAAACGTTCATCAAAAACGAAATTCTTCCCGATGAATCGTGATTCGATACCTTTCCTCCGGATCTCACGGGCATAGGAAATGACCCCACCCTTCAATTGATGGACATCCTCGATACCCTGCTTTTTAAGATAAGCACTGGCCTTTTCACACCGGATCCCCCCGGTACAATACAACAATACCTTTTTGTCCCCTTTTTCCCGGAGCTGCTCCAAGACCTTGTCCAACTCCTCTCGAAAGGACTCCGACCCCGGCAGGATCGCATTCTTGAAATGGCCGATCTCGGTCTCGTAATGGTTTCGCATATCCACGACGACCGTATCCGCCTCCTCAACAAGATGGTGAAATTCCTCGGGCGATAAGTGATCCCCCCGCTGCGAGAGATCGTACTCCTCCTCCGAAAGGCCGTCAGCAACAAGGGAAGGACGGACTTTGATCCGGAGCTTGTAAAAGGCATCATTGGCATGCCTGAGGGCGGGATTAAGTTCGACACGACTGAGCCATTCCCGCCTGCTAAGAGACGCCAGAAAATCATCCCATCGGGGTTCAGGAACGCTCACCTGGGCATTGATGCCCTCGGTCGCAAGATAGATCCGCCCCAGGACCCCAAGCGAACTCCATTCACTGAACAAGTCCGCACGAACGGCCTCGGGCTCTTCAAGCTGGCAATACCGGTAAAAAGAGACCACCTTCCGCTCAAAGGGCTCCCTTCTCAACATTTCCAGACAGTTCTCTTTGTCGTATCGATCGTCGTACTTCATGACCTGAAAGACGTTCGTCTCCCTAAAAGACAAAATTATCAGCATTGAGACAAAAATATCCAGGCCATTGTTCCTTTGCGAAAAAAAGCAGGAGACCCGCCAATGACTTTATGATCGAGATATTTTTATAAATTCGAAATTGAACAAAACCTTCTTCCCTTTTGTGACAGGGCCTTGATGACCAGATGCGAAATGCACGACCCTTCCCCGGAAGATCCGGCCGGCTCATTACGGACGTTCAACAAGACCTTCCACGCTCCAGGGCGAATTGCCCTGTTGTACGCCCGGCATTCATCCACGATCCGTTCCAGTCCGCACACTTTTACGAAAGCGGACCCAGGTTATGACCTTGCACCAACATCACCTGGACAACCCATTTTGTCCCCGCTGAAATGACCCTGCTCCTTACATATCTCTTTATAGCCCTCTTCGTGTCCTTCTTGTGCTCGATCCTTGAAGCTGTTCTCTTGAGCATCACCCCTTCCTTTATTGAAGCTCAGTACCAGAATGGCCACCGAACCGGTCGTTTGCTGAAAAAGATGAAGGAGGACGTCAACCGGCCCCTGGCCGCTATCCTCTCCCTGAACACGATCGCTCATACCGTCGGTGCCGCCGGAGTCGGAGCTCAGGCCACCAAGGTCTTCGGCAGTGGATCGGTCGGGCTCGCTTCTGCGCTGCTCACGTTGCTCATTCTCATTTTCTCCGAGATCATCCCCAAAACACTGGGTGCAAAATACTGGAGAACCCTCACCCAACCCTCCGTGAACCTGCTCAACGGCATGATCATCCTGCTTTATCCCCTCGTGGTCCTATCCCAATGGATCACCCAAGCCATGGCCAAGAACAAACAACAGGAACTGATCAGCCGGGCCGAGGTATCCGCCATGGCCGATATAGGCCACAAAGAAGGGATCTTCGAGGAAGGCGAATCGCGGATCCTTAAAAACCTGATCCGCTTCCGCAACATTCAGGTGGAACATATCATGACCCCACGGACCGTAGTGGTGGCGGCCGATGAAGAAATGACCCTCGACAAGCTTTTTCAGGACAAAGGATATCTACGTTTCTCGAGGATCCCCACCTATAGCGAACACATCGACAATGGCACCGGTTACATCCATAAGCACGACCTTCTGGACAACCTCGCCAACGACAAGCATCAGATGAAACTCCGGGAGATCCGTCGGGAAATACTGGTGGTCCCAAGAAGCATGACCATTCCCGAACTGTTCGAGGAACTGATGCGCAACCGGGAACAGATCGCCCTAGCGGTCGACGAGTATGGCGGTATGGCAGGGATCGTAACCGTGGAGGACGTCCTGGAAACCCTCCTGGGGATGGAGATCGTGGACGAGTTCGACAGTGCTAAGGACATGCAGGCCTATGCCCGGGAACGCTGGAAAAAACGAGCCGTTAAACTGGGGATCATTCCGGAAGAGGAAGGC
>CAYVSK010000013.1:19386-22125 GCA_964453635.1 uncultured Weeksellaceae bacterium | reverse complement strand
CAGGAAGAAGGAAATAGCGAAAAGGGCAATTGAAAAAACCGGGCTAAAGGAACTGAGTGAAGGCGCTATAAAGAGGTAGCCATGGGAAAAAGCTTGGTCATAGGGGCAGCTGGTCAGATCGGGACCGACCTGGTGACAGCGCTTCGGAACGAACACAACAAAGCGGTCATCGCCAGCGACATTCGAGATCCCGGAAAAGAGGTACCCAGGGATGTTCCTTTTGAAGAGCTCGACATCCTGGACCAAAACAGGCTCGAGACCATCATCGATAAGCACGGCGTCACCGAAGTCTTTCATCTGGCGGCAATGCTATCCGCTACAGCCGAGAAATTGCCGATGAAAGGCTGGCACCTGAACATGGAAGGGCTTTTTAACGTCCTGGAACTCGGACGCCGGGGTAAATTGGAAAAGATCTTCTGGCCGAGCTCGATCGCCGTTTTCGGCCCCAATTCCCCCAAAAAAAACACCCCTCAGCACACGATCATGGATCCCGATACGGTCTACGGGATCAGCAAACTGGCCGGTGAAAGATGGTGTGCCTACTATTACGAACAGTACGGAGTAGACGTTCGTAGCCTCCGCTATCCAGGGCTGATCAGTTACAACACCCAACCCGGGGGCGGTACGACGGATTATGCCGTCGAGATCTTTTACGGAGCCCTTTCTCCGGAATCCCACTACACTTCATATCTGGCCCCGGAGACCCGATTGCCGATGATGTACATGCCTGATTGTATGCCGGACGCCATTCGGGCCACCATCCGTATCATGGAAAAGCCCCCCGAACAGGTCCGGATCCGCTCCTCGTACAACATCGCCGGGATCAGTTTTTCCCCATCGGAGATCACCGAAGCGATCCAAAAAGAGATCAGCGATCTCCGGGTCGATTACCGCCCGGACGAACGCCAGCGGGTCGCCGAGAGCTGGCCGGAAAGCATCGATGATGCGGAAGCAAGAACGGATTGGGGATGGACCAAACACTACGATCTGGATGCTATGGTCTCCGACATGCTTGAACATCTGAGATCACCGGTTAGCTGAATGCAACTTTTGAGCCACTGACACCGTATTAAGGCAAAAGATCCGCTCCGGGGAACGGAAGGTCTTTTGGTGGCACAATGGAATACCATCATTCATCGAGGCATAAAGCTCATTGAATGAAGGTTTTCCTTTTTTGCTCTAAAATTCAGCACAGCGCACTTTTGCTTTCATAATTTCACAACAGTAATGAAGAGCCACAGAACCATGAAGCTGGTTGAGCAAGTAGTACTGATCCTTTTCCTGATAAGCTCCGCAGAAGGAGCCTCTCTTCAGTATGTAGAGACCGATCCAGAGGAGAGTGATACCCTTAACCAGGTCGACGAAAATGGGCTGAAACAAGGTTACTGGCAGATCACCGGCGAAATGCGGAGTCTACCCGAATTCAGTGACGACCAGATCATCAAGGAAGGAAAATACCGCAAAAACCGGAAGACGGGTCTATGGAAAAAATATTTTCCAAACGGAAACCTTAAAAGCGAGATCACCTATAAAAGGGACCGTCCCCACGGCCCTTACAAGATCTACTACAAGAACGGGAATATCGAGGAAGCGGGCAACTGGCGCTACAATAAGAACACCGGCGAATTCAAACGATACCACGAGAACGGCGAAGTGGCCCAATCCTTTAAATTCGATAAAGATGGGAAGCGTGACGGGGTTCAGAAATACTATCACCCCAATGGCCAGCTGGAAGTGAAAGTGGAGATGAAGGACGGCAAGGAATCAGGGGAAATGGTCCGCTATTATCCCAACGGGGATATCAAAGAGAAAAAGGTCTTTAAGGACGGGAAAGTGAAAGAGAGCAAACAGTTCGAAAGAAAATCCAAAAAAGCGGAGGTAAAAACACAAAAAGAGAAAAAACCAGCGCCCAAGGTTACGGAGGACGAACAATTGAACAAAGGGGAAAAGCAAGCCAACAAAAAGAAAAAAGAAAAGGAAGGCAAGAAAAAAACGGCTGACCAAGAAGCAGAGAAAGACGATGGCAAGATCGAGGATGGTTACCACACCTTTTACAACGATGATCAACAAGTGACCAAGACCGGATATTTCAAGGACGGCAAGCTCTATAAGGGCAAATGGAAAAAATACAATGAGGACGGCATACTCAAGAAGATCGAAATTTACAGAAAAGGCCAGTACATTGGTGACAAGCCTATAGAGAAGGAATAGCCCCGCTGGTCCCTGCTCCTCTACTCCAACAGCTATTCCGACAACCGGTCGGAAAAAAGGATCGATTATTTTTGCATGCTGGACGGACCCCCGACAGGATCGGGTCAAGAAACCCCGGAGCCCCATGCACTGCTTCCTTTCCAGGAGTTTCTCCTTGTCAGTGGCTACCCTTCTGTTCTTCCTCTCGGCTTGTAAGGAGCAAGAAGAGCAGGAACAAAGCACGGATGAAAGGAAGAAGCGCGAGACACTGGTAAAGATCCCCGATTTCAGGGCCGATTCCGCCTATGCCTTTATCGAAAAACAGGTTTCCTTCGGCCCCCGGGTCCCAAACACGCCGGGACACGAGAAATGTAGCCATTATCTTCAGAAAAAGTTCAGGGATTACGGCCTCAAGGTAAAGGTACAACGAGGAAAAGTCCGGGCTTACAACGGCAAAAAACTGAATATCAATAACATTATGGGCCGGTACAAACCGGACCATCCCAAACGGATCGCCCTGTTCGCCCATTGGGATACCCGCCCTATGGC
>CAYVSK010000013.1:14186-19376 GCA_964453635.1 uncultured Weeksellaceae bacterium | reverse complement strand
TGGCCGATCGGGGGGAGAAAAGAAAGAAAGAAGCAATACCGGGCGCGAATGACGGGGGCAGCGGTGTTGGTGTACTCCTCGAGATCGCCCGCCAACTGAAAAAGAATCCCCTCCCCCATGGGGTCGACTTCATCCTCTTCGATGCTGAGGATCAAGGGGTCCCCGAGGGTAAGGGAACGAAAAATTCAGCAGATACATGGTGTTTGGGCAGTCAATACTGGTCCAAGCATCCCCCCATTTCAAACTATGCCCCCCAGTATGGAATCCTCTTGGATATGGTCGGAGCTAAAGAGGCCATATTTCCCAGGGAAGGAGCCTCCATGCAGTATGCCCCGAATGTGGTCGACAAGATCTGGAATACGGCCAAAGAACTGGGATACGGCGAATTATTCACCGACCGAAGGGTCCAGCCCCTCACCGATGACCACATCTACGTGAATCGCATAGCCAAGATCCCGACCGCGAACATTATCCATTATAACCCCAACACCCGCGATTTTGGTCCTTTTCACCACACCCACCGGGACAACATGGACATCATTTCCAAAAACACCCTCAAAGCCGTCGGCAACACCGTCCTCCACGTGATCTATCGCGAATAGAAAAGAAACAGCCCCACTTGAAAAACAGCATCGATGGGAAATGACAAGCAAGCGGACCAGCTTTTTCTACTCGACGCCTATGCCCTGATCTTTCGCGCTTATTTCGCCTTCAGCAAGAATCCCCGTTACAATTCCAGGGGGGAGAACACCTCGGCTGTGTTCGGCTTCACCAATACCCTTCTGGAGATCCTGGAAAAAGAAGAACCGGAGCATATCGCAGTAGTCTTCGATACGGCGGCCACGACCGAACGGGAAAAGGAATATGCCGACTACAAAGCCCATCGCGAAGAAACGCCGGAGGACATCATCCAGTCGGTACCCTACATCAAAAGGATCCTGGAAGGTTTCAGGATCCCCATCCTCATGAAAGACGGGTTTGAAGCCGATGACGTGATCGGCACCATTGCCAAACAAGCAGAAGCCGAAGGCTATACGACCTACATGATGTCCAGCGATAAGGACCTGGGCCAGTTGGTATCTGACCACATCTATTTGTACAAGCCAAGACGCATGGGAAGTGGGGTGGAAATACTCGGAAGAGATGAGATCTGCGAGAAATTCGGTATAGAGGACCCCATCCAGGTCATCGATGTACTGGGCCTATGGGGTGATGCTTCGGATAATATCCCTGGTATTCCCGGGGTCGGAGAAAAAAGGGCCAAACAGTTCATCAGCCAATACGGAAGTATCGAACGCCTTTATGAAAACACCCATGAGCTCAAAGGAAAACTGAAGGAAAACGTGGAAGCCCACAAGGAGGAAGCTTTTCTCTCAAAAAGATTGGCGACCATCGTGACCGACGTCCCGATCGATGTAGCGATCAAAGACCTGAAAAGGGGCCCGATGGATCCCGGCATTCTGCAACCGGTCTTTGATGAACTGGAATTCAGAAAGATCGCGGAACGGGTACTCCCGGGAGACCAGGGAGAAAAAGCGGGCCAACAGGAGCTCTTTCAAGGAGAAAGCCAGGAAAGCTCACTGGCCCAAGGCCTCGATGACCTATCCACCGTACCCCACACTTACACCCTGATCGAAGATCACCAGACCCTCGAGGCATCCATTGCAGCGCTCAAAAAAGCCGGTCGTTTTTGCTTCGACACCGAAACAACGGGAACGGACCCCCATGCATCAGATCTGGTGGGGATCGCTTTTTCCGGAAAACCGGGAACCGGGTTTTATGTTCCCATGAACTCGGAAAACATGGCCCCCGGTATCCTGAAAGAAACCCTCAAACCCCTTTTTGAGGACCCGGAACTCAAAAAGATCGGGCACAACCTCAAGTTCGATATCTCTGTCCTCTACTGGCACGGGATCCGGGTGAAAGGCCCCTTCCTCGATACCATGATCCTCCACTACTTGCAGCGACCCGATCAGCGGCACAAACTCGACCTGATGGCCGAGAACTGGCTCAAATACCGACCGGTTCCCATCGAGGACATCCTCGGGAAAAAGGGCAAGGATCAAAAGCGAATGGACCAATTCAAACCGGAAGAGATCCGGGATTATGCTTGCGAAGATGCCGACATTACACTACAACTGGCCAATGCACTGGAACCCCTCCTGGACAGCGAATACGGCCGGGACCTTCACGACCGTATCGAAGCTCCCCTCATCCCTGTTCTGTCCTCCATGGAACGGGAAGGGGTATGCGTAGACCAGGCAACGCTGAAAGCACTATCGGCGTGCTTTCTCAAGGAGATCAAACGGATCGAAGCTTCGATCTTCGAGGAGGCCGGGACGGAATTCAACATCAATTCGCCAAAACAACTCGGGGAGGTCCTTTTCGAGAAGCTCAAGATCGTTGACAACCCCAAAAAGACCCGATCCGGACAATACGCCACCAACGAGGACACCCTGGCCCAATACATCGACCAACATCCGATCATTCAAAAGATCTTTGATGTACGATCCCTCCACAAGCTACGCAACACTTACGTTGAAGCTCTGCCCAAACTCATAAATCCCCGTACCGACCGGATCCATACCAGTTTCAATCAAACAGTAACGAGCACCGGCCGCCTGAGTTCCACCCATCCCAACCTTCAGAACATCCCCATTCGCTCCGAGAACGGCCGTGCCATACGGAAAGCTTTCGTGCCCCGCGATCGTGAACACCTCCTTTTGGCCGCGGATTACTCCCAGATCGAGCTCCGCATCATGGCCCATATGAGCCAGGACGAAGGACTGCTAAAGACCTTCCGTAAAGGGGCGGATGTCCATTCCACGACCGCTGCCAGGATCCACAAGGTCGAGCCTGGCGAGGTGACGGATGAACATCGGCGAGTAGCCAAGACCGTGAACTTCGGGATCATCTACGGGATCTCCGCACACGGTCTCTCCCAACGGATCGGGATATCCCGGCACGAAGCCGCAGATATCATCGATTCCTATTTTGAGCAATATCCGGGCGTTAAAGCTTACATGGACCGGACCATCGAAAAAGCAAAGCAAAATGGTTACGTTGAGACCCTTACGGGGCGTCGACGTTATTTGCCCGAGATCAATTCATCCAATGGAGTGGTGCGCGGAAATGCGGAACGAAATGCGATCAATGCCCCCGTGCAGGGAACAGCGGCGGATATGATCAAGATCGCCATGATCGATGTTCACAATACCCTTCATGAAAAGGAATATCGATCAAAGATGATCCTTCAGGTCCATGACGAATTGGTCCTGGATGCACACCGTTCCGAATTGGAAGGACTTCAGCCCATGATCCGGGAGAAAATGGAGAATGCCATGTCCCTGGATGCACCCATTGAGATCGAGTGCGGTACGGGTGAGAACTGGTTGGAGGCCCACTGAAACGAGACCTCGAAAAAAAAGCCCCACTGGGCAGGCCAGCGGGGCTTTAATAAAACAGGGTGGGCCTTAGCCTTGGACGGCCCTTTCTATCCTACTTCACCATGATCCTTTGAGTAAAGGTCCCTTCATCCCCTACCTTGGCCTTAATGAAGTAAACACCGGAGCTCAGGCCTTCGACGTTGAAGTCGAGTTTATGCTTACCGCGTGTCATTTGGCGATCCGCAATATGCCTTACGGATTTCCCGAGCATATTGTAGAGCTGAATGCTGACCGCTTTGTCGCTCCGGAGATCCACAGCGATCTGTCCCTCCTTATCCACAGGGTTGGGCCGTACGTCCAGCCGGCTTTCTTCAGCCTCATCCTCCTCAACCGCAGTGGGCCAGCTAAGGTTTATGTTATCGATGTAGATGTCGTTCCCGCCTTTGCCGGTAAACTCGAACTTGTAGCGGAAATCGGAAACAAAATAGGTGGAAACGAGGGTGTTCACCTCTACATGTTTCCAATCCGCATCACCGGAAGGAACGAATTCGGAATCCGTGGGTTCGGCAGTTTCAAGGAAATCCCCGGAAAGCGAACGCCTGTTCGACCACCCCAGCCCACAATTGTTGGAGGCATAGATCTTTAATTCCTCCTCGTTACCGGAAGTCTTATTGGCATAAGCATAGTCGAAGGAGAGGGTGACACTTTCCTGATCGCCCAGGTCGATCGTCTTACTGACGAAGGCATCAGTAGCGCCCGACACATTATTGAAATTGTCGAGCATGATGGAACGGCCTCCACCCTTCGAAGCCTTACCGGTAACCTCCCATGTCAACGAATCATCAGGGTTTACCACCATATGATCGGAAGGGAGCGTAGCGGAGCTCTCAAAACCTTCATAGTAAGGGAAGGAAGCACCCGGATCCTCCAACACCACGATATAATCAGCTTTCGTTTCGGTCACAGTGTTGCTTCCATTCCCTGCGGTCAGGGACACATCGTAAACCCCGGGCGTATTGTAGGTAACTTGGGGATGTTGATCCGTCGAGCTCGATGGGTTGCCTCCTTCAAAGGTCCAGTCCCAAGAGCTCACGCCATTGTAAGAAGCATCCCTGAACTGGATGGACTGCCCTTGACAGACCACCCGGTATTCCGTCCGGAAATTGGCCTCACAGAGAATGTCATCACCAGCCACCCCGGTCGCTTGGAGGTTGGACTGCGAGGTCAGGTTGACCAATGCACTCGTGTTGTTGAATTGGTTCTTCATAACGGCCTTTTGCTCCTCTGTGAACATGTTCTGGCAACGGTCGTAGCTCATGTAATTCTCGATCTGGTCCACGACATCCTTCGAATAGGGACTGGGCCCTTGGGTATCGTTGCTGCAGGTATTCTGGTCCTCATCGCAGCTTTGGGTGGCTGACAAGACCGGAGGCGTATCGCAAATGCGGTCACCCGAACTACTGCAATCTCCTCCACAATCATCACCTCCACCGTAGCCGGACTGGAAGGTGTGAAGCAATCCTGTGGCGTGCCCCATTTCATGGGTCGCGGTTCGCCCGTCACCTGAGGTCCCGATCTCACCGAATGTAGAATGCAGCTGAACGACCCCATAGGTCTCATCAACGCCTTGCTGGGGCAATTGCGCAAAACCGGCGATCTGGCCACCACCGCCGGCACCACCGATGTTGTTCACCAACCAAAAATTAAAGTACTGGTCCGTCGGCCATGCATCGGAACCACCTTCGCTCGAGAACTTTACATCATTCCGGCTGTCAGCTCCGTAAGTCAGATCCGTACGGACCCG
>CAYVSK010000013.1:1398-14176 GCA_964453635.1 uncultured Weeksellaceae bacterium | reverse complement strand
CAGGGCGAACTCGAATTGCGGATCCGCAGCATATTCCTTGAAAAGGTCACGCGTATCGTTGGTATCCTCATTGAGCCGGCGAAAATCCTCATTCAGTACACGGATCCCGTCCTTGATCTGGGCATAGCTTATGTTGCCTTGACCTCCGTCATGGAGCACGTGAACGACCACAGGGATCTTGTGGACCTGGGACATTTTCTCGGGGTGGTTGCGGGCCCATTCCATGGCCTGATCCCGCATATTTTGGAGTCGTTGCCGGATCTCCTCGGTATTCCGGGCATTCTCCATCATCTTCTGATTGTACTCATCACTGGAGCACCAATCACCGGAGCGTTCCTGACCGATGGCCTCCGGGCTGCTCATGAGCATGGAAAAAGCCGCAAAAAAGAGTGTGGTGATCGAAACGTAAACCTTGTTCATGGTTGTGTATTTTGGTTAATTCAATGAATTTCACCAATTATCGTTCCATTTGGATAAATTCAGAAAGTGAAATTTACAAAATTTTCTGGAGTAAACAACATAAAAGCCAAGGGTAAATAACAGAAATGAGGCTGATGCCCCGGCCGTACGAGCTTATTCGTTCACCTCGATGAAGCGACCGATATCCTTAGAGGTTCCGAAAAGTATGATGGTGTCCTTTTTGTGGATCACGGTATCGGGATCGGGTACACCGATGATGTGGTCCTCCTCGTAGGTCTCTCCTCCCTTGGTCTTTTCGTAGGCCCTTTTGATGGTAACGATCGTCAGGTTGTACTTGTTCTTGAACCCGATCTCTTCGATCGTACGGTTGGTCAGGACTTTCGGAGCTTTCACTTCAGCGATCTCATAATTGTCAGGCAATTGTAAAAAGGAGACAATGGAAGGGTTCAAGAGACGCTCGGCCACAATGAAGGAGACTTCATCTTCGGGGGTAAGGATCTCACCGACCCCCAACTTCTCGAGGATCGTTTTTTGTTGGGGGCCGCTGGCCCGAGCGATAATGCGTTTGACCTTGAGTTCGACAAGATGGACAGCGGCAAGGATCTGCCCCTCGAAGTTCTCCCCGATGGCCAGGACCACGGCATCCATATCCTGAATGTTCTGGGACTTCAGGGCCTTTTTGTCCGTCGCGTCGAGGGTCACGGCGAAGGCCACATCATCTTTGATCTCCTCGATCCGCCGTTCCGAGGGATCGAAGACGAATACCTCGGCCCCCTTATCGGCCAGTTCTCTGGCAATGGCACTTCCGTACTTGCCGACACCGATGACCGCGAATTTCTGTCCGACCATATTGCAGCTCCCTCTTTAGGGCCTTTGGAAGGGTTCGTTTGGCATTCCGAATTTCAGGAAAAAAAGAAACCCGGCTTTTCTCCGGGGACCTTATTGAACGAGCTCATAGCCTGTTGAAGATCCTTTGCGTCCTCTGCACCTTCCCTGCGACCTCTGTGTGATTCCTTTAAAAACGGGCTCTAATCCTCCAGAACGTTCAATGCTTGCTCCAGATCAGCAACGAGGTCATCCCCATCCTCTATCCCGACACTGAGACGGATCAGGGAATCTACCACACCGGATCGCTCCCGGTCCACCTTCGGGATAGCAGCATGGGTCATGGAAGCCGGATGACCGATCAGGGACTCGACCCCACCCAATGATTCCGCAAGTGCAAAATAACGGGTGGCCTGCATGACCTTGAAGGCATCTTCCTGCTGATTCCCTTTCAGACTGAAGGAGACCATGCCCCCGAAGTCCTTCATTTGTTTTTGGGCCGTCGCATGCCCGGAATGATCCTCGAAACCGGGCCAGTTGACCTTTTCGACGGCCGGATGCTTTCTCAGGGCTTGCGCCACTTTAGCACCGTTCTCGCAATGTCTGTCCATCCGCAAGTGGAGGGTCTTGATCCCCCGTAAGACCAGGAAACAATCCTGCGGACCCGGCACAGCACCACAACTGTTTTGGAGGAATGAGATCTTTTCCCCCAGTTCCTGGTCCTTTGTTGCAGCCAATCCAAGGACCACATCCGAATGACCTCCAAGATACTTGGTAGCCGAGTGGATCACGACATCGGCTCCCAGCTCCAGGGGATTCTGAAGATACGGGGTCGCAAAAGTGTTGTCCACGACGACCATGATACCGCGTTCTTTTGCAATAGCACTGACCGCCTCGATATCGATCACGTTCATCATGGGATTCGAGGGGGTCTCGATCCAGATCATTCGGGTCTCCTGGGTCAGCATTTCCCGAATGGTATCGGGGTCCTCCATGTTGCAGAAACGGAAGACCAGGCCAAAATTGCTGAACACGTTCATGAACTGCCGGTAAGTCCCCCCATAAAGGTCGTTGGTGGAAACCACCTCGTCCCCCGGCCGCAAAAGCTTGAGGACGGCATCGACGGCCGCCAGGCCACTGGCAAAAGCCACGCCGTGGGCTGCTTTTTCAAGGGCGGCGACGTTCTCCTCAAGGACCGTACGCGTCGGGTTCCGCTGGCGGGAATACTCGTAGCCCTTGTGCGCTCCGGGGGCTTCCTGAACAAACGTGGAGGTCTGATAGATCGGGGTCATGATGGACCCCGTTGCTGGGTCCGGCTCAACACCGGCATGGATGGTCTTGGTATCGAACTTCATGGGAATTAAGGATTTATAAGGGATTCAGCCCAAAAGCCTGCCCAAATTAAATGAATTTTGGAAAAACGCTCGCTTATTTGTTAGGCCTCGCAAACCCACCCCTGTAATAGGATTATTTTTGTCGCCGATCGTCCCTCAACTATGGCCACGCTCACCAAAGAAAAGGTCCAGGAACTCCGGGAGGCCATCCACGATGGCAAGGATTCCCATGTCCAGGAACTGGTGAGCGACCTCCATGCGGCTGATATCGGTGCCCTTATCGGCCAGTTGGACACGGAGGAGGCCAAGTACCTTTTCCGGCTTCTCGACAGGGAGATCGCGGCCGAAGCCATCATGGAAATGGACGAGCATCCCCGGGGTCAACTCCTCGAGGCATTCACGGCCAAAGAGATCGCCCGGGAGATCGTTTCCCGAATGGATTCCGACGACTCGGCCGACATCCTTCCCCAGCTCGGTGAGGAAAAGAAACAGGAGGTCCTCGGCCACCTGGAAGATCTCCAACAAGCCACCGACATCGTCGACCTCCTTACCTATGACGAGAACTCCGCCGGCGGTCTGATGGCCAAGGAGCTGATCCGGGTCAACGAAAATTGGTCGATCTCCCGCTGTATAAGAGAGATGCGAAGACAGGCCGATTCCGTCCGGAACGTTCACACCATTTACGTGGTGAACGACCAGAACATTCTCAAGGGCACCCTTTCCCTCCAGGACCTGCTCTTCTCCTCTTCCTCCGTGCGAACCACGGTCAAGGAGCTCTACGAAAAGGACCTGACCGCCGTGGAAGCCCACACGGAGGCGGAAGAGGTGGCCAAGATCATGGAAAAATACGACCTCGTCGTCCTTCCGGTGGTCGATGAGCATCAGAAACTGCTGGGCCGCATCACGATCGACGACGTGGTGGACGTGATCCGGGACGAGGCCAAAAAGGATTACCAGATGGCCTCGGGGATATCGGAGCATGTGGAGAGCACCTATCAACCCCTCCGGATGGCCCGATCCCGCCTCCCCTGGCTCATTATCGGTTTGATCGGCGGTATCGTGGGCGCCCAAGTGATCGGCCTTTACGAGGAACAGATCAGCATCGATCCCCGCCTCGCCTACTTCATCCCCCTGATCGCGGCCATGGGCGGCAATGTCGGAATCCAATCCTCAGCGATCGTCGTCCAGTCGATCGCCAACAAGACCCTGGACCTGGAAAGCGCAATAAGCAAGGTGGGCAAGGAATTCCTGGTGGGGATCTTCAACGGAGTGATCTGTGCCAGCTTGCTCCTTGGGGTGAATTACTTCTTCACGGGTTCTTACCTGATCAGCTTCACGGTCAGCATAGCCCTCCTGGCCGTGATCATCTTTGCCGCCATGTTCGGCACCCTCACGCCGCTCGTGCTGAACAGGGCCAGAATCGATCCGGCCCTGGCCACGGGTCCCTTCATCACCACGATCAACGACATCTTCGGCATCTTCATCTATTTTCTCGTCGCCCATTATATGTACCTTTAAGGAACGGATCAACACGTCGAAAAGCTTGCCCACCAAATACCCTTTTCATGAAAGACAAAAGGGTTTTCATCATTTTCTACCTTCTGGCGGTCTACGTCACCCTCCAATTCGCCTGGTGGGCCTATCTATTGGTCGACCTGAACGAAGAGGTCCATCGCGAAGAAGCCAGGATCGCCCGGGAAAAGGGGGAGACGACAAAAGCGGACCGCGTTTTGAAGGAGGCGGACCGACGATTCTGGATGGTCATGGGCGAAGGGAGCGTTTTCCTGATCCTCCTGGGATTCGGTTTCTACAAGGTCCACAACGCGTTCAGGAAAGAGTTGGCCCTGGCCCGCCAGGAGAAGAACTTTCTCATGGCCATCACCCACGAGCTCAAAACGCCCCTGAGTTCGGTAAAGCTCTATCTGGAGACCCTTCAAAAGCGGGAGCTTGCACCGAATGAACAAAAGAAAGTAGCCGGCCATGCGATCCGGGAGACGGACCGGCTGAACGGGTTGATCGAGAACGTGCTCCTCACAACCCGGATCGAGAGCGGCCATTTCCGATTGGAGAAGCACCCCCAGGATCTCGGCCGTTTGATCCGGGAGACCCTTGAGCGTCCGGCGGAGACCATCGGCCGGCAACATCACACGGAATTCGACCTAGCGGAGGGCATCGAAGCACCCGTCGATCCCGGGGCCTTTGCTTCCATCCTCACCAACCTCTACGAAAACGCCACCAAGTATGCCCCTGAACAAAGCAGGATCCGGGTAGCCCTTCGAACCGAGAACAGCCGGGCGACCATCCTGATCTCCGACGAGGGACCGGGTATGGACCCCGCAGAACTGGAGCGGATCACCGAACGATTCTATCGCGCCGATCGGGAAGAGACCCGACAAAAAAGGGGCACCGGGCTTGGCCTCTACATCGTGAAGGAACTGGTCGACCGGCACAAGGGAGAGTTCTGGGTGGAACGGAACGAGGCCGGCGGAAGCACGTTTTATGTAAGCCTCAGTACTGAGTATTAAGAGCAGGGTCATTCAACTTACCGGAATCCCTTCCGGATACAAAGGATCCTTGAGGATCATGGAACACGATGGCCGATCCCTGTCTCGCTGCTATCCGAAATGCTGATATTTGCCCCATTCAACACCAAACTTTATGAGCAAAAGAAGCGCACTGATCATCCTGGACGGCTGGGGACACGGCAAAAAGGACGACACCGACATGGTCCACCAGGCCCACACGCCTTTCGTGGATAGCCTATATCAGCGATACCCCAGCGCCAGGCTGCGCACCGATGGGGAGAATGTTGGCCTGCCAGAAGGGCAAATGGGCAATTCCGAAGTGGGCCATATCAATCTGGGCGCCGGCCGGATCGTCCACCAGGAGCTGGTCCGCATCAACAAGAGCATCGAGGACGGTTCCCTCGCCAAGAACCCAACACTGCAAGAGGCCCTCTCCTATGCCCGGGATAACAACAAGAACGTCCACCTCATGGGCCTTGTGTCCAAAGGGGGCGTCCATTCCCATCAACGACACCTCCACGCACTTTGTGACATCGCCACTCAAAAGGGGCTTGAGCATGTTTTCGTGCATGCCTTCACGGATGGCCGGGACACCGACCCCCACAACGGCATCAACAACATCCGGGACCTCCTCGAGCACATCGAAGGGAGCCCGGTAGAACTGGCCTCGATCATCGGCCGCTACTATGCGATGGACCGCGACAAACGGTGGGAACGCATCAAAAAGGCCTACGATCTTCTGACCAGGGGCAAGGGCAAACCCGCAGCCGACCTGCTCAGGGCGGTCCAGGATCTCTACGAGGATGGGATCAGTGACGAGTTCCTCGAACCGATCGTCCATAGCGACCCGACCGGTCGTCCCCTCGGCAAGGTCCGAGAAGGGGACGTGGTGATCTGTTTCAACTTCCGAACGGACCGCTGCCGCCAGATCACAGAAGCCCTAACACAACAGTCCTTTCCCGAGCAGGGGATGGAAGCAATGGACCTCCATTATGTGACCATGACGAACTACGACGACTCCTTCGAGGGCGTCAGGGTCATTTTCCACGAACAGGACCTGACGAACACGATGGGCGAGGTCCTTGCCAGAGCCGGGAAGACACAGTTGCGCATCGCGGAAACGGAGAAGTATCCCCACGTCACTTATTTCTTCAACGGCGGCCGGGAAAAAGAGTTCGAAGGGGAACGCCGGATCATGATCGATTCCCCCAAGGTCGCGACCTACGACCTCAAGCCCGAGATGAGCGCCTACGAAGTGACCGAGGCCGTGGTCGCCGATATGGAAGACAACACCCCGGACTTCATTTGCCTCAACTTTGCCAATCCCGACATGGTGGGTCATACGGGTGTACCGGATGCCATCCGGAAAGCCGTGGAGACCGTGGATAGCTGCACCCGCGAGGTGGTCGAGAAAGCCCGGGAAATGGACTATGCGATCCTCATCATCGCCGATCACGGCAACGCGGATTTCATCCGTAACGCGGACGGATCGGCGAACACCGCCCACACCGTCAACGAAGTGCCCGCTATTCTGCTGGATGACGAGGACCACTCCCTCCAGAACGGCATATTGGCGGACGTTGCCCCGACCCTGCTCGAGCTTATGGAGGTCAAGCGCCCGCAGGAAATGACCGGTAAACCCCTCATGGGCGTCCGGGAAGGAGTATGAGCAGAACGCTGGTCATCGGCGACATTCACGGTGGGGCCAAAGCCCTTGAACAAGTGTGGGACCGGGCCGGAGTGGACCCTTCGAACGACCGCCTGATCTGCCTCGGGGATGTCTGCGACGGATGGCCGGAGACCCCGGAAGCCTTTGAAAAACTCTTCGAAGCCGAGGACCTCATCTACATCCTGGGCAATCACGATTACTGGACCCTCCGCTGGATGCACGGGACGCTCGACCCACTGGATGAGAACGCCTGGTACGTCCAGGGCGGCAAAAACACCCTGGCCGCCTACCGGCGGCGAAAGGAGCTGGTGGATCCCCACATGCAGTTCCTGGAACAGAAAGCCCGGCTCTATTACCGCGATGAGCAGGACCGGGTCTTCGTCCACGGGGGCTTCGATTACACGGGACCTGTGGAGGATCAACCCGACCAGACCCTCTACTTCTGGGATCGTAGCCTGGTAAAATTAGCCCTCGAAGAGCCGGCAAAAGCCGATGAGATCCTCGCCCCCTACCGGGCGATCTTCGTCGGCCATACCCAGACCCTCCTTTGGGACAGTGCAGAACCCATCCACAAGGGCAAGCTCTGGATGCTCGATACAGGAGCCGTATCGCGGGGGCCGGTGACCATCATGGACGTGGATACGAAGGAATGGTGGCAATCGGAGCCGGCCTATACCTTCTACCCCGATACAGTTCCGAGAGGGGGATAAGAGCGACCCGAAGAAGCTTCGGACCATTCGGCGCATCAACGGTCAAATGGCCCGGTGCGGTCTATCCAAAAAATATATATTTTTCACTGTGATTTCATTGTGAAAAATATATATTTCCTGGCCCTTGCCCGTTTAGCGCACGGCTGAACTTTCTTCCTTTTTATCCGAAAGGCCGAACCCGAAAAGGTCTTCCCGGGGAACCTCTTTAAAATGGCCCATATTCCGAAGCCTTTCCATATCGATCTCATCCTTGTCCCCCATAATGAGGAGATCGTAAGAAGAGTCCCGGATATGATCCCGGAAGAAACGTTTCATCGCTTCGTAATCGGCATTTTCAACCTTGTTGTAAATGAAGCGCCTTTTGTCCCCGTCAAAACCTTCCTCTCGCTGGTTCATGTAGTTCCAGAGGATGGACGTGCCCGTCACTCGCTCAGTCTCTATATTCTTCAGGATATTCTCCCGGGCCACCTCGAATTGTTGCTTATTCCCTTTCATCGTATCCAGGAGGGGGCGCATCACATCGAGCGCATCAAAGAGCTTATCCGCCTGCGTACCCAGATACGCTCTTGAAAAGTGATACTTGCCCGTATCCGGGTTCGTAAAGGTGGCATAGGAAGAATAGGCCAACCCCTTGGATTCTCGGACCTCCTGAAAGATCACCGAGGAAAGGCCACTGCCGTAATATTCCCCGTAAAGCCTGCCCATCGGGAACAAGGAGCGATTTTGTTGCGCATCCCTTTGAACAAAGGTCAGATGACTCTGTACCATGTCGTAATCCACGAAAAAGATGCTGTCACCAGTGGTCTTCCGTTGATCGTAGACGGTCTTTTCCGGAGCGGGCTCGAAGGAATCGGGGGTCTTGTGAACAGCGGAGATGAGCTCAGCGACCTCCTCCTGATCCCGCTGTCCGTAATAGAAGACGTAGTGCTCGTGGTCGTAAAGCCCATGGATCCGGTCCACCAGGTTTGCCGGATCGACCGCCCTGAGTTCGGCCTCGCTGAGTTTGTCCGTAAACCCTGAGTGTTTGCCGTAGGTCCCGTACCGGGAAAGGGCGATCCGGGTGAAGAATTTGTTCTTCATGCGGTTCTTGCGCGTCTGGACCTTGTTGTCCACCAGCTTCCGATAGGCCGCCGTATCCACCCGGGCACTGTCCAGGAGATGTTCGAGCAATTCCATGCCTTTTTTCAGGGATCCCGGAAGTCCCTGGAGAATGATATAGGAGCGCTCGCTCCCGGTGACCACGTTCATATCCAAAGCGAGGTCATAGAGCTTTTTCTCGAATTCATCCCGGGTGTACTTGTCGGTCCCGAGCTTCTCGAGGTACTCCACAGCGAGCGCCTGTTTCTTGTCGTGCTGCCTTCCGATATCGAGCACATAGTAGACCGAGAACAACTTGTTCTCCTTGTTCTTCACGTACTTCATATCGATCCCAGAAGGAAGTTCGCGGCTGTTGAGGCGTTCCTCGTAATCCACGAAAACCGGATCGATGCGGGTGGTCTCCATTTTTTCGAGTTCTTTCCGGAAAGCCGATGAATCGTCCCGGTTGATGTCCACCGAAGTGATGGGCGGTTTCTCGATCTGCACCGAACTCGTGTCCTCGCCACTTCGTTTATAAACGACGACGCGGTCATCGTCGAAATGGTCATTGGCGAAATCGACCAGTTCTTCCTTGGTGATGCGCTTCAATTCCTCCAGGTAGTTGGCTTTCTCTTCCCAGGGATCGTGTTCGGTGAAGGCGCTGACGAAGGACCGGACTTTCCAGAGTGAGCTTCGCTTCTGGATCCGGCTTTTTCGCTTGTTCCGGATGATGGCTTTGAGCTGATCCTTGGAGAAATTGCCGCTCTTGATCCTACCCACCTCTTTCAGGAGCAGGGCCCGGACATCTTCGAGATCCTGCTCCGGCCGGGCCTGGCCGTAGAAACGGAGCAAGCCGTAATCGTTGTAGCTGTTCGCATAGCAGGAGGCATTGAGGACCTTTTGCTCCTTGATCAGGTTGAGATCGATCAGGCCGGCATCCCCGTTGTAAAGGAGCTCGGAGATGAGTTCGACCCGTTGCATGACACTGTCATCCGCTGGAAAGCGATACCCGAAATAGACCCGTTCGGCCTCAGGGCCCTGGACCTCCTTCTCGATGGGACCATTGATCGGCTCTGCCTCCGCGTAGTTCCGGTTCTCGGGTACGCTGTCGGCAGGCTCCATGTCGCCCCAATGCTTTTTGATCGTTCTGAAGGTCTCGGCCGGGTTCAGATCGCCCGCCAAACAAATGGCCATGTTGTTGGGCACGTAATAGTTCTTCTTGAACTCATGTACATTCTCCATGGAGGGATCCTTGAGATCCTCCGCTGATCCCAGCGTCGAGAGTTGGTAGGGATGCCCTTTGTAAAGGGCTTTATTGAGGGCATAGCGGGCTTTCCGGTAGTCGCTGTCCTGGGCCCGGTTGAACTCCTCAAAGACCGTTTCGAGCTCGGTATGGAACAAGCGGAGCACCATGTCACTGAAGCGTTCCCGCTCTAGTTTCACCCACCTTTCCACTTCATTGGCCGGGATGTTGCTCATGTACACCGTCCGGTCCTTACTGGTATAAGCATTGGTCGATTTGCCGCCCATACCCGACACGACTTTATCGTACTCGTTGGGGATCGCGTATTGAGCGGCTTTCTGGGAAAGGCTGTCGATCTTTTCGTAGAGCGCACGCCTTTTGGCAGAATCCTCCGTATCCTTTCGCTTTTCGTAAAGCGAGGAGATCCGGTCGATCAAGGGTTTTTCTTTTTTCCAGTTCCGGGTACCGAGCTCATCCGTACCCTTGAAGAGCATGTGTTCGAGGTAGTGGGCCAATCCGGTCGTTTCCCTTTGCTCGGATGCCGACCCACCCCGAACGGCGATCCGAGTCGCCACGCGGGGCTCCTCGCGATCCACGGTCATGTAGACCTTGAGCCCGTTATCGAGGGTGTAGATACGGGCATCGTAGGGGTCGTTGGTGACGGTCTTGTATTCATTGCCGTTCTTGTCCTTTTTGGTCCTGGGTTGGTAGCCCTCCGCCTTCTTGTCGGTACCGCTTTCGCTGCAACTGCAGAAGACCGCGACAATGGAAGCGAAGAGAAAGGATCGGGTGCTGGTGATCATCGGGTTCGGTTTCTATTTATGGGTTGAATCTAAGGAATTTGTAAGGAAATTCCAGTTTGAGTTACCCCTTCCTCTGCCTGGACCCGAAAAGTTTACACAGGAATACCTAAATTCGGGGTGAAATTGAAACAGCCTTTCCCCTTGGCCCTTCTGAAAACAGCTCTGCTATCGATCATCCTGACTCTCCAGGAGACCATTTTTTTAACGAAGAACGGTCTATGCGGTTTGGGGCGATACCCGGGAAGACCACCTGGAGATCTTTTTCCGGAGAAGGGAGGACCCGGCGACTTCCCTGGAACCTGCCGACCCATTCGATGATGGGCGGGTGGACGTTCATTACCACGAAGGGATCCGTGTGCAACTCTCAAGACACTTCGCAGACCGACTCGGTGAACTTCGTTTCCAGTTCTTCGACGTTACCGGCCGAAAAGTGATGGAAGAAAGGATCCCCTCATTGAAGCATCGCTTCGAATGGGAGACCCGAAGCGCGGGCATCTTTTTCTACCGGATCCTGGACAGGAAACATGGAGATAGCCAAAGCGGCTCATGCTATTCCCAATGAAGAAAACGGATCTTATGAAAGCTGAAATAAGGACCTTCTACTCCTTCTTATTGCCCCTGTTCATTCTGTTATTGCCTTGTCTGGCACCTGCTCAGACGGAGGATGCAAGATGCCCAGTTAAAGGAGGCTCACTCCGATGACAGCGAACGCCTCCCGGTACCGGCCACCTTTATCATCGACCGGAACAGAGAGATCGTCTGGCGCCAATTCGACCCGAACTACAAGAACCGGGCTTCCGTTGAGAACATCGTAAAGCATCTTCCGACCCGTTGAAGGGGTTCCCCCCTTAGGGTCAATACCGCTCCAACACCTGTGCCACTCCTTCGATCACCTTTGCCATCCGGGCCAGGTCGAGGGTCTCTATCGTATCCGTTTCATCATGGTAATGGGGATTCCGGTAGAAGGAGGTATCGGTGATCATTAAGGCAGGGAAACCGAATTCCCAATAGTTGCGGTGGTCGGAATAATCGACGCCGGTCACCCAGCGCGGACCTTTGAAGGACTTGACGGGGACTTCGCAGCTATCCTTGTACTGCTCGTAAAAAGCATCCGGAAAGGCACCACTGCCAAATTTCCGGACCACGGTAATAAAGTTCGCCCGGTCTCCGTAGAACCACCTGAAAAAGAAGGCCGGATATTGCTGGCTGCCTTCCTCATCCCGGAAATAGCCGAGCATCTCGAGGCTGATCATCCCGTGCACCGGGACCTCGTGCTCCTTGAGGTGGCGGGCATGATGATAACTGCCCATGTCCTCCGTCCCGAAAAAGGGCGGTTCCTCCAGGGCATAGGCGACAAGGTCGATCCGGTATTGCAGTTCCTGATCCTTCAAAAAACGGGCCAACTCCAGCAAGCCCACCACTCCACTGGCATTGTCATCCGCCCCCGGCTGATCCCCAGCCACATCGTAATGAGCCCCCACGATGATCCGCGGGGCATCTTCCGGGCCGTAGGCCCCCACCACGTTCTTGTAACGTTGCCCTGCGGCTTCAAATTCCTGATGCCACAAGCGCGCACCGTGCTCCCTGAAACGATCGCTGATGTACCCGGCTACCGACCCCATCACTTCTGGATGTTCGAAATTCCGGGGTTCAGGCGTGTTCAGGATGGCTTCCAGCTGGGCACGGAGACGGGTGCTATCTACTTCGTATCCTGAGGAGGGGCTCATGGACGGTATTTCTCTGGCTGATGAAAGATCATGGCCGGGGTCCGTTCCAAAAGTAAAAAGGCTGTGCGATACCAAGAGTGTCAGGAGGATCGAATTCGGCCAACTTTTGGCGAAAGGGATCGGGGATCACTTTCGCGAATAATAAAAGTGGTCTTGTCCTGAAGGATCAATCCAGGGAGACCTTCCGGCTTTCGATCCACTTACCGCTTCTACCAATGCGAAGGATGTATAGCCCGCGGGCATGATCCGACAGATCGATCCACAGCGGTCCGGCGGGATCCCATTCATAGCGGCCGACCTGCTTGCCCCGGGACGTTATCAATCGCACATTCAAGACATCATTCCCCGTGCCGTTCCAGTTCATGCGAATGCGCTGGTCCTGGGTAACGACATTCAAAGGATCGCGCGTTTCGGGGGGGTCGATCGCAACGGCCGTGTCCTGCTC
>CAYVSK010000013.1:0-1388 GCA_964453635.1 uncultured Weeksellaceae bacterium | reverse complement strand
GGGGTCCATGGGCTCTGTGTCGCACTGTTCATGGCACGGACCCGCCAATAATAGGTCGTATCCTGTGCCAACGTTTGGGTCATTACCTGGGTGGAGCTGGTCATTCCCGAGTCCACTCCGGAGGAAAAAGTACTATCCATGCTGTACTGGTAACGATGATCGCTGCCCCCCGGTACCGGATCCCAATCCAACGTAACACCGGTGAGGGGATGACCCTGGGAGCCATCGTCCGGAGAAGAGAGAGGAGGATCGACCAGAAAGGTACCGAAACGCCAAACATTCGACCAGTCCGAGGAAACGGATCCATTAAAGGCTTTTACCCGCCAATAATAAGTCGTATCTACCAAAAGACCGGAAAGCGTGGTATCCGTTCCGCTCATTACCAAAGCACTCGTGGGATCCGAAAAGCTCGATCCCGTATCAAATTGAATCTTGTAATGGGTGGCATCGGAGGCCGGGTCCCACGAAAAGCTTAGCGAAGGCAGACGCCCCGTGATGTTGTTCGGCGGTGTGGACAAAACCGGTTTGCCGGGTTTATTCAAAGACTCCGTGGCAAATGACCAGGTCTCGCTCCAGACCCCCTTGGTGGTATCATTCTTCGCGCGCACCCGCCAGTAATAGGTCGTATCGTGGGAAAGCCCGGATAAGGTAGTCTGCGTAGCACTTACGTTCATTGAATCCACGTTCGTCGAAAAACTGCTATCCGTGGAATAGCGCACGTCGTAATCCACAGCTCCCTCGACCGATGCCCAGTCAAGGGTCAGGTTGTCCACCGGCTGACCGGTGCTATTGTTTCCGGGAGACACAAGAAGGACTTGCTCCAAATAGGTCCCGAAACGCCATATACTGGACCAATTAGAAACGAAGCCCCCATTGATGCTACGAACGCGCCAATAATAGGTGGTATCCACCATCAAAGCGCTCAAATTCTTCTGGGAACTGGTCAAGGTATCGGCCTTAAAGGCGCCGAAAGTGCTGTCCTTGCTGTATTGTAGCACGTATTCCTGGGCATTGTTCGCATCGTTCCAATCCAGGGTAAGCGACAAGGGCTGACCAGTGCTCCCATCATCCGGCGATATAAGCACAGGGACGTCGGGAGGATCGATGGAATCGCCCGTGGTGAATTTCCAGGTGGTCCAACCGGTCGTATCCACCGCATTGATGGCCCGGACCCGCCAAAAATACAGGGTATTGGAAGCCAAGGAATCCGTGTATTCCTCGGTATCACTGTTGTTATCACTGCCGTTGTTGTAAGGCTCTTTCCAGGAACTCAGGGCCGGACTATTAAATAGGTTGGAAGTATCGATCTGGACCTGATAGGTATCCACCCCGAGATGGGCGTCCCAATTCAACCAATCGCCCCCGACGTCCACATTGGTCTTGCCATC
>CAYVSK010000012.1:0-39195 GCA_964453635.1 uncultured Weeksellaceae bacterium | reverse complement strand
GAGATCCCATAACCCTCCTTGTAACGGTCGGGAATGTAATATTGGACCGCATTGAGATAACGGGCGAGAAAATCGTGGACCAAAGTGACGGCCGTGGTCCCGTCCACGTCGTAATCCCCGTAGACCATGACCCTTTCACCATTCCGCACAGCCTTGTCGATCCGCTCAACTGCCAGCGACATGTCCTTCATGGTCCAGGGATCGTGAAGCTCCTCGAGGGAAGGACGGAAAAAAGCACGGGCCTCTTCATAACCGGCGATGGAGCGGTTGGCCAACAAACGGCAAAGGGAGCTCCGTATCCCAAGGGCATTCCGGAGCTCCTTGACCCTGAGCTCATCCGGTGGATCTTGGATGACCCATCTTTTTTCCATACTTTCGGGTTGGATCGGCCTTTCAAAAAGGCCAGCGCAAGATCCACCGAATTTATCAGTTGCGTTATCCGTTAAATGGGCCTTATGGAAAAGATTCCCGCGTTGTTGATATTTTTATGCTGGGCTGGCTTCTCTTTTTCCCAAAAGCCAACCTCATTCTATTTCAAGGAGCCCCAACCAGCCTCGGTCCAGAAGGCTTCCGGATTCCCCGTACGTTTTCAGGGAACTTACACCAATGTCGAGGATAGCATCAGCCGTCTTATCATCAATGATACCATGATCAGCCGGGTAGAAGAGAATATTCGATTCACCCTCCAAAGCGTGGTGGATACCGTGGACAGTCTTACCGTGAAGGACCAATACCTTTACGGAATGAAACAGGGAGACAGCCTTTACACCGAGGCCTCCAACGATACCCTTTATTTTTACTACCCCCAGCATTACCGTTCCTTTAGGATCAGTGACGAGCAGGTCCTAAAGGTAAAAGGAGACCGCCTGTTCCTGAACTACCGGGCGCCCACGGGTTATTGGTCATTGATGACCCTTCGCCTCAAGGAAAAAGGCGCTTTAATTCTAAAAAGCTTCGACCACGAAAAGGTTATGGACAGGATCAGGGACATTCCCGGGCTCGAAACAAAAGCGGTGAAGGATATCAAGACATACCTTGCGAACCCGGCCGAAAGGACCCTTCTCGAGTTGGTGAGATCAAAGGGATTCGAGCGAACGGAGCGGTATTTCGATCCGGGATAAGGTGACCCTATGGAATTCAAACAGATCAAAGAGACGGTCCTTTACGTGGAGAACCTGGAAAGAAGCAAGAACTTTTACCACGATCGGCTCGGCCTTCCCCAGGTATCCTTTATCGAGGGGAGTCACGTCTTCTTCCGGGCGGGTAGCTCCATGCTGCTCTGTTTCCTGCCCGAAAAGACCAGGGTCAAAAGCGACCCCCCACCCCATTACGCCTACGGTCATATCCACCTGGCCTTTGAAGCATACCCGGGGGATTATCAAGCCTGGAAGGAGAAAATAAGGGAGCTGGGTATCTCCATCGAACAAACCCACCACTGGCAGAACGGGAGCAAAGAGTCCTTCTATTTCCGGGACCCCGACGGGCACCTCCTCGAGATCCTGGAAGGGGATATTTGGGGACTGGACTGAAGCGGTTCGATGAAGGCCCGCAAGGAACGCTCCCTATCATTTCGGCTTTAACGGCCTCACCTCCAGCTCCGAGGGCAGATAATTCTCACCGGATCGGAGCAGATCGATCAGGGAGCCGGCGATATCCGCAGGCTTCATCATCTTGTCATGGGCATCCGCTCCCTCGATATTGCTGAAGAAATCCGTTTGGACAGAACCGGGGTTCACACAGGTCACTTTGATGCCGTGGAAACGCACCTCTTTGAAGAGGGCCCGAGAAATGCCGCGGACCGCGTGTTTTGTGCCACAATAACCGGCCATTTCGGCAACACCACCGGTAGCGGCAATGGACCCGATGTTGATGATGTGGCCGCCGCCTTTTTCCTTCATGGCGGGAATGGCTTTTCTACTGCAGTAATAAATGCCGTGCACATTGGTATCGAACATCTGCTTCCACTGATCCACCGGCATTTCCTCCATTGGACCCGAATATCCGAGACCCGCGTTGTTGACGAGGATGTCGGGACCACTCCCGAAATGCTCGACTGTCCGGTCGTAGGCTTGTCCCACCGATTCAAGGTCCGTCACATCCGTTTGGCAAAAGAAGAAGTGATCGTGCTCGATATCGGGTGAATTACGTCCCCATCCGGCCACTTTGGCACCGTTATCCAGCAAAGCCTGTACGGTCGCTTTGCCGATCCCTTTACTGACACCGGTCACAACAGCCAATTTGTTCTGTACTTCCATGATCTTCTTTTTTCAAAGTTTTAAAGGACCCCTTACAGGTCACCACCTGAATCGAGGCACCTTCCTATGGAGTGCCTGCCCCTAAATTACGGCTTTTGACCTTGTGCCACCAAACGATCCGCCAACCAATTCATAAGTATTTGTCAGAAAAATCATTACGGTCTTTTTATCTGCTCTGCTATCGCTGCGTGAACCATTTTCGAACGCACAGACCGAATTTTCAAGGATCCGATTACAGATCTCAAACGGTCCTTAAAAATCGATCTGAACGCGGGATTGAAAAATGTCAGCGGTTCCACGACCGTCAGGTGCGGAATGTACATAGTTGAACATAAGCCTCGTGACCGGGTTCAGGTGCCAGGTCAGCCCCCCTGTGGCATTCCACATGTCCGTCCCTCCCGCGATCCCATCATCCGGACCAGCGGAAGCAAAACGAGCTGTAAGTTCCAGGGCTCCCATACCCTTTTTTTGGGGATGGAAATCCTGATGGGGAGAAACGCGACCAAAAGCACCATCCCCAAGGTCGTAGTTCCGATGCTCTCCCGTAAGAAAGAAGCTAGCCATGACATAATAAGCCATGTTTGTATACTTACGCCCATCCGACATCGTGGGATTGTTCATCGTGAATTCCCCCTGAAAAGAGAAGGGTCCGGTAACAAGGGCCAATTCCCCAGCGGAATAAAAATTCTCCTCCACCGCGTCCATCTCGATCCGCATGAAGTCATCCGCCAAATGGGCGGCGGGCCCGAATCCCATGGCTATCTCATCCTTTACCGGGTTTTGATAGCGCCCCGCAACACCGACATGGAGCAAAGTCCTCCCATCTCCTTTGTAGATCGGGGTAAGGGAAAGGCGTCCGACCAGGTCATATTGATCATCGGTAAGCCGTGAGGAAGTACCAAAATCATCCGTGATCTTAAAGATCCCGGCCGACCAACGGAGTTTTTTATTGCTCGTCGCATTGGAAAAGGAGGCGCCGGCATTTCGACCTGGCACGAAAGCCTGGGTCAGTGAACGCTCCATAAAGGTGATATACTTACTGCTCGTGAGGTATTCCAAGCCAAAGGGCTCCTTGTAATGCCCCACCTTGAAAGTTCCCACGATCGGTATCTCAGGCACGGCCATGTAAGCATCCTTCAGATCAGCCTCTCCTCCGGCAAAATCGAACTGAAGCTTATATGAAATGCTCCCATCATAGAGATCGCCCTTGTTATAAAAGCGGGCACGTCGGATCTCCGTACCCGCCTGAATATTTCCGTACAGCTCCTCGCTTCGTTCGTCCTGATAAAAAAGGGCCCAATCTTGCATGAGCCGTCCCCCGAATCCGATGCTATAGACCCCTTGCATATCCTCGACCTTTAGCCCATTCCGCCAGTAAACCCGCGTTCCGGTCGAGGACCCATTATTCTGGCCCACACTGATAAGGGGGGCGAACAAAAGAAAAAGGAAGAGTAAAGCGGCCGAGGCACACCCGAAAAGTATCGAACGATGGGACAGTAGAGCCGTAACGATCATGGGTATTCGCTTTTAATACAGGATCCAAACGTAATGGATCAGTACCGGGGGGCCGTATGGGCATTTGTTAACAGGTAACGGAGCATATTGGCCGGAATTTTAAAAGAACCCTTGCGGACATTCCCTAAAAAGGGTAAATCCGGCCTTTTGGGGATCGTTAATAAAAATTTAACATCCCTCAGGGAATCATCCCCAATAGGGGATTTACCTTTACCGCAGCAAGCCGGCGGATGAAACCATGAAATTTCAAAGACCAATGAAACAAGGACTTGCGATCATCTTTACTGCATGCCTTTTATGGAGTTGCGGTGGTGGGGGATCCAAGAACCGGATCCGCATCGACGGGTCGAGCACCGTTTATCCCATTACGGAAGCCGTTGCCGAGGAATACCGTTCGGAATCCGATGCCCGGATCACCGTCGGATTCTCCGGGACCGGCGGTGGTTTCAAGAAGTTCATCCGGGGTGAAACGGACATCAACGATGCTTCCCGGAAGATCAGTCCGACAGAAAAGAAAAAATGCAAGAAAAACGGGATCGAATACCTCCGCCTATCCGTTGCTTACGACGGTATCGCTGTGCTCACGCATCCAGAGAATGACTGGGTCGATACGATCACGGTCGAAGAGTTAAAGACCGTCTGGGAGCCGGAAGCTCAGGAGACCATCAAAAAATGGAGCCAGATACGGGATGGTTGGCCGGACCGGGAGTTCAACCTATATGGGCCCGGTACGGCTTCCGGTACCTACGATTACTTTACGGAAGCGATCGTTGGAAAAAGCGGAAAAAGCCGGGGAGATTACACCGCCAGTGAGGATGATGATGTTCTGATACAGGGGATATCGACTGACAAGGATGCCTTGGGTTTCGTGGGCCTGGCCTACTACGAAGAGAATGCTGATAAGCTTCAGCTTACGCCCCTGGATGCCGGAGAAGGGGGGGTCAAGCCCACCCTCGAAACGGTGAAGAAAGGCACTTACAAGCCCCTTTCCCGGGCTTTGTATATTTACGTCCGCAAAAGTTCTGCGCAAAAGAAGCCCGTGCAGGAATTTGTCCACTTTTATCTTAATAATGCCGCTGAATTGAGCAAAGACGCGGGTTATGTTCCCCTGAAGGAGCAGGAATACGAGGAAGAGCTATCCCGCTTTAACGAATTCGCAGGCATTGCCAAAGGTCAGAGCTGAATTCTTGCGAGGAATTGGGCAGAGAAAGCCAAAAAAGCGCTTTTCGGTCCGTTGAGGTCCCTTCCCTGAGCCGGACGAGAAGCCGGCCCGTGGAATGGCTCGTTGAAAAATTCCTCTTCGCTTGTGCGGCCGTTACGGTCCTGACTACGCTCGGGATCATCCTGGTCCTTCTGATCGAATCCTTTGCTTTTTTCCAAAAAGTTTCCCTTTTCGAATTCCTGACCGACACGCAGTGGACCCCCCTGTTCACGGATCAGCACTTCGGTATTCTCCCGCTGTTATCAGGCACCCTGCTTACGACCAGCATTGCCATTGCGGTCGCCATGCCCATCGGGCTCATCATTGCGATCTACCTCAGTGAATATGCGAACAGGACTTTTAGAAAAACGCTCAAGCCCCTCCTTGAGATCCTGGCAGCCGTTCCCACGGTCGTTTACGGCTTTTTTGCACTAACCGTGGTCACACCCTTCCTGAAAGGCTTCATTCCGGACATTGCGGGATTCAATGCCTTATCCGCGGGACTGGTCATGGGGATCATGATCATCCCCTTCGTATCGTCCCTGAGCGAGGACGCCCTTTACGCGGTTCCGAACGACCTGCGGCAGGCCTCTTTTGCGATGGGCTCAACGCGCTTGCAGACCGGTTTCAGAGTGACGGTCCCGGCCGCTTCCTCAGGTATCGTCGTCTCCATCATCCTGGCCATATCACGGGCGATCGGAGAGACCATGATCGTGGCCATTGCAGCGGGCCAGCAACCCAACCTGACAATGGACCCCACCGTCCCTCTGCAAACCATTACGGCTTATATCGTTCAGGTAAGTACCGGGGATGTACCCCACGGCACGATCGAATACCAAACGATCTTCGCGGCCGGGATCACCCTATTCGTGTTCACCTTCATCCTTAACAACATTAGTTATTGGATCCGGGCCAAATACCGGGAATCCTATGAGTAGGGAACAAATCAATAAGCTCAAGGACAAGACCTTTCAAGTCATCGGGGTGTGTTGCACCCTGATCGGCGTCATCACCCTCTTCATATTCATTGGGAGCATCCTTTTTGAAGGACTGGAACGGCTCGACTGGTCATTCTTAACGAGTCTCCCCTCTCGAAATCCCGAGGATTCAGGCATTCTGACCGCCTGGCACGGAACGATCTGGGTGCTCGTCCTCACCACCATTTTTGCTTTCCCTTTGGGGGTCGGGGCCGGGATCTATCTGGAGGAATATGGGAAAAACAATTGGTTGAACCGCTTTCTCGATATCAATATCGCCAACCTGGCGGGCGTTCCATCCGTGATATACGGCCTGCTCGGCCTCGAGATATTCGTTCGCATTATGAATTTTGGCGGGAGCATTCTGGCCGGTAGTCTGACCCTGGCCCTGTTGATCCTTCCCATTATCATCGTTGCCACCCGGGAGGCCATACGAGCCGTCCCGGACTCCATACGGGACGGCGCCCGGGCCATGGGGGCCTCCAAGTGGCAAATGATCCGGACCCAGGTCCTGCCGGCTTCCTTCGGAGGGATCATGACCGGGGTTATCCTGGCCATATCCCGGGCCATCGGAGAGACCGCCCCCCTGATCGTCATTGGCGCTCTTGCTTACGTACCCTTTACCCCACGATCCCCGATGGATGAGTTCACGGTCCTTCCCATTCAGATCTTCAATTGGGTATCCCGACCTCAACACGGTTTTACGATAAACGCCGCAGCGGGTATTCTGGTATTGCTCGGCATCACCTTTCTAATGAACGGGATCGCCGTTTTTCTCCGCAATAAGTGGCAGAAAAACCTTGGCTGAAACGGAGGGGAGCCACCTTGGGTTGCTATATTTGCTCCCTCGCTATCAAATATCCCAACTCCATGAAGTTCAAAGCCGAGATCGATGTGATGCCCCAGGAGGCCCTTTTGGACCCCCAGGGAAAGACCGTGGCCCGGAACATGGAAAATGCAGGGATCAAGGACATCGATGACGTGAGGATCGGAAAACACATCCGGGTGGAACTCGATGCCGCATCTGAGGATGAAGCGCGGGAAAAGGTCGAAAAGGCCTGCAGGAACCTGCTCGCGAACCTGATCATGGAAACATACAGCTACAAGGTGTTCCCGGCTGATGAGGCCACCCCGGAAAAAGGGGACGAAGCTTCCGCGACCCAAGGCAAAGAATAACCTCCCTATCTTTCCCCATACCTTCTGAGGGTTTGCCCTCATCATCCGGGTCGCCCGCTCTTTCTACCAGGCACTCAGGGCTGCTTGAAGAGACCTTCCTCGAAGTTCTCAGGAGCAGCGATCCCGCTTAGTTCATGTTCCCCCCGACCACTGGCCAAACGGATCCCATCGTAAGTTTCATAACCGGTCCAAGGGGTCACCATGGTGGGCTCTTTATCATTCTCCTTCCTGTAAAAATCCCATTGTATCACCAAATTGGTCTGAGGATCCACGTAAACATGGTACTTGTTCTGGGGCGTGTAGCCAACATCCTCAAAGGTCACTTCCAAAACCTCAGCCTCTTCTCCGGCTTTTGTCGTATCCCTCCCGATCTTCGCCAGCTTCACCCCGGGATCCAATAACTTGAAAGGCATACACAACCAATAGGAATCATTGGCCCAGATCTTGCGGCCGAGTTCCAAATAGCGCTTCACGCTATCGGGCGAAGTGAGTTTTTGGCCCCTGCGATAAACCTGCCCTGTATCCGCCTGAAGGTCCAGTAGAAGGATCAGGCTGTCATGGGGCACCTCGATCCTCGAAAGGCCTTTTTTCTTGTTCCAGTAATGGGTCCGCCGACCGAAAAAGTTCCAGGTCAGATAGGGGGTTTTCTCCCATTGCTCCATTCCACCCATAGCCTCGATCACTTGTCGGGCCAGCTTTTTTGCGGGGGACGAAGGAGCCACCGCGCTATCCTTTTTCAGTTCCTCCTGCCGGGCACCCGTCTCCTGTTCATGATCGGGAGGGCTACCACATGCAAGTAAGAGGGAAAGAAGGATCAGGGGATAGGATCGGGCGATAACACAGATCATGTATCGATCTTTTTGTCCAGGTTTCTTTTCAAATGCTTTCTTCAGGACCATCGGTCAGGGCTCCGCCTTTTCAGCAGAGCTACTTTGCCTCCTATATTTGTAAGGTGGACTTTGAGTTGGAACAAAAATACCGAAAGACCTTAGAAAAGGTAGGGGAATGGACCGGTGGTGAACCGGACCTTCAGATCGTGCTCTTTTTGATCGGGGTTCAGGAACTCGGACGAGGGCCGGACAATTTTAAAAAGGACGAGAAGGTCAACCTCATGCACATCGCCATATGTACACTCCTGGAACCTTACGGGTACTATCGTAGAACGGGGCTTGATAAGGACGGATGGCCCCATTTTGAAAAGAGAGAAGCCCTGCCTCCTTTAAGCCGCGCAGAGCAGGACCATCTGATCAAGGAAGCGATCGTGGATTACTTCGCCCCTTTCACTCAAGGGTGAAGGTCTTGGTGTTCTTTTGCTCTTCCTTCACCTTGATGAAGCCGTCGATCTTGAAGGTATCCACAGTGATCTCGACATCCAGGACGGCAAAGCCCGCCTGACCTTTTTTGAAGAGCTCCGTGAAATTGAATTTGGCCTTGCCATTGGTGCCGGTCTTTTTCTCCCGATCGATCCGGATCTCCTTGTTCTGAAATGCCGTATCGGAAGGTTCTCCGAAAACATGGACGAGCGCCCCGGATACATTCTCTTCTTGCTGGTCCTGAACAGTGATCTCGGCAATGGTGTCCTTCTCTTTGTTACATCCGACCACACCCAACGCAAGAATGGCGGTGAGCAGCCCGAAAGGCGCTGTAATCCTGATATCCTTCATGAGATTGATGCTTTTTGCTAAATTAGCTCACTCGTTCTTCCCCACAATCCTGCAAATTTAAAAGATTCCGATGATCAAGACTTTTAATATCGATCGTATCCTCCTCTTTTTTATGACGATCCCTTTTGCATTCGGGTTGTCTTTTTGTACGAACGGGGATCAGAAAAATGAAGGGGGAGACCGGACCGTTGAAGCCAACCATTCCGGGATCCGGAAGGAGGAGGGCCCCGAAAGGGATGATCCCAGGGAAAAATACGACACCCTTGTACGGATCGAGACCCGCTTCGGGAACATGCTGGCCCGTCTTTACAAGAATACGCCCCGGCACCGAAAGAATTTTATCAAACTCGTTCAGGAGGATTTTTACGACAGTCTCTTGTTCCACCGTGTGATCCCTGGTTTCATGGTCCAGGGCGGAGACCCCGAATCCCGGAACGCACCTTCCGAAAAACGGCTTGGGATGGGCGATCCCGGCTATACGTTGCCGGCGGAGATACGGAAAGAGAACTTTCACAAAAGGGGAGCGCTTTCAGCTGCCCGAAAGGGAGACCGACAAAACCCGGAGCGTCGGTCCAACGGGAGCCAGTTCTTCATCGTCCAGGGCAAAACGTATTCCGCCTCGAAACTGGAGAAAATGGAGGAACAAAGGGACAGAAAAAGAAAACAGCGTTTCAAAGAAATGGTGCTCCAGGGGAACCCGGAGCTCCGTAAGCGTTACATAGAAGCCCGCAGAAGCAATGACAAGGCTGCGACCGGGCGGATCGAAAAGCGGCTTGATTCCCTGGTGACCCAAAAATACGGGGACAAGGCAACCTTCTCCTTCTCTGAAGAACAGGTCGAGGTTTATACATCAAAGGGCGGGGCCCCGCACCTGGACGGGCAGTACACCTGTTTCGGGGAAGTCGTCGAAGGGTTGGGCGTGATCGATTCCATTGCGGCCTTAGAGACGGATCAGAACGACCGGCCGGTGGAGGATGTGCAGATGGAAATGGAATTGGTGACGGATTGAGGACCGCCCTGTTGTCCCCACTTAAGTCCCGGTCCCGGCGTTCGTGCTGATAATTGGGGGCTCTCTTTAGAACTTCGGTCGGGACCCGATAATCTTGCAAAGACCATGACGGCGGACCTAAAGCAACGGATCGAAGAACTCCATGAGGAGGTTGAACACATCCATCCCAGCGATGATGCGGAGCTCGAACGGATCAGGATCCATTATCTCGGCAAAAAAGGGATCCTGAACGAATTGTTCCGGCAATTCAAGGAAGTAGCGCCCGAGGATAAAAAGGTCATCGGGCAGTCCCTCAATCAGCTCAAAAAGCGCACGGAAGAAAAGGTAAAAGCTTGGCAGGAACACTTTAAAAAAGCGGCCAAACAGGAGGAGGGCAACTATGACCTGACGCGGCCGGCTGGGGAGACCCCCCCGGGAAGTCAGCACCCCGTTTCTATCGTTCGCACCAAGATCATCGACATCCTCTCGAGGATCGGTTTCACCATCGCAGAGGGACCGGAGATCGAGGACGACTGGCACAACTTCACGGCCCTCAATTTCCCCCCCGACCATCCGGCCCGGGACATGCAAGACACCTTCTTTGTGGAGAGGGATCCTGACGTCGTGCTCCGCACCCACACTTCAACCGTCCAGATCCGGGAACTCATGAAAGCCCCCCCACCTTTAAGGGTGATATCCCCCGGGAAGGTATTCCGTTGCGACAGCGATGCCACCCATTCCCCGGCCTTTCACCAGATCGAAGGGATCTACGTGGCCGAAGGGGTCGGTTTCGCCGACTTAAAACAGACCCTCTTCTTCTTCGTACGGGAAATGTTCGGTGACCAGGCAGAGGTGCGCTTCCGACCCTCCTTTTTTCCCTTTACCGAGCCCTCCGCAGAAATGGACGTGGGTTGGATGAAGGACGGGAAAAAGGATTGGATGGAGATCCTGGGTTGCGGGATGGTCGACCCCAACGTGCTGGAAAATTGCGGGGTGGATAGCGAACGCTATACGGGCTTCGCCTTTGGGATGGGAGTCGAACGGATCGCCATGCTAAAATATGGTATTCCGGACCTTCGGCTCTTCTTCGACAATGACGTGCGCTTTCTGGGTCAGTTCCGGGGTGAGGTGTGAGCTTGGTCACCGTGATCGATGGGGGGAGCAGATGTATAGGTGAGAAAGTGAGCCCGCTTTAAATCCCGAACCTTCCTTTCCCAAGGACTTCCTGGAATTATATATTTATCACTGTTTTTTCACAGTGATAAATATATATTTTTGAACCTACATTGCATGAATGGCGGAATGAAGCAACATGGGTTTGGACCGGGTCCACCCAACTCATAACCCCATCTCACCTGCCCACCCACTAACTTTCCCCATTATCCAGGAACCTCGACTTCAGCTCAGGGGTCGGGATCATACAGCTGTCCCTTCTTCCGAAAACGCGGTACCGGTTCCGGGCTATAAGGTTATAGACCAAGTCACGAAAAGGGGCCGGCAGGATGATGAAGCCATAAAATAACTTCCAAAGGCCCCCGAGGTCCTTGAGCACATGCAAGGCCGCAGTGGACCGTTGGTAACTTCGGCCGTTCTTGAGGTAGACAAAGGAGTCGAAAGCATCGGGGGAAAGACCGTACGCTTTGAGCAGTTCCTTGGCAACATCGGACTGCAGGGAAGCGAATTTGAATTTTCCCTCCCGGTCCCTTTTGATAAGGAACTGGACCGTCCCGTTGCAGAGGTTGCAAACCCCATCAAAGAGCAGTATCGGAGCATCGGTCCGCATGATGTGAACCCTTCACAACCAGGGGCTTTATTCCGGCGATTTCTCGGTCTTTTTATCCGTGTTCTCACGAAGCTCGGGTTCCTCCGCTTCCGTCCCCGAGTTATTCGCTTCATCCGTCGCCTTCTCTTCTCCACTCCCGAGGTACTTTTTCTGATTCAGCGCGATCAGCAAGATCCCGATCGTGATCGCAGAATCGGCGATATTAAAGACCGGACGGAAAAAAACGAAGCTTTCACCGGCCCAGAAGGGGAACCAATCCGGGAAATTCCCGTTTATCATGGGAAAGTACAACATATCCACCACATGGCCTTGCAAAAAACCAGCATAACCCCCTTCAGCCGGCAGGAACTGGGCGATCTTTCCAGGGGTACTGGAATCAAAGATCAGTCCGTAAAAACAACTATCCAAAATATTACCAAAGGCCCCGGCAATGATCAGGGAAATGGCCACGATCAGACCCGAAGGCGACCCCTTTCCCTGGAAATGATAAAGGCCATAACAAAGGATCACCACGGCAACGATCCGGAAAAAGGTGAGCAGGAATTTCCCCCACTCCCCCCCGAACTCCATTCCGAAGGCCATTCCCGGGTTCTCGATGAAATGGATCCGAAACCAATCCCCGATCACATCAAAGGATTGACCGTAGCGCATATGGGTCTTCACCCATATTTTGGATCCCTGGTCGAGGATCAAGACCCCAAGGATCGTCAACAAGGCTTTCCTCACTCCTCGAAAATTTTTCAGGGTGGCGCTATATCCCTCCCTCATTCAAAAGAAAGGGGCACGACGCTATCCGGGCAGAGAAACGTACGTAACTGCTTATTTGTTCATTTTCTCCTTCGCCTCGATACTGAGCGTGGCGTGGGGAACGAGTTTGAGCCTTTCCTTCTGGATCTTTTTCCCTGTGACCCGGCAAATTCCATACGTCTTGTTCTCAATGCGCATGAGGGCATCCTCCAGGTGCTTGATAAATTTCTCCTGCCTGGAGGCCAACTGTGCCGTCTCTTCACGTGACAAGGTTTCCGAACCGTCCTCGATCATCTTGAAGGTGGGTGAGGTATCATTGGTCCCGTGATCATCGCTATGATCGAGGGAACCTTTCAAAAGCTCCAGGTCGCGTTTGGCTTCTTCCAATTTCGTTTCTATGATCTCCCGGAATTCTTCCAATTCCTTATCCGAGTATCGATTGCTTTGATCTTCCGCCATCTTTTTAAGGATTTTAAGATGTTATGCCCATCTACAACGGGAAAATGCCACTTTGGGTTACATTCCTCGGGTCCCGTTGACAGAGGTGCGCAAATCTAAGGGGTTGAGCCGTGGAACACTACAATTTTTCGAGAGAAATTTTAGTGCTCATCCCCTCAAGCAATTCGATCGTCTCTTCCTCTCCGCCGTTCGTCGAACGTTGAATATCCTCGGCTAGGGTCTCCCGTTTAATGTAATCCAGGTGATCCTCGAGGACCTCGTCCAGGTCCTCGTTCGTCTTGAGGGAAACGCGGATCTTATCGGTCACTTCGAGCCCTTTGTCTTTGCGCATGTGTTGCAACTTGTTGACCAATTCCCGGGCGATCCCTTCCTGTCTTAGTTCCTCATCGATGGTGATATCCAGAGCAACGGTCAAGTTATCCTCTGAGGCAACCAGTTGGCCCGGCACATCCTCGGAGGTGATAACCACTTCCTCCCGGAGGACCTCAACGGTCTCCCCATCCAGCTCCAGTTCGATCCGTCCTTCTTTCTCAATCTGAGCGATGGCATCCTGATCGAAAGCCTCGATCCGCTTGGAAAGCGCTTTCATCAGTTTCCCATGCTTGGGGCCGAGTTTTTTGAAATCGGGTTTCGCACTTTTTACCAAGACCCCCTTGGTATCCTTGATATATTCAAGTTCCTTGACATTGACCTCCGACAGTACAAGGTCCTCCACATCCCGGAGCTGACGCTCAAAGGTCTCATCCAACACGGGGACCATCAATTTCCGCAAGGGTTGGCGGACCCGGATCCCTTGCTTCTTACGCAAGCTCAATACAAGAGAGGAGACCTTTTGGGCCAGTTTCATCTTCTGCTCCAGGTCTTTATCGATACGTTCCTCCTCGGGTTCCGGAAGGTAAGCCACGTGAACCGAACGTTGATCCCGTTTGCCGGTAACCTCATTGAGATCCCGGTACAATCGGTCCATATAAAAGGGCGAGAAAGGAGAGGATAGAATGGCCACGTATTCGAGACAGCGATAGAGGGTCTGATAAGCCGCTACCTTGTCCTTGTTGTAAGCACCCTTCCAGAACCGCCGGCGATTGAGACGGACGTACCAATTGCTCAGGTCATCGATAACGAAATCCTGAATGGCCCTCCCTGCATGGGTGGGCTCGTAATCCGAAAGATATCCGTCAACCTTCTCCACCAGAGTATTCAACAAAGAAATGACCCAACGGTCCATCTCAGAGCGTTCCTCCACCGGCACTTCCTCCTCCTCGTAACGGAAACCATCGATGTTGGCGTACATGGCAAAAAAGCCGTAGGTGTTGTAAAGGGTGCCGAAGAACTTGCGCTTGACCTCCTTCAACCCCTCGAGATCGAAGCGCAGGTTATCCCACGGCTGGGCATTGGTCAACATATACCAGCGGGTCGCGTCCGGTCCGTGTTCATCGAGGGTCTCAAAGGGGTCGATGACATTCCCCAGGCGCTTGGACATTTTCTGGCCGTGTTTATCAAGGACAAGCCCATTGGATACCACGTTCTTATAAGCCACGGAGTCATATAAAATGCCTGCGATGGCATGCAGGGTAAAGAACCAGCCCCGGGTCTGATCGACCCCTTCAGCGATGAGATCCGCCGGGAAATTATCAGCAAAGGTCCTTTGGTTCTCAAACGGGTAATGCCACTGGGCATAGGGCATGGAACCGGAATCGAACCAGACATCTATGAGGTCATTCTCCCTGTACATGGGCTTCCCGGATGGAGACACCAAAACAATATCGTCCACGTAGGGCCGGTGAAGGTCGATCGAATCATAATTCTCATCAGAGAGGTCGCCCGCTTCAAAACCCGCCAGGGGGTCACGCTCCATCATTCCGACCCGGACCGCTTCCTCACAAGCCTCCTTGAGCTCCTCGAGGCTCCCGATACACCGGCGTTCGGAGCGGTCTTCCGTGGTCCAGACCGGGATCGGGATCCCCCAGAAGCGGGAACGACTGAGGTTCCAGTCCTGCAGGTTCTCCAACCAATTTCCGAAACGCTTGGTGCCCGTACTTTCAGGCTTCCAGTTAATGGTCTTGTTCAACTCGAACAATCGGTCTTTCACGGCTGTGGTCTGAATGAACCAGGAATCGAGCGGATAATAGAGAATCGGTTTGTCCGTCCGCCAACAATGGGGATAGCTGTGTTGGTATTTCTCGACCAGGAAGGCTTTGTTCTCTTCTTTGAGTTTGATCGCGATCCGTACGTCCACCGGTTTCCGGTCATCCGGCCGCCCCTCGTCCCCGTAATACTCCTCCTTGACATATTCTCCGGCAAAATCGGTCACCTCGGGGGTAAAACGCCCCCGCTCATCCACCAGTGTGAGCGCTCCAATGCCATGCTCGTATGCGATCCGAAAGTCGTCCGCCCCGAAACTCGGCGCTAGATGGACCACACCTGTCCCTTCCTCCGTCGTCACGAAATCCCCGGTCAAGACCTCGAAGGCCTTTCCCTTTTCAGGCTGCGTATAAGGCATTATTTGCTCGTAGTGGACACCCCGTAGATCCGACCCTTTAAAGGAAGCGTCCACCTGATAGGGGATCGGTTCGTCCCCTTCCTTGTGACCTTCCAGGGGGCGGTCTTTACCAGCTTCATCGAACCACTTACCGAGCAATTCCTCCGCCAGGATCACGGTGATCGGCTGGCCGGTGTAACGATTGAACGTGCGGACCTTGGCGTAATCAATATCCGGGCCCACGCCTAACGCCGTATTTGAGGGCAGGGTCCAGGGCGTAGTGGTCCAGGCAAGGAAAAAAAGATCGCCATGGGGCTGTTCATCAAAAAGAAATTCGGAACGTTCGTCCCGGACGACCTTGAACTGGGCCGTCACCGAGATATCGGTCACCTCTTTGTAACAACCGGGTTGGTTCAGCTCGTGGCTGCTGAGGCCGGTGCCTGCCATGGGGGAATAAGGCTGGATGGTGTAGCCTTTGTACATCAAGCCCTTGTCATAGATCTGCTGGAGGACGTTCCAGACCGACTCGATGTACTTGTTCTCGTAGGTAATGTAGGGATCCTCCATATCGAGCCAGAAACCGATCCGCCGCGTAAGGTCGTCCCAAACGTCCTTATACTTCATCACGTTCTCCCGGCACTTCTCGTTGTAATCAGCGATCGAGATCTTTTCCCCGATATCCTCCTTGGTGATCCCCAATTCCTTTTCGACACTGATCTCGACGGGGAGACCATGGGTATCCCAACCCGCCTTTCGCTTGACCTGATAACCCTTCAGGGTATTGAAGCGACAGAAAAGGTCCTTGATGGTCCGCGCCATGACGTGATGGATCCCCGGCAATCCGTTGGCGGACGGCGGCCCCTCGTAGAACACATAGAAACTGGCATTCTCCCGGCTTTGAATGCTTTCCTCAAAGGTCCCTTCCTTTTCCCAGACATTTAGCATTTCCTTTTCCAAAGCAGGGAGATCGAGCTCTTCATATTCGGGATATTGTTGCATGACCGTTCTGGTGCTTATTGTGTGATTTTCTTCTTTATCAAGGGGATCGACAATTTGGCCGGAAGTGAGGGGCTGAAAGTTATTCCCACGTCCAAACCCCGACCTCCGGCTTCCCACTCCCGGCTCCTCCCCTGGATGATGAGGATCTGCAAATATAAAAGGAAATGGGGCATCCTTCACTCCACGCGCACACCGTCCACCACCACATCATCCACTTGTTCCTGCCGGGATTCCCCTTACTCCTTCCGCAATACTTCCAGGGGTGGTTCACCAAGCAGGGAACGTGTATTGAGCACGCCCACGACCAGGGTGACCAAAGACACGGTCAGTACGATGGTGAGGATGGGGAAAAAGGTCGGGGCAAAAATGGTCTGAAACTGATACCAGGCCAACAAAAGGGCCGCGAGCAGGGAGAAAAGGACTCCGGTAACAGAAGCGATGGCACCGAGGGAAAGATATTCCACCGCGTTCACGGCAAGGACCTGGCGCCGCGATGCACCGAGGGTCCGGAGGAGCACGCTTTCCCGCATCCGTTCGTATCGGCTCATCACGAGCGAACCGATCAGGATCAACCCACCAGTGGCTATGCAGAAAAAGGCCATGAACCCGATGACAAAAGATACTTTGCGGATCACCCGGTTGATGGTATCGAGGATAAGATGGAGATCGATCGCCGATATATTGGGGAATTTACGGACCATGCTCTGTTGAAGTTCTGCGGATCGCTCCCTCGAGCCCGTACGTGTGATCAGCACATAGGTTTTCGGAGCACTTTCCAGGACATTGTTGGGGAAGAGCACCAGAAAATTGGTCTGCACCCTTTGCCAGCGGATCTTCCGGATGCTACCCACCACGGTCTCCATAAGCGCACCCTGAACATTGAACACGAGCGTATCCATGAGGGACAGATCCATTTCTTCCGCTATGTTCTGGGCAATGGAGACCTTCACCGGGCCACTCCCCTCGTGTTCTCCGTTCCATTCCCCCTCAATGACATCCTCCGTACCAATAAGCGTATCGCGATAAGTGGCCCGGTACTCGCGGTCCACGGTCCAATCCTCGATATTGAGGGTACTATCTTGCTTGATGGCTTTCCTCGACCGGCCGTTCACCGACCGGATCCGCATGGTCACCACCGGCACATTTTGGATCACGGGAAAGTCTTTTTTCGCGAGGTATGCCTGTGCACTATCGATCTGGTCGGGTTGTATATCCCAGAGGATCATGTCTGGCTGACCCTCTTGGTCGGCAATACTCAGGCGTTCCATAAGCATGTCCCGGGAAAAGTAGATGGTCGATATCAGCGCCGTACCAACGCCGATAGCGAGAATAAGAACCGTCGTCAGGTTGTTGGGCCGGTATAGGTTCGCCAGCCCCTGCCTGATGGCAAAATTCCCCCGGGAAGGAAGCACAGAACGCAACCCCTTTACCACGACCCGTGAGAGACCGATCAGAGCAAGGAGAAACACGGCCAAAAAAGCGGTAAAAGCCAGCGCTTCCAAAAGCCCGCCAAGCTGTAAAAGGGAAAAACCGAAAACGCTCCCGAAGATCAGGACCCGGACCCCCCATTCCAAATAACCCGCTCTTTGACGGCTCATAGCCTCAGGATCCAGAGCCATCAGGGGTGGTGTTCCACGAATGGACAACAAGGGGGACATCGCAAAAAGGAGGGTCATGACCAGACCGGTCCCCACCCCTGAAAGGATCACCACCGGCACCGGCTCCATGGAAACCTGGAATGGCAGGAAGCCTTCGAAGAGAACGGGGAAATAAGTCTGCACAAGGGTGCCCAGGAAAGCCCCGATGATGGCCCCCAATGCCCCAACAGTGGCCACCTGAACGAGGTATATATAAAAGGCCTGGGCCGAACTGGCCCCGATACAGCGAAGAAGAGCGGCACTTCGTTTCTTCTCCCGGGCATAGATATGAACGGCACTGGCCACCCCGATACAACCCAACAAGAGAGCCGTAAAACCAACCAGGTTGAGAAAGCCCGCAAGGCGGTCTATAATACGCCGCACTTGACTGCGCCGTCCTTCCACCGCTTCAAAATCAAAGTCCAGTTCCTCTAAACGCGGCTCGAGTTTTTTGTTCACTTCGCCCGGATCACGGTCCGTCGGATGTTTCAAGTAACGGATGTAACGGATCCGGCTACCTTCTTTGACCAAACCCGTCTCTGAAAGGTGTTTCAGGGGTATACAAACCACGGGGGCCACCGAGGACTGGAATGAGGATTGACCAGGCAATTTTTCCAGGGTCCCCGCTACCGAAAAACGGGAATCCCCAAGCTGAATGGAATCCCCCGCTTCGGCTTCGAACTGACGCATCAAGGTCGATGACAAAAGCGCCCTTTTGCCTTCCCTGTAGGACTTGGCTGCAGCGGAAGGGTCGGTGGTTAATTCTCCATAAAAGGGATATGGGGACTCAAAGGCTTTTACATTGACGAGCCGCGTTTTCCCTGTGGAGATATCACGTAGCATCGAGAAAAAGCGCCTCGCCCGGGCTGACCGACCCGGAAGGGAATCCAGGAAGGCAGCTTTTTTTCCTTTGTACGGCTGATAAGCCTCGACCTTGAGGTCAGCACCAAGAAGGGAACGTGCCTCGTTGTCGATCGTCCCCCGAAGGTTAACACGAAAAGATTGGATCGCGACGAGCGCAGCGATGCCCAGGATAACGGCACCCCCAACGATGAACAAACGACCGCGACTTTTCCGGCCATCTCGAAAAGCCATCCGGAGGATCCATCCCCAACGCCCTCCTTGTTCCGCTCGCTCTTTTCCTTTCATCAGTTCCCGCCTCCTTCTGGCACCATTTCACCACCCTGCAAGCGAAGGGACCGGTCGGTCCTTGAAGCCAATCGTTTATCGTGGGTGACCAGGACCAGAGCGGTGCGATTCTCCTCATTGAGCCGGAAAAGGAGCTCTTCAACCTTGCTGCCAGTCACTTCATCCAGGTCACCTGTCGGCTCATCAGCGAACAGAACGGCAGGTTCCCCCGAAAAAGCCCGGGCAATGGCCACCCTCTGCTTCTCACCACCCGACAATTGAGTGGGATAATGGCCAGCCCGGTCACTCAACCCCACCCGGTCCAGCAGCTCCAGAGCCCGCTTGCGGGCTTCCGGTACCCCCTTCAATTCAAGCGGGACCATCACGTTCTCAAGGGCCGTTAGGGTTTCCAGTAATTGAAAGTCCTGAAAGATGAAGCCGATATGAGCCATGCGGATCCGGGCTCGCTCATCCTCATCCAAATTCTCGAGCGCTTCTCCCATCAAACGAACGCTTCCCTGCGTAATGCTGTCCAAACCTGCACAAAGCCCCAAAAGTGTGGTCTTTCCACTCCCCGAGGGACCCACGATAGAAAGAGAATCCCCCGCCCGGAGGGAAAGGTCAACCCCTTTCAACACCGTGAGGGTCTCTTCTCTTGCTGAAAAGGTCTTGGTCAATCCCTCGACCTGAAGTACAGGTCCCTTGACCGTATCACTCGTGCTTTCCTCCATGGTCATGTTTTACAGAACTCTTCCTGTGAAAGGGATCCCCCGATCAAAGGCCATTCGATCATTCTATGGATGATCCGCTCCCCGCCGTGAAAAAAAACATATTTGCGGACAACCTTGGAGGGGGGGCGATCGTTCATTCTTCAAAGGTCATTTTTTCAACATCACACCAAAGGTAGCCTATGCTCGATCAAGCACAACGAAAACCCATGCCCTTATCGGCGCTTTTCCTCCTTATCAGCCTCTTAAGCTGGATCGGCTGCAGCGAAGAAAGGGCAACCCGGCATGGGCAGAAAGCTGCGGTGGAAACGGATGCGAAGGAGCAGCAGGGGGAGAAGAAACATATCCTCTTCTTCGGGAACAGTCTGACGGCCGGATCGGGGATCGAGCAATCGGAAGCCTTTCCCGCCCTGATCGGGGAACGGATCGATTCCCTTGGTCTACCCTACGAGGTCATTAATGCCGGGCTAAGCGGAGAGACCTCGGCCGGTGGCCTGAATCGGATCGATTGGGTCCTGAAGCAACAAAGCGTGAACATCTTTGTCCTGGAATTGGGTGCCAATGACGGCCTCCGGGGAACGGACCCGGATGCCACCCAAAAGAACCTCCAAAGGATCATCGACAAGGTCCGGGGAGCCTATCCGGACTGCAGGATCATCATTGCCGGCATGAAGGTGCCCCCCAATATGGGCCGGGATTACGCCCGTGAATTCGAATCCGTCTTCCCCGAATTGGCCAAAGAGAACGATGCCGCTCTCATTCCCTTCCTTCTGAAGGATGTAGGGGCGAACCCTGAACTCATGCAGGATGATGGTCTTCACCCCACAGCCGAGGGCCACAAGGTCGTGGCCCGGAATGTTTGGAAAGTCCTCAAAGAGTACTTGAAAAAGCCGGCCTGATGATCGCTCACTACGATCATCCCTGACCGGCATAAGCGATCACCTTCAGTTCCACAGCGATCGGGGTCGGGAGGCTCCCTACTTCGATGGTCGTCCGGCTTGGACGGTGTTCCTGGAAAAACTCGGCGTAGACCTGGTTGAAGGCTTTGAAATCGGCCTTCATATCCGTGAGGAAGACCGTGATATCCACCATGTCCTCCCAGCGATACCCGGCGTCCCGAAGGATGGTCTCGATGTTGCGGAATACGGAACGGGTCTGTTCGGTCACATCGTAGCGCGCAACATGGCCCGCTTTGTCAAATTCAACGCCGGGGATGGCGGAATTTCCTTTTTCTCTTGGACCCACTCCCGATAAAAAGAGCCAGCCACCAACTTTTCGGGCATGGGGGTAGGAACCTACCGGTTCGGGTGCATTCGGGGAATCAATTCTTTCAGAGGCCATATTTTTTGCGCCAAAAATAGGAATGGAGACAATACAAAACCGATAAGCCCCGACAAAGGAGTTGAAGGCCACAGAAGAGAGCCAAGTTGCGAAGCCCGTATTCCGGTCTGATCGAAATTTGAACTTCAGTCCATGATCGATCGTTCATAAAAGAACCCTCTTTTCCAAAAAAACAAGAACGGGGTCCTTATATTCGTTATCGCATCCATGATGGAGCATTCCGTAAATAAAAGCGCGGTCCTTACCCTTGTGCTCACTTTTTTTTGGGCCATCCCGCTTCTCTTCTATACTTCCCCTGCAACAGGGCAAAAGCAGGAATACGTCACCTACTGGAGCGAGGACGAGGAACAAAAAAAGCGTGAGGGGACCTTTAAAAAAGGGATGGAAGAGGGGGAATGGAGGTACTGGTATCAAAACGGCCAACTCCGGGAGGTCGCGCATTATCACAAGGGCAAATTTCACGGGAAGGTGACCCATTATTACCGCTCCGGCCAAAAAATGGACGAGGGCTATTTCAAAATGGACAAAAAGGACAGCCTCATGAAGAGCTGGTACGAAAACGGGCAGCTCAAGAAAAAAGGGCGCTACCACAATGACCGCAAAACCGGAAAGTGGCAATACTGGTACAGGAACGGCGATCCCTGGATGATCGAGGACCACGGTACTGAAGCGGATACGACCTATCGATTGAAGGCTTTCTGGAAAAGCAATGGTGAACAAAGCGTCCAAAACGGGAACGGAACGGCCTTTTACTTCTACGATGACCCTGATACGTTGAACAAGAAAGTGTCTTTCAAAGACGGGGTTCAGGACGGTCCCTACCGGTCATGGTACGTGACCGGTCAGCCGAAGGCAAAGGGACACTATAAAAATGATCTGAGAACAGGCAAATGGAAAACCTGGTATCTCGACGGAGACCTTAAGAAGGAGAAGTCCTATACCCGGGATACGCTGGACGGTGACCTCACCCGTTATTTCCCGAACGGGGAGGTCAACGTGGAAGGCGCTTATGCCATGGGGAAAAAAACGGGAAAATGGACCTGGTACACCAAGCAGGGCCAGAAGGATATGGAGGGGGAATTCATCGAGGGGGAACAAAGTGGCCACTGGAGCTATTGGTACCCGAACGGGACCCTTCGTAGTGAAGGGTCCCTGAAAAAAGGCAAGAAGACCGGGACCTGGGAATTCTTCTACGAGGACGGGTCCAAATGGAAGAAAGGCCCATACAAGGCGGACAAAAAGCACGGCCACTGGACCTGGTGGTTTGAGAACGGCCAGAAACTACAAGAGGGGGATTTCGTGGAAGGCAAGGAAGAGGGTCACTGGGTATCCTGGTTCGAGAATGGCCAGAAAAAGGACGAAGGGGATTTCACCAATGGCATGATGGACGGGAAGTGGACGGGATGGTACCCGAACGGGCAAAAACGATACCAAGGCGTCCGGAAAAAGGGTGAGAAGAGCGGGCTATGGGAACATTGGTTCGCCAACGGTCAGATCAAGGACAGGGGTGAATTCGAGGAAGGGGTAGAGGACGGGAAATGGACATCGTGGGATAAAAAAGGGTACAAGACCAAATCAGGCACCTACAAGGAGGGAAAGAAACACGGCACTTGGCGTTACTTTTACCGAACAGGCATGAAAGCCCGGGAGGTGGAATACGAAAAGGGCCTGATCGATGGGGAGCTCAAAAGTTGGTACAGGAACGGGAGCCTGAAAAAAGAGGCGGAATACAAGGACAATGTGCTACACGGAGAGCTCATCCAATACAACGAACGGGGTGAGGTCATAAAAACGACCGAGTACGAGGAAGGGATCCGTGTCGATGAAACGAGCCCTTAGTGGTTCCTCCTCCTCCCCGGTCCAGAGAGATCGAAAAATCTGCTCAGGGAGCAGCGATCCTTTACCAGTTCCGATTCCTTTTGTTTATATTTGCACATAGTAAAAAGCACGGCTTCGAATGGAAAGGGGGGTTCATGCCCCTCTTTTTTTGGCTAAGACCCGGATTCACCGGATGATCACGGAAGCGCACATAAAGGAACTTTTGGAGGAGCACTTCAGGGATAGTGACAAATTCGTGGTTGACGTCCGAATATCCGATGATAACCGGATACAGGTCGAGATCGACAGCATGGATTCCATTTCCGTTGAAGAATGCGGTGAATTGAACCGTTGGCTCCGGAACTCCCTTGAACAGAATGGGGAGGATTTCGAACTATCGGTCTCTTCCCCTGGTCTGAGCAACCCTTTCCGGGTGCGGGAACAATATATTAAGAACAAGGGACGCGAGGTCAAGGTGATGACCACGAACAACAAACGGGTGAAAGGGGTTATCAGGCACGTAGGGGAAAACGAATTCGAGATCGAACAAGCCCCCAGCAAGAAAAAAGCCCAAAAAGGAACGGGACCGACCTCGGTAACCATCGGCTTCGATGAGGTCAAGGAAACCAAAGCGGTGATCGCTTTTAAATAGTTCATTCAAAATGGATGCTTCCAATCTGATAGAGTCCTTCTCGGAATTCAAGGAATTCAAGAACATCGACCGGCCCACGATGATGACCATCCTGGAGGATGTGTTCCGCTCGATGTTGCGAAAAAAGTACGGGGATGACGAGAATTTTGATGTCATCATCAACATCGACAAAGGGGATCTCGAGATCTGGCGCAACCGGGAGGTCGTTCCCGACGGGGAAGTGGAGGATCCCAACAAGGAGATCCCCTTATCCGATGCTCAGAAGATCGAGCCGGATTTCGAAGTGGGCGAGGAAGCCTCCGAGGAGATCTCTTTCAACGAGTTCGGCCGCAGGAACATCCTTTCCCTCCGGCAGAACCTGGCCTCGCGGATCCTCGACCTGGAAAAGAACAACATTTACAACAAGTACAAGGAAAAGGTGGGGGATATCGTCACCGGGGAAGTCTATCAGATCTGGAAGCGCGAGATCCTCGTCCTCGACGATGAGGGCAATGAACTGATCCTTCCCAAGTCCGAGCAGATCCCTTCCGATTTTTTCAAAAAAGGGGATACCCTTCGTGCGGTAGTGGCCAAGGTCGAGATGAAGAACAACAATCCCCAGGTCCTTTTGTCACGGACCGCCCCGGAATTCCTCGAGCGCCTGTTCGAATTGGAGGTACCGGAGGTCTACGACGGGCTGATCACAGTGCGCAAGATCGTACGGGAGCCCGGTGAACGGGCAAAAGTGGCCGTTGAATCCTACGACGACAGGATCGACCCCGTCGGGGCTTGCGTGGGCATGAAAGGCTCCCGGATCCACGGGATCGTTCGGGAATTGAGAAATGAGAACATCGACGTAATAAACTGGACCAGCAACGACCAGCTCCTGATCAGCAGGGCTCTGAGCCCCGCCAAAGTGAGCAATGTCGATATCGACGAGGAGAACAAAAAAGCGAGTGTCTATATTTCACCGGATCAGGTATCCATGGCGATCGGCAAAGGGGGGTATAACATCAAGCTCGCAAGCAATCTTTCAGGCTACGAGGTGGACGTTTATCGGGAAGAATCCGAAGGATCCTCCGATGATGTGGACCTTTCAGAATTCTCCGACGAGATCGATGAATGGATCCTGAACGAACTCCGTGGCATTGGATGCGATACAGCCAGGAGTGTCCTGGAGCTCGAACCAGAGGACTTGGTAAAGCGCACCGATCTGGAGCGGGAGACCATCGATGAAGTGGTCGATATTCTGAGCGCGGAATTCGAACAATAGGCTTTTTTCTTCGCGCGATCGTTCGACGAACGATCTCAAAGGATGATCCTAAAATCATCGCATTGAATTATGGCAGCAAATAAACCCAAACGATTAAGCAAAGTAGCCCGGGAACTCAATGTCGGTCTATCCACGATCGCGGATTTTCTTTCCGAACAGGGATACGACATCAAGGTCACCCCGAATACCCGGATCGATGAGGAGATACACGGGCTACTGGTGAGTCAATTCCAGTCCGAAAAATCCCTGAAAGAAGAATCCAAAATATCCGTAAAAGACCAGGAAAGCGAAGAAAAAGAGACCGTGTCCCTGGAGCGTTCCAAGGAAAAAGAGGAAGCGGAAGAAGGAGAGCAATTATTTACTACCAAGGAAAAAGGTAGCGAGGAGGAAGAAGGGGAAAAAGCTCCGCCCAGCACAGAAGAAAAGAGCGAAGAGGAAGAAGCCGGATCCTCCTCCGACCAGGTGAACGTGGTCGGTAAAGTAGACCTTTCCTCCATCAATCAAAAGACAAAACCTACACCGCGGAAAAAGCAAGAAGCTGAAGCAGCTGATAAAGAAGCCGCCCCCACAGAGGATGAGACCCCCGAGCAGGAGGCGGTTGATCCCGGTACCAGCGAGGAGAGCACGAAGACCGAATCAGAAGCGTCATCAGCGGAAGAGAAGAGCTCCGATCAGGGCACAAAGGAGGAAGAAAGCCAGGAACAACAAAACACCGAAAAGGAACAGTTGTCCGGACCCACTGTCGTCGGAAAGATCAACCTCCCCTCCGAAAAGAAAGGCAACGATCCCGTGGCCTCTTCCTCGGAGAAAGGGGATAACCTGCACCAAAAGCGGAAGAAACGGAAACGGAAGCGGATCAGGAAGGTGGACGTGGACAGCGCTGAACCCTCTAAATCCCAAGAGAAAGAGCAGGAAAAGAAAAAGAAGGGGAGCAAGAAGAAAGGCAAGAAGGAAAAAGAGATCTCCGAAGAGGACATCCAAAAGGAGATCAAGGAGACCCTTTCAAAACTCGGCGGTGGCAAAAAATCAAAAGCAGCCAAGCTACGACGGGCCAAACGACAGGCCATCAGTGAAAAGGAAGAGGAAAAACGCAAACAGGAAGAGGCGGAAAAGAAGAAGCTCAAGCTCACCGAATTCGTCACAGTGGCCGAGTTGGCAAGTATGATGGACACCAGTGCCAACGAGGTGATCTCCTCGCTGATGTCGCTGGGGATCTTCGCCTCGATCAACCAACGTCTGGACGCTGAGACCTTGTCCCTCATCGCCGAGGAATACGGATACGAAGTGGAGTTCATCAGTGCCGAGGTCCAGGAGGCCATCCAGGAAGAAGAGGACGATCCTGAGGAACTGGAATCCCGCCCCCCGATCGTGACCGTAATGGGTCACGTGGACCACGGAAAAACATCACTTCTGGATTATATCCGGGAGGAAAACGTCATTGCCGGTGAAGCAGGAGGCATCACGCAGCACATCGGAGCCTACAATGTGACCCTGAACAGCGGGAAACAGATCTCTTTTATCGACACCCCGGGTCACGAAGCCTTTACGGCCATGCGCTCGAGGGGCGCTCAACTCACGGATGTTGCCATTATTGTGATAGCAGCTGACGACAATGTAATGCCCCAGACCAAAGAGGCCATTAATCACGCTCAGGCGGCCGGGGTTCCCATGGTCTTCGCCATAAACAAAGTCGATAAACCCGATTCCGACCCCGAACGGGTCAAAGAACAACTCGCCAAGGAGAACATCCTGGTAGAGGAATGGGGCGGCAAGTATCAGTGCGAAGAGATATCAGCCAAACAGGGCCAGAAGGTCGACGACCTCCTGGAGAAGGTCCTGCTGGAGGCCGAGTTCATGAAGATCCAGGCCAATCCGAACAAGTACGCCAATGGCGTGGTCATCGAAGCCTCTCTGGACAAGGGGCGCGGTTACGTTTGTACGGTCCTGGTCCAGAACGGGACCCTGAAGATCGGGGACATTCTGTTGGCCGGGATCTATAGCGGAAGGGTAAAGAACCTCTACAACGAGCGGGGTCAGGAAGTCAAAGAAGCAGGACCTTCCGATCCCGTGGAGGTGTTGGGCCTGAACGGTGCACCGAGCGCCGGGGATCAGTTCAATGTGCTGGAGGATGAACGGGAAGCCAAGGAGATCGCGATCAAGCGTGAGCAGCTCCAACGGGAACAAGGCGTCCGTACTCAGAAACAGATCACCCTCGACGAGATCGGTCGCAGACTTGCGATCGGCGATTTCCAGGAACTCAACCTGGTGGTCAAGGCAGACGCACAAGGCTCGGTAGAGGCCCTCTCCGACGAATTGCTGAAACTCGCCACCGAGAAGATCCAGATCAACATTATCCACAAGGGCGTGGGGCAGATATCCGAGTCGGATATCCTGCTGGCAGCCGCCTCCAACGCCATCATCGTCGGTTTCCAGGTCCGACCGTCCGCCCACAGCCGGAAACTGGCTGATAAGCAAAAAGTGGATGTCAGGCTCTATTCGGTCGTTTACGAAGCGGTCGAAGAGATCCGGGCCGCCATGGAAGGGATGCTCTCCCCGGAGATCAAAGAAAAGATCAAAGGGACCGCCGAGATCAAGGACACCTTCAACGTCAAGAAAGTTGGGACGGTCGCGGGTTGTTACGTCAACGATGGAAAAATCGCCCGAAACTCCAAGGTCCGGGTGATCCGGGATGGCATTGTGGTCCACACGGGAGAGCTAGGGTCCTTGAAACGATTCAAGGATGACGTCAAGGAAGTCTCCTCGGGCTACGAATGCGGTCTGAACATTGCCAATTTTAACGACATCAAGCCCGGTGACCAGATCGAGGCCTTTGAGGAAGTGGAAGTAAAACAAACACTCTAAAACGCGATCGAACCGCGCTTTCTTCTTCCCCCCTATTTTTCAGGATCCCCCTTTTCGGTTCCCGGATTCCCGTATTGGGGCAGATCGATCGTGGCATTAACAATGTAAGCGTTGGGGAAGTCGCCAAGGATCTTTTGGCGATAGCGTTCGGCTTGCAGCCGCGTACGGAAATTCCCGACCCGTATCTGGAAGGTCGGAGGATTCCATTCATTGTGCACAGGGATCCCGGAATATTCCTCAAGAAACCGGGATTTAACCTTTTCCGCCTTTTCTCTGCTTCCCGAAAAGATCTGAACGCGGTACCCCTCAAGGATCGGTCGCTTTTTATTGATCCGTTGAAATTTTCGGATGAGGGAATCGATACCGGTCTCACTGATCCACACGAGGCGACCTTTCGAAGCCCTATCCCCGCCTTTAACGGAATCCCGGAGAACCCGGTCAATACCGGCAGAATCCTCAAGGCCCCCTATCGAGCTCGACCCGGAGAACCACCAGAAGCTCTCTTTCTCCTGAGCCATTCCGGGGAGGTTCACCGAAAGCAGCAATAGAGCAACAACCCCCCTTTTTACCGATAAGAAAAACAGCATATCGGGTCAAAAATAGAAGAAAAGAAAGGTCCAGAAAGGTCATCCCGGTGTAACAGCTCGACAAAAGCGCACCTGAGATCGCCGGATCCAAAACTTGGCAAGACCATTCTTGAGCTTTTTCCATATTTCCCTGTGTGTCGGACACAAAAAAACAATTTAGAACAGTTTTAAATTGCAAGGGGAATACCCATACCTATACCGTGAAAGGATGTTTATCCTAAATTTGCGGCCCAACAAAGCCTTTCAAGACCGAAACCCTTTGATATGGCCCCGGCCGGTGCAGACTCTTCAAGGAAGCATGGGAAGTCAGCAATGCCTTTCTTCTCGATGTTAAAAGCCCACCTTTTCATCCCGGTCCTCTTTTTCTTTCCCTTATTGGGCTTTTCTCAGGATGACGGGCTCAACGGAAAGAAACTCTTCGAGAACAACTGCCAGACCTGCCACACTCCTACCGAAGAAGAAAAGGCCGCGCCAGGACTTGCAGGGGTCAGGGGCCGATGGGAAGGCAATGAGGAACTCCTTTACCAATGGGTCCAGGAACCACGTAGGGTCGCGGACATGGGCAATGACTACGTGGACGAGATGGTGGCGAAGTGGAAGCCGAAGTACGGCATGATGAATGCCCAAGCGGTAAACAAGAAGGAGATCGATGCCATCCTGGATTACGTCGAAAATTACGAACCCCCGAAAAAGGAGGTGACCCAGAAGAGCAAAGGAGGAAAGCCTGCTGCAAAAAAGACCGAAGGGGATAACACGCTGCTTTGGATCATCATTGGAACCCTCCTCCTTGTAGTGATCCTTTCCCTGAACAGTGTAAGAAGTTCCCTCCAGGAGGCAGTAAGGGATCAGGAAGGGCGTTCGCCTCCCGTTTACGAACCCGTTTCTACGCGGATCGGGGATTGGATGAACCGTCACAAAGCCCTTACGGGCTTTATCGGCCTCATCGTGGTGATCGTCCTCCTCAAAGCTGGATGGGACGCCTTAATGCAGATCGGCGTTTACCAAGGCTATCAACCCAAGCAGCCCATTGAATTCCCCCACGATATTCACGCGGGCAAAAATGATATAGCCTGTGTTTATTGTCATGTTGGAGCGGATGAAGGGCGCCACGCCACCATTCCCTCCGCCGGCCTTTGCATGAATTGCCACGAACAGATCGACAAGGGGCCCAACACCGGAAAAGAAGAGATCAAAAAACTTTATGCCGCCACCGGTTTCGACCCGAAAACCCGCACTTACAGCGGAGAAACGAAGCCGGTCAAATGGGTCAAGGTCCACAATCTACCGGACTTCGCTTATTTCAACCATTCCCAACACGTTGAAGTGGCCGAACTTGAATGTCAGGAATGCCATGGAAAGATCGAAGAAATGGGGGTGGCCAAACAACATGCGAAACTGACCATGGGCTGGTGTCTGGATTGCCATCAAAACACAGAAGTCGAATTGGCGGACAATGGTTACTACGAGGAAGTAAAAAAGCGGATGCCCGACGAGTTGATGAAAAAGCACTTGAAGGACGAGAAGATCACGGTAAGAGAATTGGGGGGATGGGAGTGCATCAAGTGCCACTACTAGTCCCAAGCACGCTTTATATATGAGTCTAGACCGAACATACTGGAAAGATATAGAGGAAAAGGAAAAGGGTGTGGAAGCCGATCCATCGGCCCATGATGAATTTCCCGAAACCCAGGAAACCCAGGATTTCCTTGCAAGTCAAGGGGAAAATGAATCGGTGACAGGCCGACGGGACTTCCTCAAGTTCCTCGGGTTCAGCTTGTCCGCTGCCACTGTGGCGGCTTGCGAAACACCTGTGAACAAGGCTATTCCTTACGTGAACAAACCGGAGGAAGTAACCCCGGGGGTCCCGAACTGGTACGCATCCACGTACTACGATGGAAATGATTTCGCAAGTGTTTTGGTCAAGACCCGTGAAGGACGCCCAATATTCCTCAAGGGTAACGACTATTTCGGTCTGAACCAGGGCGGGGTCAATGCCCGGGTAAATTCCTCCCTCCTCTCCCTCTATGACTCGCAAAGGCTTCAGAACCCTTTGAAGAATGGGGAAGAGACCGATTGGGATACGGTCGACCAGGAGATCCCGGCAAAACTGAAAGAAATAGCAGAAGCCGGGGGAACGATCCGGATCCTTAGTCAAACCGTGATCAGTCCGTCCACAAAGGCCGCGATCGGCAAACTCCGTGAGGCATACGGGAAAAGCAGCGATCAAAAGGAAGGCGAAAAGGATGAAGGGTCCGGGGAAGACACAAATAACACCCGGCAAGGTGGGGATCTTCAACACATCGTTTACGACCCGGTTTCTTTCTCGGCCATAAGAGAGGCCAACAAACGGTCCTTCGGGGAATGGGTGTTCCCCTCCTACGATCTCTCTAAAGCCAAGGTAATCACCAGCATTGCAGCGGATTTTCTGAGCGACTGGCCGATGAGTACCGGCTTTACAAAGGATTATAAGAACGGACGTGATCCGGATAAGAGCTGGATGTCGAGGCACTTCCAGTTCGAGAGCCACCTAAGCGTAACGGGGAGCAATGCTGACTTGCGCTACCCGATCAAACCCTCGGAAGAAGGTCTGGTCGCTGCAGCGATTCACGATCATATCGCCAAAAAGGCCGGCAAACCTAGCTCCGGTGTCGACACAAAAGGACTCGAAAAGCGGACGGCCAAAGTCGCTGAAGAACTCTGGGAGAACAGGGGTGAATCATTGGTACTTGCCGGTTCCAATATACCATCGGTACAGCTTCTTGTGAATGCCATCAACGATATCCTGGGCAATTACGGAAACACCATCGACCTGAACGACCCCGTCTTTTTCAAACAAGGCGACGAAGAACAGGTAAAGAACCTGGTCGAAGAGATGAAGAACGGGCAGATCGACGCCCTGTTGATCTACGGGGCTAATCCCGCCTATTCCCTGCCCAATGCAGAATCCTTCAAAAAAGGGATCGAGGGTGTGGAGCTCACGGTATCCATGGCCCCTTACCAGGATGAGACAGCATCTCTTTGTCAATACATTTGCCCCGACCACCATTTCCTGGAATCCTGGAACGACCACCAGCCCAAAAAAGGCCATTATGCAGTCGTTCAACCCGCGATCAGGAACCTCTTCAACACCCGTCAAGCCCAGCAAAGCTTTTTAAATTGGGCGGGTGAAGAGATCGACTATCACGATTTCATCCAGGAAAACTGGCAGGCTTCGGTACACGATCCCGAACAAGCGGACGCTTCGTTCGACCGCTTCTGGCAGAATGCCGTACACAACGGGGTCTACGAGATGAAAAAGCCTGCTTCCGATAATAAGGAGGAACCGGAAAGTCTGACCCGAGCCAAGATCCGTGAAGCTGGCGGAATGGTCGAACAGATCGCAGGGTCAGCCGGAAAAACGGAATTGGTACTCTATCAAAAGACCGGGATCGGGGACGGGCAACACGCTAACAACCCCTGGCTACAAGAGCTTCCGGACCCTATTTCCCGGGTTACATGGGACAATTACATCACCATGTCCCCGAAGGATATGGAAGGGCACTACAACACGAGCATTGGCCAGGAATGGCCCGCTGATATGGTTAGGGTCAAGGTGGGTGACCGCTCCCTGAAACTGCCGGTCTATCCGCAACCCGGCCAGAAGAGAGGGACCATTGGGATCGCCCTCGGATATGGACGGGGAGCGAACGGAGAACAAGTTGGTCTGGCGGCTTTCCAAACGAAAGAATACGGTTCCCTCAAACGGGATGCGGACGGGAATCCCGTACCTGTCGGTAAGAACGCATATCCCCTGGCCTCTTTTCAAGAGGGAAAAATGGATTATCGGAGCTACGATGTGTCGTTGGAAAAAACAGGGGAAACATACCTGATGGCCACGACTCAACGCCATCACACCATCATGGGCCGGGATTCCATTCTCCGGGAGACCACCCACAATACCTACAAGAACGGGGATCCCGAGACCTATAATCCACCCCACACCCATACTCTCCATGAGGATGGAAAAGCCGTGGAAAAGGATGTAAAGGAGATCTCCCTGTGGGAGGAACACCCCGTTTATGGTACGGGCCACCGCTGGGGCATGTCGATCGACCTCAATACCTGTATCGGTTGCGGGGCTTGCGTTACAGCTTGCACAGCCGAGAACAATGTGCCTGTAGTGGGCAAGGATGAGGTAAGGCGATCGCGAGAAATGCACTGGATCCGCATCGACCGGTACTATTCCTCTATCGTTGAGGACCAGTTGGAGAGTGAGCAGGCGGAACAGCCGACTCATGAAGAGATGGATACGCCGGAGGAAAACCCGGACGTGACCTTTCAGCCCATGATGTGCCAGCACTGCAACCACGCTCCTTGTGAGACGGTCTGCCCTGTATCCGCCACTACCCACAGCAATGAAGGCTTCAATCAGATGGCCTACAATCGCTGTATCGGGACACGCTATTGCGCCAACAACTGTCCTTACAAGGTGCGGCGCTTCAATTGGTTCAATTATCAGGATTACGAGAAATTCGAGAACGTGAACCCAGCCCAGGACCAGGTCGGCCGTATGGTGCTGAACCCCGATGTCACAGTCCGATCCCGAGGGGTCATGGAGAAATGCTCCATGTGCGCGCAGCGGGTGCAAAAAGGCAAGTTGGAGGCCAAAAAGGCAGGCAAGAAAGTGGAAGATGGGGCCATTCAGACCGCCTGCGCAGAAGCCTGTCCGACCAACGCCATCACGTTCGGGGACAAGAACGACGAGGAATCGAAAGCACGCCGGGAAGAAAAAAGCAACAGGGGATACCATGCCCTGGAAGAGATCGGCACCAAGCCCAATATCAATTACATGGTCAAGGTCCGGAACCGCAAGCAAGAAGAGACCAAAGGATGAACCCATTGCGATAAAAGGGACTCATGCACAAGGAGGCTGCCATAAGAGAACCCCTGATCCTCGGTGATAAGAACTATCATCAGATCACGGAGGACGTGTGTAAGCCGATCGAAGAAAAGGCCCCCAAGGCTTGGTACGTCCTGATCTCGATAACCGGATTGCTCAGCCTTTGGGGTATTGGCTGTATCCTTTACCTAATCGGCACGGGCATCGGTGTATGGGGGCTGAACAAGACCGTGAACTGGGCCTGGGATATCACCAACTTCGTCTGGTGGGTCGGTATCGGACACGCGGGAACCCTCATCTCGGCGGTCCTATTGCTCTTCCGTCAGAAATGGCGCATGGCGATCAACCGGTCCTCCGAGGCCATGACCATTTTCGCCGTGTTGATGGCCGCCCTTTTCCCGGGGATCCATATGGGCCGGATCTGGGTATCATACTGGGTACTTCCGCTCCCGAACCAGTTCGGCAGTTTGTGGGTCAACTTCAATTCCCCCCTCCTATGGGATGTCTTTGCCATTACGACTTATTTCACGGTCTCCCTCGTTTATTGGTACATCGGATTGCTTCCGGATTTTGCGACGGTCCGGGACAAAATGACCAAACCGGCTGCCAAAAAGGTCTATAGCATCTTGAGTTTCGGTTGGTCGGGCGATGCGAAAGCTTGGGTGCGCTTCGAAGAGGTCGCCCTTGTCCTGGCCGGCCTCGCCACGCCCCTGGTCTTTTCGGTCCACTCCATTGTGAGCATGGACTTTGCGACTTCTCTTGTACCGGGATGGCACAGCACGATATTTCCACCCTATTTCGTTGCGGGTGCGATCTTTTCCGGCTTTGCCATGGTCCAGACCCTGGTCCTGATCATGCGCAAGGTCATGAAACTTGAGGCCTATATCACCATTAAGCACATTGAATACATGAACATCGTGATCCTGGTAACGGGAGGCATGGTGGCCATAGCTTACCTGGCTGAATTCTTCATGGCCTGGTATTCCCAAAGTTTTTACGAGGATTACATGTACTTGTCCTACAACGTCTCTCAGGGACCGTACTGGTGGGCCTTCCTTGCCCTGATGATCTGTAATATCGTAACGCCGCAGGTGCTCTGGGTCAAGAAGATCAGGAGAAACCTTGCGGCAACATTTGTGATCGCCCTGGTCATCAATATCGGCATGTGGTTCGAACGTTTCATGATCATTGTCACGTGCCTCCATCGGGATTATGTACCTTCGAGCTGGACCATGTTCCACCCCACCTACGTGGATATCGGGGTCTTTGTGGGCACGATCGGGATCTTCGGGACCCTGTTCCTGCTCTTTACACGTTTCTTCCCGGTACTGGCGTTGAACGAACTAAAAACCATTCTGAAGAGTTCCGGCGAGAAATACAAGGAAGCACAAGTAGAAGGCACCCAAGGGTCGGGTCACTAAACCCTTATTTCATGGCTGATAAGATCACATACGCCATTTACGATGATGAGGAAACCCTTCTGAAGAGTGCTAAGCACTTGGTGGATCAGGGAACGAAGGTCGCGGATGTCTTCAGCCCTTTTCCGGTCCACGGTCTCGAAGAGGCCATTGGCATCAAACGCACCCGGATGGCCGTGGTATCCTTTCTGTTCGGAATAAGCGGTACGGCCATCACGATCCTTGGCCTCTGGTATTTCATGATCGAGGATTGGCCCATGAATATCGGGGGCAAACCAAGCTTCGCCCTCTACAAGAACATTGCATCCTTTATTCCGCCGATCTTCGAGATCACGGTCCTGTGTGCAGCCCACGGAATGGCCCTCACTTTCCTTCTGAGGAATAAGACACTCCCCGGTCTAAGCCCAAGGAATCCGGATCCGCGAACCACGGACGACAAGTTCGCGATCAAGATCCTGGCCTCTCAAAATCCCGAGCTGTCAGAGGATGAATTACAAAAAGCCCTTCGGGATACCGGAGCAGAAGAGATCGATGAAAGGACGGTCTGAATCCATAAGGGAGAACGCAAAATGAAGGAAAAAGGCCGGCAAAAACGATCATTAACAATGGGACCACCCCCATCCAGGCTTGTATATATCCTATCGATAGGACTACCCATCCTTTTCCTGGCAAGCTGCTCGAACGGTCCGCAAAGTCCGGGTTTTGAGTATATGCCCGATATGTACCGATCCCCAGCGATCGAAGCCTATGTGGATTACGACCTGAGCGATTCCCTATCTGCCCGCCATCCGGTAGAAGGGACCATTCCTTTCTCCGAGGAACATATCGGGAAGGATTACAACCCCAATTTCCCCTATCCTTATCCCGACAACTTCGATGGATACAACAAAGCCGGTGAAGAACTCAGGAATCCCCTCGATTCGACGAAAAAGATCCTTGCGGAAGGCGAAGCGATCTATATGGACTATTGTTCTCATTGTCACGGTGAAAAAGGAAAAGGCCAGGGGGCTATCGTTGAGAACGGCAATTATCCCCCACCCCCCAGTTTCAAGGATCAGCTTAAAGACTTGCCGGAAGGGAAAATGTTCCACTCCCTGACCTACGGAAAGAATCTTATGCCCGCTCATGCGAGCCAATTGAGTAAAACAGAGCGTTGGACGGTCATCCATTACCTCCAAACCCTTCAGAAAGATGACAAAAGTTCTTCTGAAGAAGGGGACGGTGACGGTTCTGCTGATGAAGAAGGGGATGGTAAAGGGGGAACGGAAGGAAGTAAAAAGGACACGACGGGATCAGGGAATTCCGGCGCGGAAAAAAGTTCATAGTTCAAAATGGAATATGCCATTTCAAACAGAACGAAGCGGCTCTGCTACATTTTGATGGCCATTGGGCTGATCGCCCTCGCTACCGGGGCCTTTACGGTGGCCCCGGAGCACCCCAACAGATTCTGGACCAATATCATGGTCAACGGATTCTTCTTTTTCGGGATCGCTTTGGGAGCCCTATTTTTCCATGTGGTCCAATACGCTTCCGAAGCCGCGTGGAGTGTGGTCCTCAAACGGGTCTTTGAAGGGATATATGGGTTCTTGCCTTACGGGGCAGCTGTGATCATCATCGTCCTTCTGGCCGGTTCCTTCCACGGCCACCATATCTACCATTGGATGGAACCAGGCATAACGGATCCGGGAAAGGAGAATTACGACGCCATTATAGCAGGAAAATCCTGGTGGCTCAACCAGCCCTTCTTTTGGGTCCGATCCATTGTTTATATAGCCACATTCCTGATCTTTGCCCGTTTCTACAGGAAGCTTTCCCTTCGAGAGGACCAGGAGGGCGGGACCGCCATTCACTTTAAAAGTTACCGCTGGTCGCCAGTCTTTCTTATCCTCTTTGCGATCTTTTCCTCGGCACTAGCTTGGGATTGGGTCATGTCCATCACCCCGCATTGGTACAGCACAGTTTTTGGTTGGTACGTTTTTGCCGGTATGTGGTGTTCGGCCATGATCGTCATCGTCCTCTTAACGCTTTATCTCAAAAAACAAGGATATCTGCCCGATGTGAACGAACACCATATTCACGACATTGGAAAGTGGATGTTCGCCCTCAGTTTTTTGTGGACTTATCTCTGGTTCGCCCAGTTCGTCCTTATTTGGTACGGCAACAAGCCGGAAGAGGCGATCTATATGCTCGAACGGATCGAACACTACAAGCTTCCCTTTTTCGGAATGATGCTCGTGAACTTCACCCTGCCCATGTTGTTCCTAATGTCAAGGGATGCCAAGCGGAATATAGGGGCCCTTACAGTGATCGGGGTCATCGTATTTCTGGGCCATTGGATGGACACCTTCCTTTTGTTCATGCCCGGTACGGTTCATGGGCATTGGCATTTAGGGTTTTTAGAGATCGGCACTTTTTTGGGCTTTCTCGGTCTCTTCACGTTCGTCGTGTTGAACCGTTTAACGAAAGCGCCTTTAAAGCCCCAGCATCACCCTTATTTGGAGGAAAGTGTCCATTTGGAAACATAAGCACAGCTAAACGATAGCGGTCCATGAGCACTTTACTGGTCATACTCGTGATCATCCTCGCGGCGATAGCTGTCGTGCAACTCGTGAGGGTTAGCGAGCTCAGCACGAAACTCCGGGGAAAGCGGGAACACGAAATATCCGAGCATTCAAACCGAATGAATGGATACTTCATGATGGTCTTCATGGTGGCCTTTTATGCCTTTTTCATCTGGCAAATGGTGGAATACGGGGAGTATGTCCTGAATACCAATGCAGCGTCGGAGCACGGAAAGGATATCGATGCTTTGATGAATTTCAACCTTTGGATCATTATCATTGCATTCTTCCTGACCAACACGCTCCTTTTCTATTTTGCCTACAAATATTACGGAAGAAAAAACCGCACGGCTTATTTCTACCCCGAGAACAATCGTTGGGAATTACTTTGGACGGTCATCCCGGCAGCCTTCCTGGCGGTGATCATCATTTACGGTCTCACGACATGGAATCAGGTCACCGACCAGGCCTCGGAGGATGCCATGCAGATCGGTCTCTACGGTAAACAATTCGACTGGACCGCTCGTTATCCAGGAGAGGACGGGGAATTGGGAAAAACGAACTACAATTTGGTATCAACTTCCAACCCCTTGGGTATCATTACGAAAGAGAATGTGGAAAAGCAATTGGCCAACTTAAAGGAGGAGAAAGAAAGGCTGAAGGGGGAACTGGAAAAAAATCGTGATATCTGGCCTGAGAAGAAGATCACCGAATATGAAGAGAAACTCGGGGGCCTCAAGCGGCAAAAGAACCGGATCCTAAAGATCAGGGAAAACAACGATATGTCGAAATTCAAGGCTGGATACGATGACAAGCTGGTAAAAGGAGAATTTCATTTACCCATTGACCAGGAAGTAAATTTCGTGATCCGCTCCCGTGATGTTATACACAGTGCTTATATGCCCCATTTCCGGGCCCAAATGAATGCTGTTCCCGGGATCAAGACCTATTTCCATTACACCCCGACCATCACCACGGATAGCATGCGGACCATTAAAGAAAACCCGGATTTTAATTATACCTTGCTGTGTAACAAAATATGCGGAGCGGGGCATTACAATATGAAAATGGATATCATCGTAGAGGAAAGGGAGGAGTTCAATAACTGGCTCGAGGAACAGGAAACTTTTGAAAAATCCCTTGCCTCAAGAACAGAAAAAGCAAAACAAGAAGAGAAGGACGAACTCGTATCGAAACGTAATTAACTATCGTATCCTGAAATCTCTGGGAATATGGCTAATGCTGCTGCTACTGCTTCCTCTTCCCTTGAAGAACATCATCACGAGGAGAGCTTTATAAGCAAATACATCTTTAGTCAGGACCACAAAATGATCGGGAAACAATTCCTGATCACGGCCATATTCATGGCCATTGTGGCCATGATGATGTCGGTCCTCTTTCGCCTTCAGTTGGCTTGGCCAGGCGAGGAATTCGGTATCCTCAACAGTCTTCTTGGGGATAAATGGGCACCGGATGGGGTGCTCAACCGGAATATGTACCTTGCCCTGGTCACGATCCACGGAACGATCATGGTCTTTTTCGTACTGACCGGAGGCCTGAGCGGCACCTTTGCCAATTTGCTGATCCCTCTCCAGATCGGCGCCCGGGACATGGCCTCGGGCTTCCTCAATATGCTTTCCTATTGGTTCTTTTTTGCCGCCAGTGTGGTCATGCTCGGTTCCCTTTTCGTCGAGACAGGACCGGCTTCAGGCGGCTGGACCGTTTATCCACCATTAAGTGCCTTACCTGAGGCCATACCGGGATCCGGGCTCGGAATGACCTTGTGGATCATCAGCATGGTCCTTTTTATCACTTCCTCCCTATTGGGTGGTCTGAATTACATCGTAACGGTCCTCAACCTGAGGACGAAAGGGATGAAGATGACCCGCCTTCCCCTCACCATTTGGGCCATCTTTGTGACGGCGATCCTGGGCGTGCTATCTTTCCCCGTTTTGGTAGCGGCCATGGTCCTTCTTCTCATGGACCGGGGCTTCGGGACCAGCTTTTACCTATCCGACATCAATATTGCAGGCCAGGCCCTGGATGCCACGGGGGGCAGTCCCATTCTTTATCAACACCTTTTCTGGTT
>CAYVSK010000011.1:33852-39938 GCA_964453635.1 uncultured Weeksellaceae bacterium | reverse complement strand
AAGGCCATTTCTCCAAGACCCGCCCTTCCTGAAGCAATATTAGCCCTGGATTGGAGCGAACGATGGTTTTAAGGGTGGTCTGGTCCATATTAAAGAAGGGAAAACGAAGTTGATACCGGTGTTTGAGGTCCTCGATCGACTCCCGGTCCGAAGACGTGATACCGATCGTTTCGATATCTCCATCGCTGAGCTTACCGGACAAGGCCCTAAGTTCTTCAAACCCGCGATCATTGGCCTTTTTGATATCATGAGAGATCACCATTAGCAGTGGCTTTTCCATATGGAGGAAATAATCGGTGTAATCGATGTCACCCACCCGTTCCACCAGGTCCTGAAGGCGGTCCTTGTTTATGGAGCCCCAGTTCTCGCTGTTCGGTTCTGAAGCGAACAATTTCAACTGATCCATGTTTTCCTTGTCCACGTAAAGGTGCGGCAACAGTTCATCCCGGAAGTATACAGAAGGGCGCTCAATATAGAAATCGTGAACAGGGGGTGTGTAACCCGCTTTGACGAGTTCATCCTTTCGCTCGACGAATTTCCAGTTTTCCTGGTCGAGGTCGGGATCAACGCTCGGCAGTTCATTCTGCTTGAGTTTTCGCTCCTCTCCACTTTCTTTGTTGCGATATACGAAAACATGTTCGTAGACAGGTCCTTCTCCTTCCGGAACTTTCATCTGTTCAGGAATACTTTTGCCTTTTGCGTAAGGCCTGAAGTCCTTTATGGGTAAATAGTGGGTCGTATAAAAGGTGAATCCCAATGTGATCACAAAAGCACTACCAAGCGTGACCCATTCGGTCGAACGAAAAGAATCGAGCACCCTTTTTAATAGAAGGGTGATAAGGAAGAGGACCAAAGCGAATACAACGGGGAATCCCCAGCCCAGCACCCCTATCGAGAAGAGGGCGATCAGTACGGCAGCCGATCCGAACAGGGTCAGGTCCCCTTTTGATTGGGAAAAAGAGATCGTATCTCTTTTAAAGAAGGTGATGAGGGTCAACAGCAGCAATGCTACATCCTTGCTGAAGGATTCCCAGGGGGTCAATTCAAGCGCATCCCCGAAACAACCACAATCTTTGACCACGCCGAAATAGGCCGAATAAAAGGTGAGGAATGTGAAAAAGAGGATCAGAAGGAGAAGGATCCAATTGGTCAGTTTCGGCAGCGTGCCCGCTAAAAGGGAGAACCCAACCAAGACTTCCAAAACGCTTATAACAATGGAAAACTCCAGGGACCAGGGGATCAGAAATGGAAGATCGAGAACCCCCTGTGAGAAGTATTCATCCATTTTATAGGAAAAACCGATGGCATCGTTGGCCTTGATCAAGCCCGAAACGATGAATAAGCTCCCCACAAGGATCCTTGCTATCGTTACCAGCACTTGGGTCCGAGCCCCGCCTTCATTCTCTGTTGTTTGGGTCGTGGTCCCTTTCATAGAGCTTGATCAAAGCAAAAATAGAATAATTGATGATATCGTGGAAATTCGCCTCGATCCCTTCCGACGCTTTGGTCTCTCCCTGGTTTTCCTCGATCTTTCGGACCCTGAACAACTTCATCAGGATCATATCCGTGATGGAATCGACCCGCATATCCCGCCATGCCTCTCCGTAATCGTGATTCTTTTGTTCCATGAGGTCCCGGGCCTCTTGAGCGGTATGATCGTAAAGCTCCTGAGCCCTCTCCGTTGAAAGGTCCGGGTCCATGGTCGAGGCGTGTTTGATTTGGATCAGGGCCATAATGGCATAGTTGAGAATACCGTAAAACTCCGGTTCGATCCCTTCCTCCACCCGTTGTTCCTTTTTCTCCTGGAGGGTTCGTATCCGGCGGGCCTTGATGAGGATCTGGTCCGTCAGGGAATGCGGCCTTAGAACCCGCCAGGCAGTCCCGTAATCCTTAAGTTTATCGGCAAAGATCCTTTTGGATTTGTCTATGATCGAATCGAAGGCTTTTTTTGTGTTGGCCATCCCGAATCTTTTGATCGAACAAGGATATAAAAAAATCATCGTTCGGTTTGATGATCCTGATCCTTGATCATGGGAGAGGTAGTTGACAAAGAGGGACCATATAAGGGTCCGTCGAAATAAAAATATCAAAAGCGCTGTGATTGCTACGAACCGAGTGGAACGCTTCCAGAACTGAGACCCTTCGGAGCGGGAGGCGGTTAATGGAGCTGTCCCGTCCTTTGGTCATGGGGGTGTTGAACGTCACACCTGATTCATTCTACGAAAAGAGCCGGGAAAGGGATCCTGAAATGGTCGTGGAAAGGGCGGGGCAGATGTTGCAGGATGGTGCTTCCATTCTGGACATAGGGGGATATTCAAGTCGTCCCGGGGCGGAAGATGTTCCCGAGGAGGTGGAAATGGAGCGGGTTTTGCCCCCGGTTCGGGCCATTCTTGAAGAATTCCCGGAAGCGGTCGTTTCGGTCGATACTTTTCGATATACGGTGGCAAAAGAAGCGATTCGAGCTGGAGCGGGGATGATCAATGATATAACAGCTGGCACCCATGATCCGGGGATCTTCGAATTGGTCGCTGAAGCGCGGATCCCTTATGTGCTCATGCATATGCAGGGAATGCCCCAAACTATGCAGCGTTCCCCTACCTATGAGGATGTCGTCCCTGATGTTTCCGGTTTTTGGAGGACCGTATCAATTGCGCAAGGCAGAAAGGGGTACGGGATCCGATCCTCGACCCCGGCTTTGGATTCGGAAAGACCCTGGATCACAATTACCGGTTGTTGAACGGGCTCGAAGCCTTTACTCGTTTCGGGGTTCCCTTGTTGGTGGGGATATCCCGGAAATCCATGATCAATAAGGTCCTGAATATTAAACCTGAAGAGGCATTGCCCGGAACCATGGTCATGAACACGCTGGCTCTTCTGAAAGGTGCGCGCATCCTTCGGGTTCACGATGTTAAAGAGGCATGCCAGGCCATCGAATTGGTCGAGCGTTATTCCCTTCATAAGAGCGAGGCTGTTTTGGGTGGTCCGGGGTGCTAAAGTATCGAGGCCACTCCCAAGGGGATGCCATTTCTCTTAATTTCGGGTATTCTTTAGATTCGGGCCATTGAGCCCGCCCTTTGGTGGTATGTTGTTATTCCTGGACATAACCTGGCTCGACCTCCTGGATATCATTCTGGTGGCCTTTTTGATGTATCAACTGTACAACCTTGTAAGGGGGACTGTCGCGATCAAGATCCTGATCGGGATCATCTCCATTTATTTGATCTGGAAGCTTGTCGAGGCTTTTCAAATGGACATGCTCGGGGAGATCCTGGGACAATTCATCGGGGTGGGTGTCATTGCCCTTTTGATCGTCTTTCAACAAGAATTGCGGAGATTCCTTGTTATTATCGGGGACTCCGATATCTTCAATACCCAAAAACGATTCGGGGTTTTCAACTCACTTCTGGGGAATGAGCCATCCAAGCAAACCGATACTGCGGAGATCGTCAATGCTTGTAAGAAATTCTCCGAAACCCGGACCGGTGCGCTTATCGTGGTTGCTAAACGGTCCGATCCCACACTTTTCATTGTGAGCGGTGAACGACTGGATGCCAAGTTGAGCTCGCGGTTGTTGGAATCCATTTTTGTGCGGGACAGTCCTTTGCACGATGGTGCTGTGATCATTGAAAAGGACCGGATCCGAATGGCGCGATGTGTTCTCCCCGTCTCTAAAAGTGCCGAGTTCCCTACCCATTTGGGAATGCGTCACCGTTCCGCTCTGGGGATCGCAGAATCGACTGATGCCATTGCGATCGTCGTTTCTGAGGAAACAGGTGATATCTCAGTGGCCAAGGACCGGGAACTAAGACCGGAAATATCCCTTCAGGAATTGAAACAGTTGCTGGATAGGGAACTGGAGGCGTTATGATCCTTCTCGATCCCCCTTTTTCTTCTGTTTTTCTTCCAAGTTGGCTTTTTCCCGGAATCTTTCGATCAATTCCGAGTCACTGAGGCCAATGGTCTTCAGCCGACTCTTGGCCTCAATAGCGAACTTATGATCCGGGTATGAATCGATCAGGTGCTGATAGGCTTTTTTGGCCTCTTTTTCCTGCTCCATGTCGTGATCGAGCACAAAGGCTTTCAAGTACAATGCTTCCGGTCGTTTTTCAAAGGATGGGTATTGCTTGTATACCCGTTCGTAGAGCTTCACTGCTTTTTCAAAGTTTTCCCGACCCCTTGTCAGGCCGGCCGATTTGAAAAGATATTCCGGGGTTTTTATCGCTTCCGGGAATTGCTCGGCGTATTCCAGGTATCTCATCACGAGATTCTTGGCTGTGAGATCCCGTTGAGGGTCCCCTTCGGATCGTTTTCGGGCCAGCTCTTTTTCGAGGTCCCTGATACTAGCTGCAAGGCTGTCCTGTCCCTTCCCTGTTGGGGCTTCACCGTCCTTTTTCCTGTCTTGAGAACAACCAAAGGAGAAAAGGAGTATCGTTGTGAACAGAAGTGGCAAAAAGATCCCCTTCAATTTAAGCTCGCCCGGAAAACCCATTTTATTTTGCTTTTTTGTTCTCGGGGAATCGCATTTTGTAGTCAACATCCACTTTACCCTGAGCGATATCTTTTAATCTTCCCTTTAGAAGTCTTTTTTTCAGGGGAGTCAGACGATCGGTGAAGAGAATGCCTTCGATGTGGTCGTATTCGTGCTGCACGACCCTTGCGGCCAAGCCGTCCAGGGTCTCTTCCTGTTCTTCGAAATCGGCGTCGTCGTAAACAATTCTGACCCTGGACCTTCTCGAGACCGGCTCCCGGATCTCGGGTATGCTCAAGCATCCCTCATTGAATTCCCATTCCTCTCCGCTTTCCTCAATGATCTCGGGATTGATGAAGACCCTTTTGAAATCTTTCAAATGCTGCAGTTCTTCATTTTGTTCTGCGAAAGGAGAAGTGTCTATCACAAAAAGGCGGATGCTTTCCCCGATCTGGGGAGCTGCCAATCCCACCCCTTTTGCTTCGTAGAGCGTCTCGAACATGTTGTCGATGAGCTCCGATAGTCCGGTATAGTCCGGGTCTATTTCTGCGCAGGGCCTTTTGAGGATAGGGTCTCCGTATGCAAGAATGGGCAGGGTCATACAATATCAAGATAGGAACGGAGGATAATGGTGGCGCTCACCTTGTCCACCAGTCCCTTGTTTTTTCTTTGGCTTTTCCTGGTCCCGCTTTCTTTGATGGCTTTTTCGGCCATAACGGAAGTAAAACGTTCATCCACCCTTTCAACCGCTATATCGGGGAATTTGTTTTGAAGGGCCGCCACGAATTCATCGGCTTTTTCAGAGAAAGCTGCGGGCTCCCCGTTCATTCTTCTGGGTTCACCCACCACGAAGCGGGTCACGTTCTCTTTTTTTACGTAGTCCTTCAGGAAGGGGAAGACCTTATGGGAAGCGACCGTGGTCAACCCGCTGGCAATGATCCCTTCGGGGTCGGTCACTGCGAGCCCTACCCTTTTGCTTCCCGGATCGATGGCCATGATCCTACCCATTTGCTCACGCATTTTTTGGTACTATAACTTCACCCAGGGCTATGCAAAGGTAAGGAAGCATTGGATCCGGGTGTGGGGTTCCGGGGGAACTGGATAATTTTGTTCAAAACCCGAAAATGGAAGTGTTAAAAGATACGGTGGAAAAAGCCTGGGCGGACCGCGAACTTCTTAAGGAAGCGGAGACCCGGAAGTCTATTGAAGCGGTGCTGGAGGAATTGGACAAGGGTCGTTTGCGTGTTGCCGAGCCGACCGCGGAGGGATGGAAGGTGAACGAGTGGGTAAAAAAAGCGGTGGTTCTGTATTTTCCATTGAGGAAAATGGAGAAGATCGAAGTAGGGCCTTTTGAGTTTCATGATAAAATGGCCCTCAAAAAGGATTACGACCAGCTCGGGGCCCGGGTGGTCCCCCATGCTGTTGCTCGCTATGGGGCCTTTGTTGCTTCGAAGGTGATCATGATGCCTTCTTACGTGAACATCGGGGCTTATGTCGATAGTGGGACCATGGTCGATACCTGGGCGACGGTAGGGTCCTGTGCTCAGATCGGTGAGAACGTGCACCTGAGCGGTGGTGTCGGGATCGGGGGTGTGCTCGAACCCCTACAGGCCGCCCC
>CAYVSK010000011.1:33227-33842 GCA_964453635.1 uncultured Weeksellaceae bacterium | reverse complement strand
TCGTTGAGGACAATGCTTTTATCGGCTCCCGATCTATTGTTGTGGAGGGCGTGCGGGTCGAAAAGGAAGCCGTCCTCGGAGCGAATGTGGTTCTAACAGGTTCCTCTCGGATCATCGACGTAAGGGGAGAAGAGCCCGTGGAACACCGCGGTGTGGTACCTGCTCGCTCGGTGGTGATCCCGGGTTCTTATCCGAAGCGTTTCCCGGCCGGTGAATATCACGTGCCTTGTGCCATGATCATTGGAGAACGAAAACCCAGTACGGATAAGAAGACCTCCATCAATGAAGTGCTCAGAGAATACGAAGTCGCGGTGTAAAACCGCCCAAGGCCCCCGTTCGGTTTGAGGATCCTGATCGTTCAAACGGCATTTCTCGGGGACCTCATCCTTTCGACCGCCTTGATGGAAAGTCTCCATCAACGTTTTCCGAAAGCCCGGTTGGATGTGGTGGTCCGGAAAGGCAATGAAAGGATCTTTGAAGGACATCCTTATATAACCAGCGTAATCCCTTGGGACAAGGATGGCAGGAAAGTATCCTCCCTGGTGTCGGTCGTTAAAACTGTGAGAAAGCATTCCTATGATCTGGTCCTGAACCTTCAGCGCTTTTTTTCCTCTG
>CAYVSK010000011.1:0-33217 GCA_964453635.1 uncultured Weeksellaceae bacterium | reverse complement strand
GCTTTCAAAGGGTAGGGATAAAAGGGGATTCGATAAGAATCCCTTGTCCTTCGGCTTTGCAAAGCAGGTGCCCCACCGGATCGGGAACGGAGCGCACGAGGTCGAACGCAACCATGCCCTTATTCAGGACTTGTGTGGCCCCACACCGGAGAAGCCCCGATTGTATCCCGGTTCAGCGGATGCGGATTCAACGGCTCCTTATCGGGAGGAAAAATACGTTTGTCTGGCCCCGGCCTCTGTTTGGTTCACCAAACAATGGCCAAGGGATAAATGGATCGATTTGGCGAGGGCCATAGAAAAGGAACGAAAGGTCTATCTCTTGGGTGGTCCGGGTGACAAGGAATATTGTCAGGAGATCCTGAATGCTGTCGAAGGCAATGGAAAAGGGGTCCGCAATCTTGCCGGTGCCGTTTCACCGTTGGGGTCGGCAGTATTGATAAAAGATGCGGAACTCACCGTTACCAACGACTCCGCTCCGGTTCATTTGGCCTCGGCCATGGATGCCCCGGTCGCCGTAATTTATTGTTCCACTGTCCCGGAGTTCGGTTTTGGCCCTTTATCCTCCCATTCATACGTCATTCAGGTCGAGGAAAACCTGGCCTGCAGGCCTTGCGGAATTCACGGACACCGGGATTGCCCCCAGGGGCACTTTAAATGTGCCAGGGATATTGCTCCGGAAAGAGTGCTTTCCGTGCTAAAGGAACAAGCATCGCCGTAAATTTGTCAAAAAGAGGTAATGGATGCCCAAGAGCAGATCCGTGATGCGATCCGTGTACTGGAGGAAGGTGGCTTGATCCTGTACCCCACTGATACGATCTGGGGGATCGGTTGTGATCCGCAGAACGAAGAAGCGATCGGTCGCCTTTTGCGTTTGAAAGCCTACGATGGACCGCGTCCCTTGGTCGTATTGGTGTCCGATGAGGCTCAACTGAACCGCTACGTCAAAGAAGTTCCGGAGGTCGCCTGGGACCTCATTGAAGAGGCGCCGGATGCGTCTCTGACGATCATTTATCCGGAAGGGTACCAGGTGGCGGAACAGATCAAGGGGGAAGATGGTTCTCTCGCGATCCGTGTTGTAAAACAAGGATTCTGCGGTCAGTTGTTAAAGAAATACGGCAAGCCTCTTGTCTCGACCTCGGGCAATGTAAAGGGGCAAAACCCGCCAGCCGATTTCGGGGATATTTCCGATCGGATCCGGACGGGTGTGGATGCGGTCATACCGGCGCACTTTGCTGATGAACACATGACAAAGAAAGCATCACCGGTCATTAAATTGGGGGAAAAAGGTGAGGTAGAAGTCGTTCGCAAATGAAAGCATCCGAAGGCGAAAATAAAGACCGCTCGGTCCCGGCAGCGAAAAGAGGGAAGGATCTCAGCGAAGCGTTGACCTCCCCCATTTTCGACATCGTATCCGATGTGGCTCGGGAAAAAAGTGTTCATGCTTATGTGATCGGAGGTTTCGTGCGCGATCATCTCCTTGGTAAAACAAGCAAGGATATTGACATTGTGGTGACGGGAAGTGGCATCGATGTTGCGAAGGCGGTGGCGGAACGAACGAAGAGTAAGGACATCGCGCTTTATAAGAATTTCGGAACGGCCATGGTCCGCTACCGGGATTTCGAGATCGAATTCGTAGGGGCCAGAAAGGAATCCTACAGAAAGGATTCCCGGAAACCGATCGTGGAGGACGGCACTCTTCAGGATGATCAAACTCGCCGCGACCTCACGATCAATGCGCTTGCTATCGGTTTGAATGCAGAGGACTACGGGGAATTGATCGATCCTTTCGGGGGATTCGATGACCTTCACAAAAGGATCGTTCGCACCCCCCTTGATCCTGAACGCACCTTTTCTGATGACCCGTTGCGGATGATGCGGGCCATTCGTTTTTGTGCCCAGCTCAAATTTCGTTTGAGTGAGGATACCCTGAAAGGGATACAGAGCAATGCCGAGCGGATCCACATCGTATCAATGGAACGGATCGCTGAAGAGCTGAACAAGATCCTCATGACAGAGCGACCCTCCAAAGGTTTCAAGTTGCTCGAAAAGACCGGTCTTCTCAAATTGGTATTTCCCGAGCTGGATGCGATGAAAGGGGTTGAGGTCCGGGAAGGAAAGGGGCACAAGGACAATTTTTATCATACCCTGGAGGTGGTTGATAACCTGGCTGAATATTCCGCCGGTCTATGGTTGAGATGGGCCGGGTTGCTTCACGACATTGCCAAACCGCTTACCAAACGTTTCGATCCTGTGGTGGGGTGGACTTTTCACGGGCATGAGGACAAAGGCGCACGAATGGTCCCAAAGATCTTTCGACGACTCAAACTCCCCCTCGACCAAAAGATGAAATATGTTAAGAAACTCGTGGCTCTGCACTTAAGACCCATGGCCATCGCTACTGAGCAGGCTACGGATTCTGCCGCGAGAAGGCTATTGTTTGAAGCGGGAGACGATATCGACGACCTCATGCTCCTCTGTAAAGCGGATATCACATCCAAGAACAAGAAAAAGGTCAGGCAATATCTGGAGAACTACGAGATGGTCCGTGAAAAGATCCGGGAAGTAGAGGAGAACGACCGGATCCGCAATTGGCAACCGCCCATCTCCGGAGAGGAGATCATGCAAACCTTCGGGATCTCTCCGGGGCCCCAGGTCGGGAATATCAAGTCCGCTATCAAGGATGCCATCCTGGATGGAGAGATCCGTAACGATCGCGCGGAAGCCATTCGTTTTATGTTGGAGAAGGGTTCCGAGTTGGGGCTGACCCCAAAGGAGAAGCCTCAGGCTTAAGACAGGGCTTTAATAACAGCCTCGATCGCTTCCCTCATCCGGTCTTTGGAACAGTTAAAATCGTTCACCAGCAGGGAAAACGCCAGGGATCTTCCGGAGGCCTCCGAAACGAAGCCGGCATAGCCCATCACGTTGCTCATGCTTCCGCTTTTGATGAGGACCCGGGTATCCTGATCCTCCGACCGGTCGTCCAGGAATCCCCTGACCGTTCCTGCTTTACCGGCTTCGGGTAAAGCCCTCCGTATCGCTTTTCGGGGGGTTTGCTTCCAGATGCGATGAAGGATCCTGGTCATTTGTTCCGGTGCTATGCGGTTGAGGGGAGAAAGTCCCGATCCATCATGAAGTTTCATCCCGCGTGTATCGATCCCTTTTTCATCCCACAGGGCTTTGAGTTCCTTGCCTGCATTCCCTGGGGTTAGGGGGTCGACTCCCCGGGCTTTGCCGATATGAAGGAGCAGCATCTCAGCATATAGATTGATACTGTGGGTGTTCGTGACCCTGGAGATGGCTCGCAGAGCTGGTGATCGAACTTTTTTGAGTATCCCCCTTGTTTCGTTTTTCACTTTTTCCGGGGGATCCCAGTTGGAACGGGCCGTTCCATTGACCCTTATTCCCTTCTGCTCCAGAAAATTACGGAACTGATGGGCGAGCAGCAAAGCGGGATCGGGAACAGCAGCTTTGATCGGGAAGCTTTTCCTTCCTTTCGGGAGAGTGCCGGCCACGCGGATTCCGTCGCTAAAAGGCTTGCTGTACACATAGGCCTGGTCTTTTGGGATATCCGAGCTTCTGACTTGATTATGGATGGGACGGAGCCCGGGGATCTCAGGAGTGGTTGATTCGATCCTGGTCATTTCGCCTGCTTGTGGTGGCGTTGAAAATGTGATCCGGAACTGGTTGTTCAGGAAAGACAAACAACATGGGGCACTGGCGTAGTAATTTCCGATGTCCTCCCAGGTCCACTTCACCGGTAAAATATGCTTGTTGAAACAACCGGCGTTCCCTACGATATCCCCTTCGATCCTTTCGATCCCACGGGTTTTTAAAGCTCCCCTCCATTTTCTGAACAAGGTCTTTTTTTCGATCGCCCCGATCTGATAGGGATCCGCACCAAGGGTCGGGTCACCACCTCCCTGTATGATCAGATCCCCTTTAAGGGTCTTATTGATCGTATCAGTAGAGCCGTTCGTGCGTAATATTGTCGGAAAACTTTTCCCCGGTCCGAGGACCCGGAGTGCGGTAAGGGTGGTCAGGATCTTTTGAGTGGATGCGGGAATCCGGACTTCACCGGGTCGAACAGAGGCAATGACCCGGCCAGACCCCATTTCCATTGCATGAAACCCCATGGATGCGGGTTTGAGGCAATCGAGCTCCCGCAGTTCGGCCAAAGCTTTGTCCAGGGATCCGCTCTGACCTGCTTCATCCCCGGGTCCCAATGGCTCGCACAGGACCGGAAAGGGGTTCCCCAAGGTCAAGCAGAGGAAAAATAAGCGGACTTGTTGAAGGAAAGACATGAGCCGAAGGGTCGAAAATAAAAGATCCCCTGAAAAGAGGTCCGGGGATTCTGTTACTTTCGCTTTTCCTTTGATCTCAGCATCGTAGCGGCCAAACAATGTGCGGGATAACCGGCCTTCTTCGTCAGCATGACCCATTGAATGAAAAGGACCTCGAAGGGTTGTACAATAGTGTGGAAGCCCTGCGTTCGAGGGGTCCGGACAACAACGGGACTGCCCGCTGGGACCGGGTTGCGCTCGGGCATACGCGGTTAAGCGTCATCGATCCTTCTGTTCAGGGGGGTCAGCCCATGACGGACCCCTCTGGTCGTTACACCATCGTTTACAATGGGGAGGTCTATAATTATAGGGAACTGCGGAAAGAGCTTCTCGATCGGGGTCATTCTTTCCGCTCCGGTACCGATACGGAAGTCGTTCTCCATGCTTTCATGGAAAAAGGAACAGCTTGTTTGAACGAGTTGAACGGTTTTTTCGCTTTTGCGGTCTATGATCGTTCCACTGGCGACCTGTTCCTGGCCCGGGACCGAATGGGTATCAAACCGCTCATCTTCTACGACGATGGGGAGTCTTTTTTCTTCAGCTCCCAGATGCGCGGTCTTATGGCTTATCCCTTGCCCCGGAAGGAGCTCGACCCTGAATCGTTGTATACCTATTTACAGTTGAGCTACATCCCCGCTCCGGATGCCATCCTGAAACATGTCTCCAAACTGAGGCCGGGTGAATACTTGTGGGTCTCCAATGGCCGTGTGACCCGATCGTGCTACTATGAGATACCAGCAGCGTCTTCCCGGAGATCTGGCCCCTCGAACTACAAAGAGGCTTGTGAAGGGCTCCGGGAACGGCTTGATAATGCTGTTCGCAAACGATTGAATGCGGATGTGCAACTGGGAGCCTTTCTAAGTGGCGGCATCGATTCTTCGGTCATCGCTTCGGTGGCTGCTGATCACGTGTCGGGCTTGCAGACTTTCTCGATCGGATATGAAGGGGGTTCATTTCACGATGAGACCGCTTATGCGAAGGAAGTGGCAAAACATATAGGGTGTGAGCACACCGTTTTTCAGGTGAGCGACCAAATGATGCTCGATCGGGTTGAGGATGTCTTTGATGCTTTGGACGAGCCTTTTGCGGATTCTTCCTCGCTGGCGGTCCACATCCTTAGTCAAAAGACCCGGGAGCGGGTTACGGTCGCGCTTTCAGGGGACGGGGCCGATGAATTGTTCTCCGGTTACAACAAACATGCAGCAGAATACCTTGTAAGAGAAGGAGGCTTGCTTAATTCTGTAGCTAAATGGGGGAATCCTCTTTGGAAAAGGTTCAGTGGGTCAAGGGAGTCCAAAGTCGGAGATGTCTTCAGGAAGATCCAGCGCTATGCAGAGGGGGTTTCGCGTTCGCCTGCTGATCGTTATTGGCGTTGGGCTTCTTCCCTGGGAGAGGCGGAAGCCCGTGAACTTATGGCCCTGGACACCGATCCCCGGGCCTTTGAAGAAAGGCGAAAAGAATACTTGAAGGAACTGGGAGATCAGGGGACCATTGAAGATGTGCTGAGAAACGACCTCCATTTGGTCCTTCCTTCCGACATGCTGACCAAGGTGGATCTTATGAGCATGGCGCATGGGCTCGAAGTCCGAACCCCGTACCTGGATCACGAGTTGGTGGATCATGTGGTCCGGCTGCCTCTTCGTTTCAAGATCGGTCCTTCTATGAAAAAAAGGATCCTTCGGGATGCCTATCGGGACCGGTTGCCTGTTTCCCTTTACAAGCGGCCAAAACAGGGCTTTGAGGTGCCCATCGGGAAATGGTTGAGAAAGGAGTTAAGGCCTGAAATGGAACATTTATTGGCTCCGGATCGTATTAGAGGCCAGGGGATCTTTAGACCGGAAGCTGTCCAGCGCCTGATCCAAAAAGCCATCTCCGCTGACCCTGGAGATGCCCCGAACAGCGTGTGGACGCTCATGGTCTTTCAAAAGTGGTGGTTCAGATACATGGACCCGGAATAAAAAGGATCGCGTATTCCCTATGCCGAAAGTGCTCAGGATCATCAACCGGTTCAATCTGGGTGGCCCCACCTACAATGCTGCTTATCTGACGAAGTATCTTCATCCCGAATACGAGACCTTGCTGATCGGAGGGGAGAACGAGCCCCACGAGGACAGTTCGAAATTCATCCTGGAGGAATTGGGTGTGGAAGGGACCACGATCGGTGATATGGGCCGGCGTCTGGATCCTGTATCGGACCGGCGTGCCTATAAAAGGATCCGGGAATTAATGCGGGATTACAAGCCTGACATTGTCCACACCCATGCTTCCAAAGCCGGGGCCCTTGGAAGGACCGTGGCAAGGGAGCTCAGGATTCCCGGCATCGTCCACACCTTTCACGGCCATGTTTTTCATTCCTATTTCGGCAGGTTCAAGAGCCATCTGTTCAGAAAGGTTGAGCGCAAGCTCGCCGGTTGGTCCCACAGGATCATTGCCATCAGTGAGAAACAAAAGGAGGAATTGGTCGATGTTCATGGGATCTGCCCACCCGAAAAGGTGGAGGTGATCCCCCTGGGGTTCGACCTTGACCGTTTTACCCGGAATACCGGAAGCAAACGCCGGGCCTTCAGGGAGCGTTTTCTCCTGGATGATGAAGCAGTCGCGATCGGGATCATCGGCCGGCTGGTCCCGGTCAAGGATCATGCTTTTTTCCTGAAAGCGATCAAAGACCTCGTTTCCCGCTCCGATCAACCCATCCGCGTTTTCATTATCGGGGACGGGGAAGAACGGGAATCCCTGGAAAACATGGTAAAGGAGCTTGGGTTGGATTCTGTTGATTGGGAAAAAGACCAAAGAAAGGCCACGGTCACCTTCACTTCATGGTTAAGGGATATTGAGGTGGTGAATGCCGGGTTGGATATCGTCGCATTGACCTCAAGGAACGAAGGCACTCCGGTCAGCCTTATCGAGGCCCAGGCCGGAGAAAAGCCCGTGGTCACCACCCGGGTCGGGGGGGTGGAGGATATCATTTCGGATGGTGAATCGGGATTCCTTGTTGATCATGGAGCAGTGGAAGCGTTCGCCGATAGACTCGGGGAACTGGCCAGGGACCGTCATAAAAGGGAAATTATGGGATCAAAAGGGCGAAGAATGGTGAAGAAGAAATTCAGTGTAGACCGTTTGATCACGGATACCAAGGATCTTTACGAAAGGATCCTGAAAAGCTAAACAGACCCCTTTCCGGATGGCCGGGCTCATTGGAAAAGGGAATGAGGGGCTACTGCGCTCCAATATTTGTAATTTTGGCGCTATTAATGCGCAGGGTGTCATGAATATTCGTTCCGGGTCCATCATTCTTCTTTTGGGAATCCTTTTGTGCGGGTGTAGTCTTAACAACAATATTATGCTTAAGACCCCTTCGGATTACGAATTCGACGATCCTCCTGATGAGCCCGAGATCGAGTACAAGATCTCTGCGGACGACCGGGTACGCTTCCAATTGTACGCGAACAATGGCTTTCAATTGGTCAATGTGACCCCTGTTGGTAATCAGGGAAGAAGTGGGGGAAGTAGAAGGAACCGCGGAGGCCAGAGAAGTGGGGGGCTTGATTACAAAGTGGAGAAGGATGGACGAGTTAAACTGCCCGTATTGGGAAAAATACCCATTACCGGCAATACCGTCCGCGAGGCAGAGCGAATGCTGGAGGAGAAATATTCGGAATTTTACAAGGATCCCTTTGTGCTGCTTGAAGTGACCAATAAACGGGTTATCATTTTTCCCGGGTCCGGTGGTGATGCTCAGGTGGTCACCCTTAAGAACGACAATACCACCTTGATGGAAGTGCTTGCAATGGCTGGTGGCATCCCGAAAAGGGGAAAGGCGGCTACCATCAAACTGATCAGAAAGAAAAAGGGTGGAGAACGAAGGGTCTTCAAAGTGGATCTCTCGAAGATCGACGGATTGAAATACGCTGATATGGTGGTGCAGGCTGACGATATCATTTACGTGGAACCCCGGAAACGCATAGCTACGGAGATCTTGCGGGATATCAATCCCTACTTGTCCCTCTTGTCCACCTCGATCTTCATTTATACCACGCTCACCCAGTTCTAAAGACGAGACCCTCAATATGGCGCAGGAGGAAAGTGGCGCTACCAATGCCGCCCCTCAGGGGCCGGAAAGCTATTCCAACCTTGGAGCGGACTTCGATCTCGGGGCATTCATTGCGATCCTTAGGGGTTCTCTGGTCTGGGTATTGGCCTTTTTCATCCTCTCCCTTATCGGGGCTTATCTCTATTTGAAGTATACACCCGCTGTATACAGCTCCACTGCCGTCTTACAACTTGAGGAACAGGACGAGGCAAAAAGGGTCCTGGACGTCAAGAACACGATGGTCAAGAAAGACGATATCTCAAAGGATGTTGAACTTTTGCGTTCGCACCTGTTGCTTAAAAAGACCGTTGGGGCCCTCCCTCTGGAAGTCAGGTATTTCGCGAAAGGAGAGATTCTTGACAATGAACTGTACAAAGGTTCGCCCTTTAAAGTGTCTTTATTGGAAGTCAAGGATTCCGGTTATTTCGGTAAGGAGATCCGGACATCCTTCCAAAGCCGGGACCGGGTCAGGATATCCTACAACACAAGGGGTGAAGAGGAACATTCCGAGGTTTATAAGGCCTATGGCCCGATATCCACGCCTCATTTCAAGATCCGCTTCGATGCCATCCAATACGAGCGGATCAAGAAAGCACAGCAGGAGAATCAATTGTATTTCCGCTTCTATACCCCTGACGCCCTTGTGAGGGAATTCAGGGACGACCTGACCGTCCGTGTCCTGAACGATCAGGCCCAGACCGTTCAGATCTCGTTCCGTGACCGGACCAAGGAATTGGCGCGGGACCTTACAAGGAAATTGGGTCAAAAATTCATTGAATACGACCTGGAGAGAAAACGGGAAAGTTCCCAGAATACGTTGGCATTCATCGAGGAACAATTGGATACCGTGTTCGACAAACTTCAGCGTTCAGAAAGGAAACTCGAGCAGTTCGAGCGGAATTATGACATCGGGGGGCAGGATGATCCCGGAATGGCCCGGGCCAATTATGAGCGCTTGAACGAGCTGGAATCCAAACTGGTGAACATTCAGATGGAGATGGATCTCTTGGAGGAGGTGGAGCGGGCCCTGAAAAAGGAGAGCAAATTCAAGGTCAACAGTCTGATCCCCCTGCTGGTGGGAACGAACTACGAAGAAACCCTTTCGGGATTGATCGAGGAATTGCATCAACTCCTCGTCAAGAAGGAAGAGGCCCTTTATAAGGTAACGGAGGAGAGTGAATATATCAATTCCCTCAACTATCAAATAGAGATCCAAAAAGATCTCATACGGCGAAGCGTATCCTCCCTGAAGGAAAAAATGAAAAAGCGAAAGAAAAGGGTCGAAAAAAAACTTGCTGAATACCGGGATCGCTTTGGTCAAGACGGTTCTCCCCGAAAAGAGATCAAACGAAACCGCTTAAAGCGGCATTTCGAGATCAATGAAAAATATTACAATCTTCTCCTTGAGAAGAAAACGGAGTATTCCATATCAAAAGCGGGTTTCGTCCCTCAGAACAAGGTCCTGGAGAAGGCTAGAATACCCTCTTCTCCCGAATCCCCCAAAAGGATGCTGGTCTTTTTCACGGCTTTGTTGGCGGGATCGATGATAAGCGTATTGTTCATTATCATTCGGTATTTCCTGCACGATAAGATCCTTGGGGTTCATGATATAATCAAGTATTCCTCGTGCTCTCCCATGATCCTTGGCGTTGTACCGGAATACAAGCGAAAGATCCCCGTTTCTCATTTGATCGTCGATAAGAAACCCAAGTCCAGCATCAGTGAATCCTTCCGTTCACTCCGGGCCAATATGGAGTTCCTTGGAAAGACCGAGGGATCGCGGATAGCGGCCATAACTTCGACAATATCGGGCGAAGGGAAGACTTTTGTGGCTATCAACCTGGGGGGCATTGTGGCTTATACCGGTAAAAAGGTCCTGATCCTCGACCTTGACATGCGTAAGCCCAAGATCCATTTGGGTTTTGGAGGAGAGAATTCGCGGGGCATGAGCACGATCCTTATCGGACGGGATGATTCGAGGAATTGTATCCAACACAGTGATCTGGCGAACCTCGATTATATCACGGCCGGCCCCGTCCCTCCCAATCCGTCCGAGTTGATCATTAGTGAACGAATGGACGAAGTGCTCGAGGAATTGACCAAGCTCTACGACCTTGTTATCTTGGATAATCCACCAGTTGGACTGGTGACGGACGGCATACCCATGATCAAACGAGCGGATTACCCCATCTATATATTTAAATCCGAATATTCCCGTAAACCCTTTGTTCGTGATCTGGATAAGCTGATCAAGGACAACGGGGTGAAGAACATGTCGGTTGTGCTCAATGCCGTGGACCATAGCAAGGGGTATTATGGTTATGGCTACGGATATGGCTACGGCTATGGGTATGGTTACGGCTCCCGTGACTATTATCACGATGATGATGACGGAAAGAAGGGAAAGCGTTTTCCCTCATTGAAGAAATTTTTCCGGTGAACCTCCTCATTTTTTCGATGAGTCCTACAACATTTTTTCCATTTGCCACGTAAGTAAAATAACTTATTCATGGTGTGGGACGATGATGCCCTTTTGGGAGTGCCGGGTCAGTTCCTGGGGCTTTCATGGTAAAACAAAAGGGGCACAAGCTTCGACCCTTTTAAAGCAATGCTATTGACCGACTGGGTTCTTTATATTGTCTTTTATATTGGTTCCGCGGGTTTCTGTATATTACTGAACGGGATCCTTCTCAGATTCTCCCGGAATCTCGGCGTAAGGGAACGACAGCGGCCGGCAATAAGGTGGACCAATGGCTTTAAGCCCTCCCTTGGAGGAATTCCATTTTATATAGCGTTCTTGCTTTCGTTTATCTTTTATGCGGTTTTCGTTGAACCCGGCTCGGGTTTTCGCGATGTTCAAGCCCTTGGTTTTCTTTCCGCTGCGAGCATGGCTTTTTTAATGGGATTGGCCGATGATGCGTATAATACCCGCCCTTTCCTGAAACTGTTCGTGCAAGTCCTTTGTGGATGTTTTCTCTTTTGGACCGGTTCCACGATCGAGCTATTCGAGTCTGAACTTTGGAATTTCCTGATCACTGTGATATGGGTCGTAGGTGTGATGAATTCGGTGAATATGCTCGATAATATGGATGGTGTTACAGGATTGGTATCATTAACGATCATTCTTACAGGGCTCGGATTTTCTGTTTTTTTTGGAATGGGGGATGAACTGTTCCCGGTCCTGATGGTCGGCACGATCGCTGCCCTGTCTGGTTTTCTTGTTTTTAATTGGCATCCTTCCAGTATGTTCATGGGCGACACGGGAAGCCAGTTCCTGGGCGTGTTCCTTGCTGCCATTGGTATCAAATATTTCTGGAACGTCACTTCAATGGAAATGGTCAGTGGTGGCTTTACGAAAGCTGTCATGACGGTTTTTTTGGTCTTTTTGGTCCCGCTTCTCGATACCACCATCGTTGTCCTCCGAAGGCTCATCGAAGGGCGCTCCCCTTTTATCGGAGGAAGGGATCATACTACCCATCATTTATCATATTTGGGCCTTTCTGACCGAAAAGTGGCCTTGGTGTTCGGGGGGATCTCCCTGGTCTCGTGTTCGTTGAGCCTGTTTTTCATTGGGTTCGGAGGTCAGCGAACATTATCCGGGGGGTCCGGTTTTATACTTGGGTATGCCCTCTTGGTCTTTGGGGTATTTTTTTGGATGGTTTTTGGAAAAAATGGCTACAATGTCCATCGCGGGAAAACTAAAGAAAGCGTATGACCGGAATTTCAGAAAGGTCTTCTTCACCATGGGGACCGTTCTGATCATGGTCCTGATCGTGAAGGTCATGACCTTTTCCGTGAAGGAAGGCGGGGAAGCATTGAATTATCAAAAATATTTCAATGAGCACTACAAGATCTTTTCTCTCCAGCTTCCGGAGCAACTTGATTTTGCTGGTGAGCCGGTTCCTATGGAAGATCTCGATGTGCGTGAAAAGTTGGACCGGGAGCTCCTGGTGAACACCTATTGGCAGTCCCACTCCCTTCTCTATCACAAACGGGCGAATCGATGGTTTCCTGTGATCGAGCCGATCCTGAAAGAAGAAGGCGTACCGACCGATTTTAGATATCTAGCGCTCATCGAGAGTGGTCTCAAGAATGTGGTGTCTCCGGCCGGAGCTACAGGCTTTTGGCAATTCATGGAAGGCACCGCTAAGGAGTACGGACTTGAGGTCAATGAATACGTGGACGAAAGATATCATGTGGAAAAGGCTACCAGGGCGGCTTGTAAGTATTTGAAAAAAGCTCACAAAAAATACGATAGCTGGACCTTGGCAGCGGCTTCCTTTAACGTGGGCATGGAAGGCTTGGACCGGCGCATTCGGGAACAAAAGACCGGTAATTATTACGACCTCTTCCTCAATCGGGAGACCGCCCGCTATATTTATCGGGTTTTAGCTGTTAAAGAGATCCTTGAAAATTCGGCCGATTATGGCTTTCACATACGCCCTCGAGACCTGTATGAACCCTATAAGACAAGAACGGTCAGGGTGGATTCCACCATCGGGGATCTCACGGTGTTCGCTCATGATCACGGGGTCGACCACAAGGTCTTGAAATTGTTGAATCCTTGGTTGAGAAAGAACAAATTACCCGTAAAGGATCAAAAAAGTTATCGCATTGATCTGCCTACCGAAACCATGAAAAAAGAACGCTTGAAAAAGAAAGGGGATCGGTCGGACACGGTCCCGTTCAAGGGGGATATCCCGGTCAGCGATACGGCCGAAAGTAGCCCTCCCGATAAGCGGAAAGGGGAAGGATAGGCTGAACGAGCTGCCGGACCTTGTGGGAAACCCCTTTCGTTGTTCCCTGATCAGACCTTTCTGTAAACGGTTTACGGAGAGGCCGCATGGAATATGCAGAGGACGCAATTTATTTTTTATAAGAAAGTGGTGAACCGGGAAGCGAAGAACTTCAAGCGCCATTTGTAAAAAAACCGGAATTTAGAGACAGGCATTAATGAACGGGGGATCCACAGATCGTACCATTGTGAAAGAATAAGGACCCCGGATACAGCGGATCGAACCATGGAGGAAGACCGTACCAAGGATCAAACGAAGCATCAAAATTCCGATGAAGGGGATGTTCAGGAGGAAGAGTCCATAATGGTCGCAGGGGCCAGGGAACACAACTTGCAGGATATCGATGTGTCCATTCCCCACGGGGGCATCACGGTCTTTACTGGAATAAGTGGCAGTGGAAAATCCTCCCTGGCCTTCGATACGATCTATAAGGAGGGACAAAGGCGGTATATCGAGACTTTTTCGGCCTATGTAAGGAATTTTCTGGGGGGGATGGAAAGGCCCGATGTTGAGCGCATAACGGGGTTGTCTCCTGTTATTTCCATTGAACAAAAGACCATCAGCAAGAATCCCCGTTCAACCGTGGGAACGATCACGGAGGTCTACGACCTGTTAAGGTTGCTCTATGCCCGTGTGGGTGACGCCTATTCTTACAAGACAGGGGAAAAAATGGTCCGCTATACCGAAGATCAGATGGTGGACCTGATCGAAGAGGGGTTCAAGGGGAAACGGATCGCCCTTTTAGCTCCCATGGTCAAGGGGAGAAAAGGAAATTACCGAGAGCTTTTCAACAAGATCCTTCGCAATGGTTTCGTACGGGTAAGGATCGATGGGGAGGTCCGGGATCTGGCCGGGGAGACCCGTTTGGACCGTTATAAGATACATGATATCGAGGTCGTCGTGGACCGGCTCATACCCGGGGAGACCGATCGCAAGCGCCTTCGGGATTCCTGTAAGACCGCTTTGGATCACGGAAAAGGAAGTTTAATGGTCCTGGACTTTGAGACCGATGAGGTCCAGCATTTCAGTCGGTCCCTTATTTGTCCAACGACCGGGATATCCTATCGCGAGCCGGAACCCAACCTTTTCTCCTTTAATTCGCCTTATGGGGCCTGTGATCATTGCAATGGGCTGGGCACCATCCCGGAGGTCACCCGTGAAAAGCTTATTCCGGACCCTTCCAAAAGCATTGCCAAAGGGGGCATAAAGCCTTTGGGAGAATGGAGGGAACACTGGATCTTCGATCAGGTGGCCGCGATCCTGGAAAAGTATGGATTTTCCACCAAAACTGCGATCGGGGAACTTCCGGAGGAGGTCCTGAACAAGGTCCTTTACGGCACTCAGGAACAGATCAAATTGTCCTCCTCAAAAGGTGGGGGTGTCGCTCTTAAGTTCGAAGGGCTTGTGGGGTTCATTATGCGTCAGTACGAGGAACATCCGACCAGAAAGGTCCGAAAATGGGCCCAACAATTCATTGGTCGGGAAACTTGTCCCGAATGTGATGGAACCCGGTTGAAGAAAGAAGCGCGGTATTTCAGGATCGGAGAAAAGAACATAACGGAGCTTGCTCAATGGAGTGTTCATCAATTAAGGGAATGGTTTCGTGATGTGGGTGCGGACTTTTCCGACCGGAAAAAGCGGATCGCTGAAGAGTTGCTCAAAGAGATCCGGGAAAGGCTGGACTTTCTGCTGGAAGTGGGATTGGACTATTTGGAGCTCGATCGACCCGGAAGGTCCCTTTCCGGTGGCGAAGCCCAAAGGATCCGGCTCGCTACCCAGATCGGTTCGAAGCTTGTGGGCGTGCTTTATATCCTTGACGAGCCGAGCATCGGGTTGCATCAGCGAGACAATCACCGCCTGATCCGTTCCCTTGAAAAACTTCGGGATATGGGCAATTCGGTGATCGTTGTCGAACACGACAAGGACACCATTCTTTCAGCCGACCGGTTCGTGGATATCGGGCCGGGTGCTGGTGAAAAAGGGGGATAGGTCATGGCCAATTGCTTTCCCGGGCAGTTGATGAAAAGATCAACGGTCACAGCCGAATATCTCAATGGGACGAGGGCGATCGAGGTCCCCCGGCAAAGGCGATCCGGAAAAGGGCGATCCCTGAGGATCGAGGGAGCGACCGGCAATAACCTTCAGAATGTCAGTGTGTCTTTTCCTCTTGGTACCTTCATTTGTGTGACCGGGGTATCGGGGAGTGGTAAATCCACTTTGATCGATCAGACCCTTTACCCCGCATTGAGCGCCCACTTCCACGGAAGTGAAAAGCCCCCGTTGCCTTATAAAGCTTTAAAGGGTGTAGAGTACCTCGATAAGGTGATCGATATCGACCAAGCTCCCATTGGAAAGACACCCCGATCCAATCCGGCCACCTATACAGGAATATTCTCTGAGATCCGGCGCCTTTTCTCGGAAACGCCGGAAGCCCGCGTCCGCGGGTACAAGCCCGGCCAATTCTCTTTTAACATGAAAGGAGGGCGATGTGAGCACTGCAAAGGCGCAGGCGTCAAGACCATTGAAATGAATTTCCTCCCCGATGTCCACGTTCGGTGCGATGCCTGCATGGGGAAACGATATAACCGGGAGACCCTTGAGGTCCGTTACAAAGGCCATTCCATCTCCGATGTCCTGGAATTAACGGTCCGACAGGCATTGACCTTTTTTAAGGATATTCCCCGCCTGTTCAAGCGGATCAAGACGCTCGATGAGGTGGGATTGGGTTATCTCAAGCTCGGGCAGTCCTCTACCACGCTTTCCGGCGGTGAAGCACAACGCATTAAGCTTTCCACCGAACTGGGTAAAAAGGAGACCGGGGACACCTTTTATATCCTCGATGAACCCACGACCGGTCTGCATTTTGAAGATATTCGCCTGTTGTTGCAAGTACTGGACAGATTGGTCGAGAACGGGAATACCGTCCTGGTGATCGAACATAACATGGAGGTGATCAAAGTGGCTGATCAGATCGTGGATCTTGGACCAGAAGGTGGGAAAGCTGGCGGGAAGGTCTTGTATTCAGGGAAGCCGGAATCTTTGATCCGCAAAAAGGACAATCAGACCGGTCAGCATCTCAAAAAAGCGCTCCGGAATGGCGGATAAAAAACGGAATGAAGAAAAAATCAAACGGGCTTTCCGCGAGAAAAGCTGGAACGAGATAAAAGCGCATGATTCCTGGACCATTTTTCAAATAATGGGGGAATTCGTAGAGGGGTTTGAAAAGCTTTCTCACATCAAGCCCTGTGTCTCGATCTTCGGTTCTGCGCGTACAAAAGAGGATCACCCTTATTACGAATGGGCTGAGAAAGTGGCCTATCAATTAACGGGAAGTGGGTACGGCGTGATCACCGGTGGGGGGCCGGGGATCATGGAAGCGGCCAATAAAGGGGCTCATAAAGGAGGGGGAACATCCGTTGGATTGAATATCGATCTTCCCTTTGAGCAACAGGCCAATTCCTATATAGATCAGGATAAGTTGCTGAATTTTAGGAGGTTTTTTGTAAGAAAAGTCATGTTCGTCAAATACTCACAGGGCTTCATCGTGCTTCCCGGTGGCCTTGGTACGCTCGATGAATTCTTTGAGGCCATTACGCTCATCCAGACCAATAAGATCGGAAAATTCCCCATCATCCTGGTCGGTACGGATTTCTGGAAAGGGTTGGTCGATTGGATCCAACAAGTACTTGTTGAAAAAGAGGCCAATGTCGGGCCGGAGGATATGGACCTTTTCTGCGTAGTGGATAAGCCGGAGGAAGCCGTAGAAGTGATCGATGATTTCTATTCCCATTATTTGTTAAAACCAAATTTTTAAAACTTTTTTGTGACCCCTTACGTAGAAAGAGGGTATAGGGTTGGATCATACGAGTGAGGAAGGACCTGCCAGGGTGATAGAAGTTCCCTCTTTTTAGGGTATCGGGTATGGGGGAATAAGATCATGAATTGTTGCTATAATTGTGAAAAGTTCTCATCCCCACACATAAGAATGATACGGTTACGGATGGAAAAGGGACTGATTAGTCCGGTCCCATGGTATAGAGGCTTTCTCTTCCTCGGGGTCCTTATGGTCACTTTTGCTCTGCCGGCTCAAAGCCAGGAAGAGGAAAAGGATGGGGAGATCCTGCATGCTCAATTCCGGGGTGGTTTAATGAGCTTTTCGGGCGACCTCAATAAAGATGGGGAGAGTCGGTCCCTCTTTACCAACATTCGCAGTGGGTTCGGTTTGCGCATAGGGCGGAGGTTAACCCCCATGTTCGGTGCTTCTCTTGATCTCCTTGGGGGGACCTTGTCTGAAAGCCAGCGATCCCCAGTACCGGAGAAAAACCTGAATTTCAAGAGCGATGTCTTTTATGCAGGTGTGAATGGGGTCTTTCATTTGGACAATGACCGCGTAATATCTCGGCGTTCTCCTTTTTCACCCTATATCTCGCTCGGTCTTGGCTTTTTGAGCTACACCCCTTATGGCGACCTGAAGGATGAGAATGGCAATGAATACTACTACTGGTCGGACGGGAGCATTAGAGATCGTCCCGAAAGTAAGAATGATGCCCAGGATGCTGAGATCCTGCAACGCGACCATGAATTCGAGACCGACCTCTCCGAGAAGAAGGATATCAGCACTTCAGGTCTTTCTTTTCCGGTGGCGCTCGGGTTCAAATGGAAGTTTTCCGACCGCTTGGAGGGAAGGGTGGAGATCTCCTATTTCATGACCACCACCGATGGGATCGATGCTTATAAAGCCAATGGGGATAATGACAAATTCATTTATCCCTCTGTCGGGTTGCACTACAAATTCAAGGAAAAAGAGGAGGAAACCGATAAGATCTCTTCCGAACAAAAAGAGGTTTTTGCTGAAATAGAGGCCAGTGATAGCGACAAGGACGGCATAAGGGACATCGATGATGAATGTCCCCAAACCCCTCAGGATGCTGAGGTGGATACTCGTGGATGTCCTGTGGACAGTGACGGGGATGGGGTTCCGGATCATCGGGATGAGGAACCCAAGACCGAGGAAGGAGCGATGGTAGACAAGAAAGGCGTCACCCTGACTTCTGAACGATTGGCTGAGCTTAAGAGGATGCGTGATTCCGTTCGTAAAGAGCGTTCCAGGGTCTTCTCGGAATCAGAAGGGGATGGCGAGGGTTCCGGTATCGAGGACATGAACATGGTATCCGGAGAAGGGGAGGAGGATATCGACGGAGAGAAGGGCAAGGATGAAGGTGATGAAATTCCCGAAAAATATAAGCAAGTCGATTTCAACAACGACGGAAAGATCAGTGCGGATGAGGTCGTAAAGGCCATCGATGTGTTTTTTGAAGGAAAGGTCGACCTCTCTCAGGACGAGATATACGGGTTGATCGATTACTATTTCAAATAAGCTCCCGCCTCTCTTATTGGTTGTGTGTCGGGAAATCCGAATGAAAAGAGGCCGGCACTCCCCCTATTTTTAACAAACCCTTGTTTGTAAAATCGCTGAAAGGGTCAGGGAAGCGCTCCTTTGATGGGATAAGTTTGCTTTGGGATAACCCTTAGTAAACTTCTCTGTCATGCTGAAATATAGTGTTGCCCTTCTGAACCTGGCGGTGGTCTTCGTCATCTCCTTTTTCTTTCCAGCCGATATTGCCGTCGAACATCAGGTGCCTGAACGAATGGATCCCGGTGAAGAGGTTCAAGTCGATCTAACGGTCACAAAAGGGAAAGTCAGTGGCTTTGCGAAACTTGAGCTCAAAGTACCGGAAGGGTTGAGCATTGAAGCGGTGGAGAAATCCGGGGCTTCTTTTAGTACCGAGGACAACACGGCCAAATTCGTATGGATGGCGCTTTCGGAAGGGAATGAAAAGATCGAATTGGCCTATAAACTGAAGGCTGGCGCGGAAACATCGGGCAAGAAGACCATTAATGGCGAATTCTTTTACCTCGACGAAAATGAAAGGCAATCCTATGAATTTCCCTCGAAAAAGGTGACCGTTGGGAAGGCGAAAACAGCTCAGGCCGGTCAGGAAGATGAAGAAGGAAAAGATGAGGAAGAGAAGGACGGTGAAAAAGAGGCTGAAGGGGGCACCGATGGGGGGCAGGAAGCCCAAGCTCAAGCTGGTCAGGACCAGCCCGATGAAGGAGCGGACCAACAAGCGGAAGAGGCAAAAGGAGGTTCTGCTGAGCGCTCGATCACCAAACAGAAAGCCGGGACCTTTCTCGTGGAGATCGAAGTGGATAAACGGGGATTGGAAGGTTTTGCCAAGGTTCAGGACCAGATCCCTGAAGGATTTGAAGCCACGGGAAAACAGACCGAAGGGGCTGTTTTCTCTTTTGAGGAGCAAAAGGCCAAGTTCGTTTGGATGAAACTACCCCCGGGCGACCGGTTAACGGTCTCTTACCAATTGAAAGCCGACGGTTCCAATACCGGTGACCTTAAGATCTCTGGGGAGTTCTCTTTTCTGGGCGAGAATGAAGAGAGTGTGACCCGCTCTATCCCGGCGAGCGATCTTAGCGCTGAGGAAGCTGCTCCGGCCTTGGCCCAAAAGGCCGAGGAAGAAGGTGCAGATAAAGGGGCTCAGCAGGAGAAGCCTGATGAGGACCAAGAAGAAAAAGATGCCGGAGAAAAAGCTGAAAAAGAAGCACAGGAGGAAGCTACAGCACAAGATACCCAGGAATCAGAAGAACAAGAAAAGGATGTTACGGATGTCCCGGGTCCGGAAGAAGGCGTGGGATACAAAGTCCAGATCGTTGCTGGACACGACCCGGTCCCCGATGATCACATCGCGAACGTCTACGATTTCCAAAAATCTTATGAGATCGAAAGACACGAGGGTTGGTTGAAATATACCACAGGCTCTTTTGATATCTATAAAGATGCCCGCGATCGGCGGGTGGAATTAAGGGGCAATTACGATTTTCCGGGACCGTTCGTGACCGCATACAATGAAGGGAATCGTATTACCGTGCAGGAAGCGCTCATGATAACCAAACAGGAATGGGTGCCGTAAGGAGAACATGAGCATTGGGTCCCGGGGTTCCGTAACAAAATATTATATTAGCCGTTGAAACGTACCGGGTCATCCGGGATTGGACTTGCCATTCAGGGAGAACATATCCTGCCTTATTTATCGGTTTCTGTTCCTGATCATCTTTGGAATGATCGGACCCTTCAGTGGCCTAAGTGGGGAGGCTTTCGATCGGGAAAGGCCCGTCCTTATTCAGGAAGCCGATTCTCTGAAAGCGGATTCCCTGGAGGGGGATGAAAAGGAAAAAGGTCCGGATGACTTTCTCTGGCGGCCTACCATTGGACCTTCGGTGGGTATGTTGACCTTTTACGGGGATGTGGGAAGAAACCACCGGTTTTATCATCCCACCGTTAGCAGGGTTGGTTATCAATTTCGCATATCCGGGGAGTTGACCAGGTCCCTTGAAATGGGGTTCTCCGTGCTCAGGGGAAAGCTCGGGGCCAATGAGCGCTCCCTCGACCGGAACCTGAATTTCGAATCCACCATCACTGCGGGAGGGATCGACCTCGCTTTCAATTTTGCTCCCTTATTACCGGAGGATCCCAAACTTTCACCCTACTTATCGGTCGGGGTCGAGGCTTTTGAATTCCTGTCCAAAACGGACCTTTACAATGGGGATGGGGAGCGTTATCACTACTGGGATGACGGAACGATCCGAAATAAGGCGGAAGATGGGCCCAATGCCGAACAAGCAGAGATCATTTCGCGGGACTATGTTTATGAGACCGATCTACGGGAGTTGAATCTCGATGGTTTTGGGGAATATGATGAATATTCTTTTGCAACTCCTGTTGGTGCGGGATTCGAGCTTCACCTTACAGAGGGGGTCGATTTCCGGATCGGCTCGCGGCTGCACTATACCTTTACCGATCTGATCGATAATCTCTCTTACAGGGGAGAAGGGGTTCGGGAAGGGGACAAGCAGCACGACAAGTTCCTCTTTACTTCCTTTTCCGTCCAATATCGGATCCCCTTTGGAGAAGAACCCCCAAGGAAAAAAGAGCCTGAGAAAGAAGGGGAAAGAGAATTGCTCGCAGCCGATACGGATGAGGATGGCGATGGGGTCCCTGACTTGAAGGATTCCTGTTTAGCGACGCCGGAAAATGTTATGGTGGCGGAGAACGGATGTGCAAAGGATACGGATGGAGATGGCATCCCTGACTACAGGGACAATGAAATCGAAACCCCTGAGGATAAGGTTCGCCGTGTGGATAGTCTTGGGGTTGCCATGACCGATGACCAGTTCCTCGAGAGCTACGAACGCTACATGGATTCGGTGGGGAAATATGTCACCATCAAGGATACCATATACGACCGCGTTGAGAGTATTCGTGGGCCTTTAAAAGCCCCTGATAAAGAAAAAGCAGGGAAAAAGGAAGAGGTCGAAAAAGATAGCGCAACCCCAAAGGGGATAGTGTTTCACGTGCAAGTGGGGGCTTTTCAGGACAAAGTAAACAAAGGGGCGTTCGATCAGGTCCCGGAACTGCTCCTTAAAAAGAGCGATGACGGTACATACCGTTATTTTTCCGGTAATTTTGAGGATTTTAAGGGAGCTGCTGAACGAAAAAAGGAACTGCTCCAAAAAGGTAAAAAAGGGGCCTTTATTACCGCTTATAAGGATGGGGAAAGAGTGCCTCTTTCTGACCTGAACGTGGATTATAGGGGGACCGGTTTGCGTGGCGGAAAAATGGATGGTGGGGGTGCCACCGCTCCGGAAAAAGATGGATCAGGGGATGTTGCCGAGACTTCTGGTCCTGCTGAGTTATCAAGACCGATCGACAAGGATGCCATGAAGTTTCGGGTCCAGGTCGGGGCCTATGAAAATGAGATCCCCATTAAGCGTTTCAAAAAATATATGGAGCTCGGGAACGTGCAAAGCAAGTCCCATGACGGCTTGAACAAGTACCTCCTCGGTGAATATTCAAGCTACCAGGCAGCCGTCGATGCCAAAGAGAAAGTTGCTGAGAAAGGGCTGGAAGGAGCTTTTGTGGTAGGCTCCTATAAAGAGCGGCTCATTCCTGCGGACAAGGCTCGGGAATTGCTCCAAAAGGGTGATTGACGAGAAGTGTGTCCCAGCTATCCCCCCTTCTTATTCTGATATTCCAGCTTCCATGGATCGCCCAAATGCTTTTTTAAGGGCTGCATAAGACCCCATTGTTAGTCATTTAGCTCCTTGGGAAGAAAAGGAAGGGCAGAGAAGATCTCGTTTAGGATCTGTTTTAGCGCAATGAATCCAGAGGCGGCGACATCCACCTCAATTCTGCCTCCTCCATCTGAGGAGGCAGAACCAATGGGGATGAATTGTCTTCAAGGCCGGAGCCATTCGAATGACCCTTTGATGCCCTTACACTTCCTGGTGAAAGGCCTATAGCCCTTATATGGGTGGACTTGAACTATTTATCGGAGTTGAGGATCAGGGGGAGTCCGTCACCGCCTCCACCTATCACAACGACCTTGGAATTCTCGGATTCGGCGAGGCGTTCCGTCGCGTCGATCCCTTTGTCCCTTAAAACCTTGTCCGTAAGGCTTTTTGACAGGATCTCGTTGGCCTTGGCCTTGCCCTTGGCCTCGATCTCCCGCCGCTCAGCTTCCTTCTGTGCCTGCCGCTTTTCGTACTCCTTCTCCTGAATCTTTTGTTCAGCGGTCAGTTTCCGTTCGATGGCCTGTTTGATCTTTTCCGGTAGGATAATGGAGCGGATGGGGACGGCATCCAAAACCAGGTGGTTCTCTTTAAATGCGACCCGGGTCTTTTCTTCAATAGCGCTTTGGATTTCCCCTCGCTTGGTCGAATAAAGTTCTTCCGGGGTGTATTCCCCGATCACTTCCCTTGTCGAGGACCGCACCTCCGGGATCACGATCTTGTTCACGTAGCCGGTCCCGAGGTTCTCGTGGAGAACAGGAAGTTTACTGGGTTTCGGATAAAATCTTACCGATACATCCAGTTTGATGTCGAGCCCGTTGGAGGAGAGTACTGTCATGGTCTCCTTTCGTTCGTGCCGCTTGACGTTGTAAACGTACATGTTGTTCCAAGGGGCTTTGAGGACAAGGCCCTGCTCATAAGGGGTTTGTTCTATCTCTCCCGAAATGGTATGAAAGAGGACCCCTCTTTCTCCGGGTTGTATTCTGACGAAGATCGAACTGCCAAAGGCGACGAGTACAATGAAGACCACACCAACGATCACGCCGATCTGTACAAATCGTTTGTTATTATCCATGATGTTCTGAGATTTTAGACTTTTAAAATGATGGCTTCAAAATTAGGAGCTGATCGGGTGGGATGTACAAGGGAAATATAAAAAAGCCGGGGGCACGCGCTAGATCTTAAAGGTCGTTGGTCCCTTATTTGCTCCCCTGGCCGCCACTACCGGTGCCGTCGCTTTTTTCTTCCTTTTCCTTTTGGAGTTTTTGCATTTTGTTCTTGCGCTCCCGCTGTTCTTGTTTGAAGAGTTCGAAGCGGGATGGCTTCTCCTCCCTTGGCCAGTGATTGTTGATGGTGTTCACATCGGCCGTTTCCTTAAAGGGATCCAAGGTGATCGATTCGACCTTCTTTTTGGTCGGAAAGACCTTGGTCACCTGATCGTTACCCATTTTCCAGATCTCCGCCGGGATTCTTTTCACCGCCTTGCTCCCGTCCGCGTATTGAAATTCCAGGATGATCGGCATCACCAGCCCGCCTTTATTGGAAAAATGGACTTCGTAGTAATTGTATTTCTTGTCCAGGAGTTCTTTTTCCTCCTCGTTCAACTGACTTATGAAGCGCTCGTGTTCCTTTTTGTCCAAAACGGTCACCTCAAAGGGATCGTATTCCGTATAAAAATCCGCTAGCCTTTCCTCCTTTTCCACTTTGGTCTTTTCGATCGCCTTTTTGTTCCGTTTATCCCCGATGAATTCCCGTTCCTTTTCCTTTCGGGCTTCCATCCGTGGTTTCTCTACCTCGGGGTCCTTGGTGTTCACTTTGTACCACTTTACTTTATCGATGGCGAGGTCCACGTGATCCGTGGTGTAGAACCAGCCCCGCCAGAACCAATCGAGATCCACCCCTGAAGCGTCCTCCATGGTCCTGAAGAAGTCCGGTGGTGTGGGATGTTTGAATTTCCAGCGCTGCGCATAGGTCTTGAAAGCGGAGTCAAAAAGGTCGCGCCCAAGGACCGTCTCCCGTAATATATTAAGGGCTGTGGCCGGCTTGCCGTAGGCGTTGTTCCCGAATTGCTTGATCGATTCGGAGTTGGTCATGATGGGCATGATGTTCTCCTTGTCCCCTTTCATGTAATCGGCGATCTTGGAGGCGGGCCCTCTTCTGGATGGATAATCCCGTTCCCATTTCTGTTCTGTGAGGTATTGGAGGAAGGTGTTCAATCCTTCGTCCATCCAGGTCCACTGACGCTCGTCGGAATTCACGATCATGGGAAAGAAGTTGTGCCCGATCTCGTGAATGATCACGCTGATCATACCGTACTTGATCCGTTCGGAATAGGTCCCGTCCGCTTTGGTGCGCCCGTAATTGAAACAGATCATGGGATACTCCATCCCGATCCGTTTGGCATTGATGGATTGAGCTACGGGGTAAGGATACTCGAAGGTGTGCTTGGAATAGTTTCTCAGGGTATGCGCGACCACTTCCGTTGAATAGCGTTCCCAAAGCGGATTCCCTTCCCTGGGGTAAAAGGACATGGCCATGACGGTCCGGTCACCGAAGTCAACGCCCATGGCATCCCATATGAACTTCCTTGAACTCGCGAACGCGAAGTCGCGGACCTTTTCTGCTTCGAATTCCCAAGTGACCTTTCCCTCGGCCGCTTTCTTTTCGTTCTCTATGGCTTCCTCCTCCGTTACGATCTTGACCGGATCGTCCGCGCTCCTTGCTTTTTCCAGACGCGCTTCCTGTTCATCCGTAAGAACGTCGCTTTTGTTCTGGATGGTGCCGGTAGCCGAGACCACGTGATCCTTTGGTACGGTAATGTCGACCTCGAAATTCCCGAAGGGCAGTGAAAATTCGCCACGCCCGAGGAACTGCTTGTTCTGCCATCCTTCCACCTCGTTGTAAACGGCCATTCTCGGATAGAATTGGGCGATCGTGTAGAGGTAGTTGTCGTTCTCCTCGAAATGCTCGTAACCCGACCGGCCGCCGATCTTCATGCGGTCGTTGATATTGTACCACCACTTGATCTTCAATTCCGTGCTGTTACCGGGCTCGAGGGGTTGAGGGAGGTCGATCCGCATCATGGTATTCACGATCTCGTGAGGCAAGGGATCGCCACTACCATTCTGTACATGTTGGATCTTGAAGCCGCCGTCAAAGTCATTGTGCAGGCTTTTCAGATCGTCGAAGGACATTTTCTCCGAAATGCTCTGGGTCTCGATCTTTTGGGACATGGAGTTCTGGGCCCGCATGTTCTGATCGAGCTGGACCCACAGGTACTCAAGGGTGTTGGGAGAATTGTTGTGATAGGTGATGGTCTCTTCCCCGTGGATCCTTTGCTTTTGGTCGTCCAACTCCACATCGATGTCGTAGTCGGCCTTCTGCTGATAGTAATCCGGTCCCGGGGCACCGGAGGCGGTTCTGTAGCGGTTCGGGCTGCGGATCTCGTCCTTGAGCTGGCGAAAGGGGTTCTCATTGGTATTCTCCCCATTGTCCTTTTGAGCAAAGGCCCGGTATTGGGGAAGGATCATAAAGAAAATACCGAAAAGTGCTGGAATCCAGTATGAACGCCACTTCATCATGGTCACCGCGGGTTGGTTTAGGCAAGCAAAATTAATGAAATTCCTGCACCCGCTCCTGAGATGAAAAGGTTCCATTCCCGTGCTTCGACGCGGAACCCTTTGAAAGCGATGAACAACCCACTGAAAACAATGGCGACGATCATGAGCTGGGCCACTTCCAGGCCGATGTTGAAGGCAAAGAGCGGGGTGACGATATCGGCCTCCTTACCCAGTAGTTCGGAGAAGTAATTGGAAAAACCCATGCCGTGAATGAGCCCGAAGAATAAGGCCATACTGTACTTGAACAAGAGTAGTCCGTCTTTTTGGAAGGCCTTTTGTCGGGGGCCTTTTTTGAAAATATTGGAAAAACAAGTAATGAGGATGGTGATCGGGATCAGGGTCTCGATCAGGTCCTTTGGAACGGGAATTATACTGAGTGCTGCCAGGGCCAGGGTCAGGGAATGGCCGATCGTGAAGGCGGTGACCAGCACGACCACGTTTTTCCATTCCGAGAGTTGATACGTGGCACATAAAGCGACGACAAAGACAATATGGTCGGTCCCGTGCAGCAGATGATCGATCCCCGTACTGAAATAAACTTCAAAGGGTGACATGTGTTAAATGAAAGATCGGGTTTAATTTTGGGTGGCCAAGGTCTGAAATTTTCTTAACCTTTACCTTTCTCAAAAATGCGATACCCTTCAGTTTTATTTCTGGTCCTTCTGGTGGGCTTTGCTTTTGTGGAGGCTTCTTCAAAAGCTGGGGAAAAAGCGCTCCATCCATTTTACGTTTCCGTCGGGCGGATCGCGCATGACCGGGAAAGCAAGTCCATTCAGATCACCTTTAAGATCTTTACCGATGACCTGACCCGGGCCCTTGAGAAAAAAGGAGCCAAGGATCTTCGACTCGGCACTCCGGAAGAGAACGAAAAAGCCGGCACTTATATTCACCGGTATTTGCAACAGCAATTCTCGTTAAAGGTGAACGGTAAGGAAAAAAAGCTGGCTTATGTGGGGAAAGAAGTCGAGGTCAACGCCACCTGGTGTTATCTGGAGGTCAAAGATATCCCCGAAGTGCGGGAGTTGGCCTTTGACTGCACGATCCTTACGGAACTTTACGACAGCCAATCCAACATTGTCCATACCGAAGTGAACGGCCAGAAAAAAAGTGCTCGGTTAGACAAGGAACGGACCGCGGAATCCTTCCAGTATGGGACTCCCAAAAGAAACTGAAGCCGGATGAAGGGAGGGCCATCCCAGGTCCTTTTTTCAGGGAGGGCTTTGGGAAGGATACTGCCTCCACTGCCGAGTGGCCCTTGATTTTCGTAAATTTGTTGGTCAAGGCTTAAAAGGAATTATATGCAGCAGACCGTAGCCCCTTATCAACTAAAGAACAAGGTTCGGGTGGTCACCGCCGCCTCTTTGTTCGATGGCCACGATGCGGCGATCAATGTGATGCGGCGGATCATTCAATCCACCGGTGCTGAAGTGATCCATTTGGGCCACGACCGTAGTGTGGATGAGGTCGTGAACTGTGCGATCGAGGAGGATGTGAACGCCATTGCGATGACCTCCTATCAAGGAGGCCACGTGGAGTATTTTAAGTACATGAAGGACCTCCTGAAGGAAAAGGGGGCTGAACATATCAAAATATTCGGCGGAGGTGGTGGTGTGATCCTCCCCGAAGAGATCGAAGAGCTCCACAATTACGGGATCGATCGGATCTATGCGCCCGATGACGGAAGGGAAATGGGGTTGCAGGGAATGATCAATGACCTGCTTGAAAGGAGCGACTTTCCCATCGGGGAAAGCCTGAATGGAGAAGTGCGACACCTGGACCGGAACGACTTTTCGTCCATAGCCCGCCTTATTTCAGCCTCCGAGAACTTTCCGGAGCAGTGCAAAGAAGAGCTCAAAAGCATCGACAAAAAAGCCGCCGAAGTGGATGTTCCCGTTCTCGGGATCACCGGCACTGGAGGTTCAGGGAAATCATCTCTCATCGATGAGCTGGTCCGGCGTTATTTGATCGATCAGCCGGAGGACCACATGATCGGGGTCATCTCCGTGGACCCCTCCCGCCGGAAGACCGGCGGGGCCTTGCTGGGGGACCGCATCCGGATGAACGCCATCAACAGCCCGCGGGCTTATATGCGCTCCCTGGCCACCCGGCAATCCAACCTTGCTCTCTCCAATTACGTGAAAGAGAGTGTGAATATTCTCAAGGCGGCTGGTTTCGATATGATCATTCTCGAGACCTCCGGCATCGGGCAATCCGATACGGAGATCGTGGACCACTCGGACGCGAGCCTTTATGTGATGACGCCCGAATACGGTGCACCGTCCCAGCTCGAAAAGATCGATATGCTTGATTTCGCCGATCTGATCGGCATCAACAAATTCGATAAAAGCGGGGCCTACGATGCCATCAAGGACGTGCGGAAGCAGTACAAGCGGAACCACAAGATGTTCGAGGCGACCGAGGAGGAACTTCCCATTTACGGGACCATTGCCTCCCAGTTCAACGACCCCGGCATGAACACCCTGTACCGGAGCATGATGGATACCATCGTGGACCGGACCGGGAAAGAGGCCCTGCGCTCGACCTTTGAACCGGGTAAGGTTCAGTCCGAGAAAACCCATATAATCCCTCCTGAGCGGGTTCGTTATCTCGCCGAGATCGCGGAGAACAACCGGCAGTACGATGAGTGGGTGGAGGAACAGGTCGATATCGCTCAAAAGATGTACGGGCTGAAGCAAAGCATTGACACGCTGAAGGAGAGCGGGGAAAGCGAGGAGGCCCTGGGGCCGCTGGAAAAACGGTATGAACAACTGGAGGATAAGCTTGCCCGCGAGAGCAAGGCTATTCTTGATGAATGGGGGGAGAAGGTACAGCGTTACCGGGCTCCCGAATACGTTTACCAGGTGAGGGGCAAGGATATCAAGGTGCAGACCCATACCGAATCCCTGGCCGGGACGCAAGTGCCCAAGGTAGCGCTGCCCAAATTCCAGGCCTGGGGTGACCTTTTGCGCTGGAACCTGCAGGAGAACGTGCCGGGGGAATTCCCCTACACGGCCGGTGTCTTCCCTTTTAAACGAGAGGGGGAGGACCCGACCCGGATGTTCGCCGGAGAAGGAGGACCCGAGGCCACCAATCGCCGTTTTCACTACATCTCTTACGGCATGCCGGCGGCGCGCCTGTCCACGGCCTTTGATTCGGTGACCCTTTACGGAAGGGACCCCGCATACCGCCCGGATATTTACGGCAAGGTAGGCAATTCAGGGGTTTCTGTCTGCTGCCTCGATGATGCCAAAAAGCTCTATTCGGGTTTCGACCTGGCCGATCCCAAGACTTCCGTCTCCATGACCATAAACGGTCCGGCTTCGATCATAGCTGCCTTTTTCATGAACGCGGCCATCGATCAGCAGTGTGAGAAATACATCAAGGAACAGGGGATGGAAGAAGAAGTGAAAGCGAAGATCGATGCGATCTTCCGGGAAAAAGGGGCGGAACAACCCACTTACAAAGGGGAATTGCCGGAAGGCAATGACGGCCTTGGCCTGATGCTCCTGGGTGTTTCGGGCGATCAGGTGCTTCCCCGGGAGACCTATGAACGCATTAAGGCTGAAACGCTCCCTCAGGTCCGGGGAACGGTCCAGGCCGATATCCTGAAGGAGGACCAGGCCCAGAACACTTGTATCTTTTCAACGGAATTCTCGCTCCGCTTAATGGGAGATACCCAACAGTATTTCATCGACCACGGTGTCAAAAACTTCTATTCGGTCTCTATCTCGGGCTATCACATCGCGGAGGCCGGGGCCAATCCCATTACCCAGTTGGCCTTTACCCTGGCCAATGGTTTCACCTACATCGAGTATTATTTGAGCCGGGGGATGGACATCGACGCCTTTGCACCGAGTCTTTCCTTTTTCTTTTCCAACGGGTTGGATGCCGAATACGCCGTGATCGGCCGGGTGGCCAGGCGGATCTGGGCCAAGGCCCTGCGGGAGAAATACGGGGCCAATCCGCGCTCTCAGAAGTTGAAGTACCACATTCAGACCTCTGGCCGTTCCCTGCACGCCCAGGAAGTTTCATTCAACGATATCCGTACGACCCTGCAGGCCCTTTATGCCATCTACGATAACTGCAACTCCCTGCACACGAACGCTTACGACGAGGCCATCACGACACCGACAGAGGAATCGGTCCGCCGGGCGATCGCCATCCAGTTGATCATCAACAACGAGATGGGAACGGCGAAGAACGAGAACCCCAATCAGGGTTCTTTCATCATCGAGGAATTGACCGACCTGGTAGAAGAAGCGGTGCTCTGCGAGTTCGAAAGGCTCACTGAAAGGGGCGGTGTGCTCGGTGCCATGGAAAACATGTATCAGCGCAACAAGATCCAGGAGGAGAGCATGTATTACGAGCGTTTGAAGCACAATGGGGATATGAAGATCATCGGGGTCAACACCTACAAGAATGATGAAGGTTCCCCAACGGTGGTTCCGGATGAGATCATTCGTTCCTCGAAGGAGCAGAAGGAGAACCAGATCAACACCGTTCAGGCCCTCCAGGAACGGAATGCCGATATTGCCAAAGAGAAGATCGAAATGGTCCAAAAAGCCGCCGTTGAGGGAGGGAACATGTTCGAAAGCCTCATGGAAGCGACCAAATACTGCTCATTGGGGCAGTTGACGGAATCCATGTTCGAAGTGGGTGGGCAGTACCGCAGGAACATGTAAGGTCTTGATCTTGAAATTTGTGATCTGATCATTGAGACCTCAGGACCTTAGCTCCTCCAGGCTCCATGCCGCTGGTTTCTCAGCGAACAGCTTCTTGGTCTTTTTCCATGTGGAGCGGAAGAGCTCCGATTCCCGGTATCGTTCCAGGGCTTCCTCGGTCTCCCATAGACTGTAGGTAAAGAAAGTATTCCGGTCCCGCTTGTCCCGGTACAGGATCACCTGGTGACATCCCGGGAAAGCACGGATCCTTTCCTGGGATCCCTTGAAGATATCCAGGAATTCTTCTACCCCATCGGGCTGGAAGCGCATTTTAACGATCCTGGTGATCATGGAAAGTGACGGTAATGGATGCGTTCTTTTTCAATCCGAAAAGCTGACTGGCGCCGCCTCCCGATCCCTGGGCCCCTTTGTTGATCGCGATCTCGAGGTGACCGGCGGAGCTGAAGAGGGCGACCTTTTCACCTTCCGGGACTTCACTGTAGCTTTGGTGGATCTTCTTGATGCGGTAGCTCGATCCGCGGAAATTGATGGTATAGGGGCGGCCCTGCCCGACCTCCTCGAAAAGGTCCCGCGTGATGTTGCTGATCACGTTCCCGTAAGTATCGATGTGGATGATCATCCCCCGGATCACGTTCTCTTCGACTACCGCCCGGAAAAGGGAACGCTGGACGAGTTCACCGGTGGGTTCCCCAAGCGCTTCCGGATCCTTGCCTCCGGCTATTTCGCAGGCGGCTTTGGCAAAGATGGAGCGGGTGGGGAAGGTCCGTTCACGATCCGCTGTTCCCAATTCGTAGACCTGCTCCGGCTGGTCGTCAAAGATCAGGGAAAAGATCCCGTTGTCCGCTCCCACGAAAAAGTGACCATTGTAGGGAACGACCAGTGGTCGCTTTTCTTCTGTCACCTCCGGGTCAACGCCAATGATATGGGTGGACCCGGCCGGGAATTGCGGATAGGCATTGCGGAGCACGAAAGCAGCGTGGGCGATATCGAACGGTGTGATCCGGTGGGAAATGTCCACGATCCTCGCCGCCGGGCATTGCTCGATGATCGTTCCCTTCACCACCGCCAGGTAATGATCTTCCAGGCCCATGTCGGTGGTTAGCGTGATCACTTGCATCCGGTCGGCGTATTGGATCCGGGTCGGGGACTTGATATAGAAGGAGCGGCCCGGATGGGGGCTTGCGTTTTTGATTAGATTTGTCGCAAAAATAAGGAATAAAGGATCCGGGGGTCCTCAGCGAGTTTTTCGGAGAAAGGGGCGTTCAAAAAATGGGTCTATTCCCTTCCCTGTCTTAAGAGGATCATAGAACTTCCTTCCACAAGATCCCCGGGATGATGGAACAAAACAAAGAGAAAAGGACGGTTTGGCCGAGAAAACATTTCAACTGGACGATATCGACCCCGTCAGGATCTTCGGGGTGAACAACAAGAACCTGGACCTCTTCAAAAAGGCCTTTCCCAAACTCAAGGTCGTCGCCCGGGGCAGCAGCATCAAGTTGATCGGGGACAAAAAGACGATCGACCGCTTCGGGGAAAAGCTGGACCTGATCAGAAAATACCTTCACAAGTACAACACGGTGGATGAATCCACCCTGAAGGGGCTCATGGAGACTGATGGAGAGGCCCTCCTCGAGGGAGAAAAGGACAATGAGGAGGATGATGTCCTTGTTTATGGAGAAGGCGGTTCACGGATCAGAGCCCGCAGCGTCAATCAGGGCAAACTGGTAGATAGTTGCCAGCAGAACGACATGGTCTTCGCCATTGGGCCTGCCGGAACGGGTAAGACCTATACGGCGGTTGCTTTGGCGGTCAAAGCTTTAAAGGAAAAACAGGTCACCCGGATCATTCTGACCCGTCCCGCTGTGGAGGCTGGAGAGAACCTGGGCTTTTTACCGGGTGATATCAAAGAGAAACTGGATCCCTATTTGCGGCCTTTGTCGGATGCCCTTCACGACATGATCCCGCCGGAGAAATTGCAGTTCTACAAGGAGAGCGGAGTGATCGAGATCGCGCCCCTTGGCTTCATGCGGGGAAGAACACTGGATCATGCCTTTGTGATCCTCGATGAGGCCCAGAATGCCACGAAGGGACAGATGAAAATGTTCCTGACCCGGATGGGGAAGTCCGCCAAATTCGTGATCACCGGTGATGTGACCCAGGTCGACCTCCCCAGGAGCCAGCCTTCCGGTCTGATCAAGGCCATGAACGCTTTGAAGGATGTTGAAGGGATCGGTTGTGTTGAGCTCGATGGACGCGATGTGGTGCGCCATCCCCTGGTGAATAAGATCCTCGAAGCATTTGAACAAGCGGATGACGATGATGAGTGAGGAGCTGCCTTCTCCCATAAAAGAGACCGATCTCAAGCTAAGCGGGCAGACAGGAATGTACCGGGGAAAGGTAAGGGATGTATATGATGTGGGGGATCACTACATCGCCATTGTCGTGACCGATCGGATCTCGGCCTTCGACCAAATTCTTCCCCGGGGTATCCCGTACAAGGGGCAGGTCCTTAATCAATTGGCGGCGAAATTCCTGCGGGAGACCGAAC
>CAYVSK010000010.1:42934-43456 GCA_964453635.1 uncultured Weeksellaceae bacterium | reverse complement strand
GAAAACGTCCGAATGTATCCTTTGATGATGTAGCGGGGTTAGAAGAAGCCAAGGTCGAGGTTCAGGAGGTCGTGGATTTTTTGACCAATCCTGAGAATTATACCAAGGTCGGTGCTCGAATTCCAAAGGGAGTGCTCCTGGTCGGTCCGCCAGGGACGGGTAAGACCCTTATGGGGAAAGCTGTTGCGGGGGAAGCAGAGGTTCCTTTCTTTTCCTTATCGGGTTCGGATTTTGTGGAAATGTTCGTCGGTGTTGGGGCCTCCCGGGTCAGGGATGTTTTCAAAAAAGCCCGTGAAAAGGCTCCTTGTATCGTCTTTATCGACGAGATCGATGCCATCGGGCGGTCGCGGGGATCGAGCCGGAACATGATGAGCAATGATGAACGGGAAAGCACGCTCAATCAATTGCTCAAGGAAATGGACGGCTTCGATACCAATCAAGGCGTCATCGTGTTGGGTGCCACCAACCGGGCGGATGTGCTCGATAGCGCCATGCTTCGTCCCGGCCGATTCGATCGCCATA
>CAYVSK010000010.1:10278-42924 GCA_964453635.1 uncultured Weeksellaceae bacterium | reverse complement strand
AAGGAACGTGAGGCGATCTTCAAGGTCCATCTGGCTCCGCTCAACATAAAAAGCGGTGTCGATACCCACTTGTTGGCCTCACAAACGGCCGGGTTCTCCGGTGCCGATATCGCCAATGTCTGTAATGAAGCTGCTCTGATCGCGGCTCGGAACAAAAAGGAAGTGGTCGACCAGGACGACATGGTGGATGCCATGGATCGTATCATTGCCGGAATGGAGAAGAAGAGCAAGCAGATCTCCGAGGAAGAAAAGGAAGTGATCGCTTATCACGAGTCCGGTCACGCCATTATCAGTTGGTTGCTCAAGAATGTGGACCCGCTGGTGAAAGTGAGCATTATCCCCAGGGGAAAGTCCCTGGGTTCCAATTGGTACCTCCCGAGCGAGCATCAGATCCGGAAGGAATCCGAATTCTTCGATCAGCTCTGTGCTGCTCTTGGCGGAAGGGGTGCTGAGGAAGTGGTGTTCGGTGAGGTCTCTTCCGGGGCTTTGAACGACCTGGAGAAGGTCACAAAGCAGGCTTATACGATGGTCACCATGTATGGCCTTAGCAATAAATTGAAGAACATCAGTTACCACGACAGTAGCGGCCAACAGAACAATACTTTTCATAAACCCTATAGCGAGGCCACTGGCAAGATCATTGACGAGGAAGTGCGGAAGATCGTGGACGAAAGCTATGACCGGGCTTTGAAGATCCTCCGCGATCACAAGGAGTCCCTCGATGAATTGGCCAAGCTATTGATCGAAAAAGAGGTGATCTTTAGCCAGGACATCGAAAAAGTGCTCGGTAAACGCAGTGAGGTCGAGGTCTGAACCTTCGTTGTTCGTCCCATCCCGGCCGTACTCCTGGGGGCTTCCGGTCATTCATTGAGGCGGGCGATAACCGTTTCCGAGCCTGTCACCGCTTCCCCGATCCCCACTTTTACCGCTGTTCCGAGGGGTAAGAAAAGGTCCACACGAGACCCGAATTTGATGAAGCCCATTTCCGCTCCCTGTATCGCCGGTCTTTCTCTGTCCGCATAGCAGACGATACGCCGGGCAACGGCCCCTGCGATCTGACGACAAAGGATGCTTTGTCCATTGTCCTTTTGGATCACCAGGCTGTTGCTCTCGTTTTCTGTTGAGGATTTGGGATGCCAGGCCACGAGGAAGCGACCAGGGTGGTATTGCATATAGGGGATCTCTCCATTGATGGGGAACCAATTGATGTGGGGCACAAAGGGGGACATGAAAATAGAGACCTGGATCCTTTTGTCGTTGAAATATTCCACTCCCTCCACTTCCTCGTGGGCAACGATCCTCCCGTCCGCAGGGGCCAGCACATCATTTTCGTCCGGGGTGAATGACCGGGTGGGGACCCGAAAGAATTGGCCGAGCAGGAACAGGGTCAGAATGCTCCCGGCGCCGATCCCGGTGCTCATTTTCCACCCCCCGTTCAACAGAAATAAGAGGGTCGCGTCCAGGATAATGAAGACCAGGAGCGCATTCCTGAGAAATTTGTGACCTTCCGGATGGATCCGCATGACCTCCATTGATAGCCGAACAGGCAATAAATGTACGAATTAAAGAAAGGGTGACCGGAGGGAGGAAAGGGGGACCGATCTTTCAACGATCGTTAACAAAGTCGTTTGACAATTTCTTTAGAACCCTAAGTGGTATTTGGCTGCGATCCCCTTTTTCCCTCCCTAACTTTGTGTGCAAATAGACCAAGGCCCCATGGAAGAGATCAAGAACAAGATAGGAGAAGCCAAGAACCGGATATCCAACTCCAGCGACTCCCACTCAGCGGAAGTGGACCGTTCCAAGCTTCCACCCCAGGCAGTGGAACTCGAAGAGGCCGTACTCGGGGCGATGATGCTCGAGGAAAAGGCGGTCACCGAAGCCATCGATATCCTTCATCCGGAAAGCTTCTACAAAGATGCCCACAAAAAGATCTTTCTCGCGATCAAAACGCTTTTTGAGAATTCTCAGCCGGTGGATATCCTGACCGTCACGGATGCCTTGAAAAAACAGGGGGAGTTGGATGTCGTGGGTGGTCCCTATTTCATCAGTCAGTTGACCAATCGTGTGGCATCCGGGGCCAATGTGGAATACCATGCCCGGATCATCGCTCAGAAATACATCCTCCGGGAGCTGATCAGGATCTCCTCGGACACGATCAAAAGGGCTTACGAGGACAGTTCGGATGTTTTCGACCTCCTGGACAAGACCGAAAGTGATCTCTTCGGCGTTGCACAGGGCAATATCCGGAAAAATTTCGACAAGGTCGTGAACCTCATCGACCGTGCGATCGAGGACATCAAAACGGCCAAAGAGCATGAGGAAGGGATCAGTGGTGTAGAAAGTGGTTTCCTTGAGCTCGATCGGGTCACTTCAGGATGGCAGTCCTCAGACCTCATTATCATGGCTGCCCGTCCCGGTATGGGGAAGACCGCCTTTATTTTGTCATTGGCCCGGAATACAGCAGTCGATTTCAACAAAGCGGTGGGCATTTTCTCCCTTGAGATGTCCTCCCTTCAGCTCGTTAACCGTCTTATTGCTAGCGAGACAGGCCTTTCGGCCGAAAAACTGAAAAAGGGCAACCTCGAGGATCACGAGTGGCATCAATTGAACGAACGGATCGACAACCTTTCCGAGGCCCCGATCTATATCGATGATACGCCCGGGCTATCGGTCTTTGAATTGCGGGCCAAGTGTCGGCGCCTCAAAGCACAGTACGATGTGGAATTGATCGTGGTCGACTATTTGCAGCTCATGACAGCCGGATCCGAGAAGGGGAACCGCGAGCAGGAGATCAGTACGATATCCCGCTCCATCAAGAGTATTGCCAAGGAACTGAACGTGCCGATCATTACCCTTTCTCAATTGAGCCGGGCCGTTGAAACAAGAGGTGGAGATAAACGTCCGCAATTGTCAGACCTTCGGGAGTCCGGGGCCATTGAACAGGACGCCGATATCGTTTCTTTTATTTATCGCCCGGAGTATTATGGTTTTGAACAGGATGAGGAAGGCAATCCCATCAAGAACATGGCGGAGCTGATCATTGCCAAGCACCGGAACGGCCCACTTGCGAATGTCTGGTTAAAATTCCTTCCCCATCTGGCACGCTTCGATGATATGGATGAGGCCGATGCCCATCCCGGACAGGGGCTTCCACCGGAAGGGGAAAGTGAGTTCGAGGACCGGACCTCCACGATCACCAGGGGGTCCAAAATGAACGATGACGACGAAGAAGAGGGGGGCATGCCTTTCTGAGGGGCTTTGAAGGATCAGCTGGTCAAAAAACAAAATCTGCCATCCTTCGTTCCTTGTCTAACAGAAAGGGGTCTATCCCTTTACCTTTGTTGGATATGGACCATCGAACGACAGCGAAGACCCAGGGAATGATCCGGATAGCTTTCTTTCTTCTGCTTTTCACGATCGTTGTACCTGCCCGTGCTTCCCGTTTGCTTATCCCCATGGATGAGCAACAGAACGACCACCTGAAAGCATACGGCATCGCCTATTGGATCCTGGAACACGAAGTAGAAATGCGGTGGTTGCTCAACTACAGGGGTGGTAGTTTCATGTTAAAGGACCGGCAAGAGGTTCGGGAAGAGTGCCGGGTAAGGGGGGTCTCTTTCGAGGTGATCGCGGATGTTCAGGCAGAAAAGGTCCTCAATGAGATCGCCGATCCCGAGGCCAACATGAATGCCCTCAAATTGGAAAAAGCACCGGAGCTGGCCGTTTATTCCCCAAAGAGTAAAAAGCCCTGGGATGATGCAGTGACGCTGGTTTTAACATATGCCGAGATCCCCTACGATGTGGTTTACGATAAAGAGGTGATCAATGGGAAACTGCCCAAGTATGATTGGCTGCATCTTCATCATGAGGATTTTACCGGCCAATTCGGGAAATTCTATAGTGCTTACCGGCATACCGAATGGTATCAGGAGGAAGTGGAGCGCTCGGAAAAAATGGCCCGCTCGTTGGGCTTTAATAAGGTTTCTGAACTAAAACTCGGTGTGGCGCTCAAGATCAAGAAATATACGGCGGGTGGGGGCTATCTCTTCACCATGTGTTCCGGTACGGACACCTATGATATCGCCCTTGCTGCGGAGAATGTGGATATTTGCGCATCCATGTTCGATGGGGATCCGGCGGATCCGTCGGCTCAATCCAAGCTCGATTTTGACAATACCTTGGCTTTTGAAGATTTTAAGCTCAACAACGATCCCATGCAGTACGAGTTCTCCTCGATCGATGCTAGTGGTGTTCACAAGCAGATCCCGCAGTCCGAGGATATTTTCACGCTTTTCGATTTCTCGGCCAAATGGGACGTGATCCCTACGATCCTGACCCAGAATCACCAGAAGATGGTCAAGGGATTCATGGGGCAGACGACCGCATTCAAGAAGAAGTACATCAAACCCGACGTCCTGATCATGGGCGAGACCAAAGCTCATAATACGGCCAAATACATTCACGGGGAATTGGGAAAGGGACAATGGACTTTCTACGGGGGACATGATCCGGAGGATTACACCCATTATGTCGGGGACCCCCCTACCGATCTCAACCTCAATCCCAATTCACCGGGATACCGGTTGATCCTGAATAACATCCTGTTCCCGGCCGCTAAAAAGAAAAAGCGTAAAACCTGATCCCTCTTATGGACCGGATCCTGAGTGGTGTTTTTATTGTAGCGGCCTTTGTCGTCCTGTTGTTCGTGATCTGGTGGTTCCTGAAGGCTTTGTTCTTTTATTTTCTCGTGGTCCTTGCGCTTCTATTGGCCGGCTGGCTTTTGAAGAAGGGCTTGGGGACTTGACCCTGAACTCGTTTATTCTATAGATTTGGCTGTGTCGTGAAAAATTCCCTCAAAATATGGGGTTGGGTTATCGTGGGCTTGGTTCTCGCCGTAATCCTGTGGTACCTCCGGTATCTCATTCTTTACATCGCTATTGCGACAGTTCTCTCCCTGATCGGCAGGCCCATGTTCAGGGTCTTTGACAGCCTGAGGATCGGTCGATTTCGGCTTCCTCGCTCCCTCAGTGCAGTGTTGGTCCTGGTCGTTTTCATCGGTCTTTTCGCTGGTTTTTTTAGTCTTTTCATTCCGTTGATCGTGAAGGAGATCCGGGTATTGGCCTCGATCGATCCGGACAGTGTGCTCATGGGACTAAGGGGACCGATCCAAGGTTTAGAGGAATGGATGCATAAATATCAGTTATCGCCGCACGGGGACTTTTCCGTTGAGAATTATATCCGGGATAAATTTGTCGAGTTGGTGGACCTGAGCGAGTTGACCTACTTGTTCCGCTCCCTGATGGGGAAACTGGGCGGTGCTTTCGTGTTGGTCTTTTCCGTTCTGTTCATGACCTTCTTTTTTCTGAAGGAGCGAGATCTGTTGAGCAATATCGTGTTCACGGTTACTCCGCCTTCCAAGGCCGAGCGTATCAAACGGGTCCTGGATAACACCAAGAGATTGCTCACGCGTTATTTTGTGGGGATCCTCTTTCAGATCATGATGATCACACTCGTGGCTACCGTGGGCCTTAGCATCATCGGTGTCGAACACGCGCTGGTAATCGCTTTTCTTGCGGGATTGGTTAATATCATCCCCTACCTGGGCCCCATTATCGGGGCTTCGATCGGTATTGTGATCGGTATTTCGACCAATCTCCAGCTCGATTTCTATCAGGAGATCATCCCGCTTATCGGTGAGATCCTTGTGGTCTTTGGGATCGTCCAGATCCTGGACAATTTCTTCTTTCAACCGATGATCTTTTCCAACAGCACGAATTCCCATCCCCTCGAAGTATTTCTGGTGATCATGACCGGCGCTTCCTTTGCAGGAATTCCCGGAATGATCATTGCCATGCCGGTCTATACCTTTATTCGGATCGTTGCCAAGGAATTCCTTTCAGAATTTCGCCTGGTAAGAAATCTCACACGGGATCTGTGAGGCTTGTTTCGGTTTTTCTTGTTTTTCGGTGTTCGAGGCTTCGGCGGTTGCTTTTGCAACAAATGTATATTTCCTGAACGCACGTTCTTTTGTGTGTCATCCCATTGGGACCGCCTTTGATCCCGGTCCAATAAAAGGGTCCGAAAAAGGTCCGCTCAGTTCTGCTTATCAGTATGCGATGCCGGGAGGGGTTGAGATAAGGCGGTGAAGCTCATCCCAAGCTTCCTTTGATGACCATGAAAATATATACAAGCGGGGCGGAAAAGATCATGGCATCCACTCGATCGAGGATCCCTCCATGGCCCGGCAATATATGTCCAAAGTCCTTGATCCCCAATTCCCTTTTGATAAGAGAGATCGAAAGGTCACCGAGGATCGCGGAAAAGGAGACCAGAAAAATAAAGAGGCATCTTTCCGGTAAACTGTTCAGCAAAGCTCCCGTGTTAAACCAAAAGCCCCCTACAACAGTTGCCGTGGCGACCCCTCCGATCGTTCCTTCCCAGGTTTTTCCGGGCGAGATCCTTTGGACCAAAGGGTGCTTTCCGAAGCTTTTTCCCAACAAATAGGCGCCGGTATCGTTGCTCCAAAGGATAAGAAAGTATCCCATTAGAAAATGGGGCAGAAAAGCGTTCTCCTGGAGGCTGCCGACCGGCTCGTAAAAAGCCAGCGTCAGAGGAAGGGGACCACCGATCAGCAGGCAACTCGCAAAGCGGAGAGAACATTCCTCAAGCGGCACTTTCCGGGCATTCTTTACGGGGATCTCTGCGGCGAAACAGAGAGCGGGCAGGAGGAGTAAGAGGGTGAGCCATTCAGGTCCCAGGACGTTCAAAAAATGGAGGAGAAGAAGGACCGGTAGGGGGGCGGCAAGGAGGGTATTGCGCAGGGGCTGAGATAAGGATGCGTAAAAGACCCGCAGAGAAGAAAAGAATTCGTATAGAGCATATAGACTGAAGACCAGCAACAAGAGTGCGAACGCGACCGGTCCGGTGGCCAATGATCCCAGGATCAGGAGGACGAACAGGATCCCCGTGAGCGATCTGGAAAGAAGATTCTTCAAAGATCCGGCTTTCATCAGTCAGGGAGGGCCCTGATCCCGTTTTTCAAACGCCCCTTATCCTTGAACTGGAGGGTGCCATTCAGGAAGGATCATGGGACCCTATAAAACAAGGACAAAGGAATGGAAAATCAGGGAGAGTCGTTTCGGGGTCCCTTAAACCGTGTTTGAGGGCTTATCCAAAAAGGGAGCTGTTGAAATGGGTCAGTGTTCCCGGTCGCTCCCCTTGGCTTTATTCGTGCCCCCCTTTCCTCGTTCTTTCCCGCTTTGGTCAAGAAATTCGTTGTGCTTGTTTTGATCACCGGGGTTGCTGGCGGCGTCCGGATCGGCAAAATTGTTCCTATTGTAAAGCTCCTCTTGCTCTGTTGGGGCTTTTTCTTCTGAATGGACGTTTTCACCGGGAATGCCGGACACGTCAGAGGATCCTTCCTCCTTGTCGGTCGCCCCGTGGCTCTCCTCATTATCGGGAGACGCTTCTTCCTGGCCTTCTGTTTCACCGGCTTTTTTCCCAAAGATGCTTTCCAGGTCTCCACGAAAGATCACTTCTTTTTCCTGCAATTTCTCTGCGAGTGCGATCAGTTTTTCTTTGTTGTCCTGAAGGATGGAAATGGCCCTCTGATAATTGGAATCCACGATCGCTTTGGCTTCCTCATCAATGATCTTGGCGGTGTCGTCGCTGTAGGGCTTGGTAAAGGCGTATTCCTGCTGCCCTGTGGAATCGTAGTAGCTCAGGTTCCCGAGCTTTTCACTAAGGCCATAATACGAGACCATGGCATAGGCCTGTTTGGTAACCTTTTCGAGGTCGTTGAGAGCGCCGGTCGAGACCTTGTTGAAGATCACCTCTTCCGCTGCTCTTCCGCCCAATGCTGCACAGATCTCATCGTGGATCTGTTCCTTGGTGGTCAATTGTCTTTCCTCTGGGAGGTACCATGCTGCACCGAGGCTTTGCCCGCGGGGTATGACACTGACCTTTACCAAAGGGGAGGCATGCTCCACAAGCCAACTTACGGTAGCGTGCCCGGCTTCGTGGTAGGCGATGGTCTTTTTCTCGTTCGGGGCGATGATCTTTCCACGCTTTTCCATGCCTGCGATGACGCGGTCTATGGCGTCCATCAGGTCCTGGTGCTCGGTCCATTTCTTGTTTTTCCGGGCTGCGTAAAGGGCTGCTTCGTTACAGATGTTGGCGATGTCGGCTCCGGAGAAACCCGGTGTTTGCTTCGCCAGTACATCCACGTCCACGGAAGCATCCGCCTTGATGGGGCGGAGGTGAACTTCGAACACCTTTTTCCGTTCGTTCAGATCCGGTAGGTCCACACCGATCTGTCGATCGAAACGACCTGCCCGGAGGAGGGCTTTATCCAATACCTCGGCCCGGTTGGAGGCGGCCATGATGATGACCCCTGAATTGGTGTCGAAGCCGTCCATTTCAGAGAGGAGCTGGTTCAGGGTGTTCTCCCTTTCGTCATTGCCTCCCATGCTCGGGTTCTTTCCCCGGGCCCGTCCGATCGTGTCGATCTCATCGATAAATATGATGGCCGGTGCTTTTTCCTTGGCTTGTTTAAAGAGGTCCCGGACCCTGGAAGCGCCCACGCCTACGAACATTTCCACGAAATCGGAACCGGATATCGAGAAGAAGGGCACATCGGCTTCACCCGCAACAGCTTTCGCCAGCATGGTCTTTCCCGTCCCCGGGGCTCCCACGAGCAGCGCTCCTTTTGGGATCTTGGCCCCCAATTCCGTATATTTATTGGGGTTCGAAAGGAAGTCCACGATCTCCCATATCTCCTCTTTCGCCCCGTCCAGACCAGCAATGTCATTGAAGGTCACTTGGGTCTTTTTGCCCTTTTCAAAGACCTTTGCTTTGGATTTGCCGATATTGAAAAGTTGGCTTCCGGCCCCGGACCCGCCTCCCAATCTTTTCATGACGAAGGCCCATATGGCGATCATGATCCCAATGAAGATGACCCACTGGAGAAGCTCCTTGCCCCAATTGCTCCTTTGCTTATAGGAAACCCTGAACTCCTTTTCCGCTTTGAGCTTATCGAGGCGTTCCTGGAAGCTTTCCGCGGGTCCGATGTTGAAGGAATAGTGGGGTCCTTTCTTTTTATTGGAGAGCATGGGTTTCTCGATCTTTTCCGCATGCTCTCCCTGATCGAGTTTTTCGGGCTTGATGAAGACCTCTGCTTCTTCCTCGTTGTAGATGTTGATCTTTTCAACATCACCGTTTCGGACCATTTGCTCGAACTCGCTCCGGGTGATCTCTTTTGACCCGGCATTCCAGGTAAAGAGGTTCAGGGATATGAGGATCACACCGATAATGGCATAGATCCAGTAAAAGTTGAATTTCGGGGATCCTTTGTTGTTTTCCTCGTTCTCCTGATCGGACTGCTCCTGCTCACTCATTGTATGAATATTTAGGTGTTCGGTCTGTCATCCAGTTTGGCTTATCTCACCGGAATTAACAAGCGGATGGGGAAACAGTTTTTATGACCCGGCTTCGATATGCTGGACCTTCGCATCTGCCCATAGCCCTTCCAGGTCGTAGAAATCCCTTACTTCCTCGTGAAAGATATGGGCCACGACATCCACGTAATCCAGCAGGATCCAGCTGGCATTATCGCTGCCTTCTATATGCCAGGGTTTTTCGTTAAGTTCTTCGCGGGTCCGTTTCTCAACGGTCTCGGCAATGGATTCGACCTGGGTGTTCGAACTCCCGTGGCAGATCACGAAGTGATCGGTAACGGTGTTTTCAATATGCTGCATGTCGAGGGAAACGATCCTTTGTCCTTTTTTTTCCTGTATCCCGGAAATGATCACATCCACCAGTCGGGGCTGCGGATCGAGCTTCTTGGCTTCTTTGTTCATCCAGGTGATGGGCTTTGTCCTTCTATCGAACTTTTTCGTTAAAATTGGTAACGGGAACGCGCCCGCAAATGTTCAATAAAGTACCCCGATCATGAATTTTTTGGGGTGTTTACGCATACGTTCCCCCGAAACAACAAAAATAAGGAAATCAAAGAGAATTGATCCGGCTTGTCACCGAAATAGCCTGGATCAGTATCTTTCGAAGTTATGAAAGATCAGGTCATTGAGCTTGATACGGTAAATTCGACCAACCAATATCTCGCGCACTTAATGCGTTCTTCTGAGCTCACTGAAGGGGCCGTTGTGTGGGCTAAAGAGCAGACGCAGGGACGGGGCCAGCGGGGAGCGATCTGGTATAGTCGGAAGGGGAGGGACCTGACCTTCAGTTGGCTCCTTTTCCCTTCTTTTCTGGGGCCCGGGGAGCAGTTCCTTTTGAACAAGATGGTCTCCCTGGCGATCGTGGATCTTTTGAAAGCGCATATGAGGGGAGGGGCACTTTGGATCAAATGGCCCAATGACATCCTTGTGGACCGCAAAAAGATCGCCGGGATCCTGATCGAGAACGCCCTGCGGGAGGACCAACTTTTGAGCTCCGTGGTCGGTATCGGTATGAATCTCGGGCATGGAAAGGAAGGAGAAGACCTTCCGGAAGGCAGTATCGCGCTCGGGGATACCGCCTGGAAAGGCCCACTAGAGCCGAGAATCGTTCTAAATGCTTTGCTCGGCCATTTGGAGCGACGATACAGCACCCTTAAAAGCGGAGGCCGGGAAAAACTGGATCGGGATTATTCGGTGCATTTGTTTGGGAAGGACCAATGGCTCGATTGCTGTATCCATGGAGAATGGAAGCGGGGAATGATCCTTGGTGTGGACCTTCAGGGAAAGCTGATCCTCCGGACCCCGGAAAGCAAGGAATTCCGGTGTGCTTTTAAGGAGATTGCGTTCCGGACCGATTCGTCCTGAGCTTTTCGGCCATATGATCGAAAAGGTTCTTGAGCGGCTTTTTGACCATCTGTTCCATAAAGGGATTGAGGTCTGCGTAGCCGATCAGTCGGGCATCAGATCCGCCATTTTCACCGGGCATTATTTCGATATGCAATTCGAAGGCGACCGGGGTATCGCCTGTTGAATCCAGAATGATCGTCCGATCGGGGGTCGCCTCCCGTTTTTCGAGCGATACCTTGGCAACGCCGTTCAGCCGGAAGCTGCAATGGTCGGTGCTCCCTTTCCATTCCGAGAATTTCCCTTCGGGGAGCAATTCCTGATAATTGCTCAGATCGGAGAGATAAGAAAAGACCCCATCGGGGGCTTCCTCCACGTGTACGGATTTGCTTTCTATCGTGGCCATTTGATAAGGCGGTCCCTTATGGCGTGGTCAGGCTTCCTGTCCCCAGGTTTCGGGCGACTTCCGCCACTCCTTCAGGACCTCCGATTGTTCCGCTTCGATGTATCCCTTTTTGACCGCCGTCTCGACGAGGATTTCGTAGGACGTGAGCGATGCCGGTTCAAGGCCTTCCTGGTGAAATTTCTCGCGCGCTACGCGAAAACCGTAGTCGAAAATGGCGATCAGGCCCTGGATGATGGTCCCGGCTTCCTTCAAGGCCCGGACCGCGTTTACGGAACTCTTCCCTGTCGAAATGAGGTCCTCTACGACGACCACGGATGCCCCTTCGGAGAGCACTCCTTCGATCATTCTTTGGGTCCCATGCGATTTGGCCTTGTCGCGAACGTAAATGAAAGGGATCCCGAGTTCCTGGGCGACCAGTACGCCATGCGGGATCCCACCGGTCGCCACCCCGGCGATCAGGTCGGGTTCGCCCCATTCGTTCCGGATCCTTTCTACGAAATGGTCCCGAATGGAACTCCGGATGGAAGGATAGGAAAGGGTGCGTCGATTGTCACAATAAATGGGGGAAAGCCATCCCGAACTCCATTTAAAAGGGGCTTCTGGTCGAAGTTCGACCGCCTTTGCTTCCAGAAGGAATTCTGATAGCTTTGTGTCTGAGGCTTTCCAGCACATGCAAGCAAATGTATAAAGTTTTTACGGCCGATCGGTCCATTATCTTTCAGGGCGAAGCCGATGACATCGAGCCCGGCGGGATGCTCTTTTATTTCGGGACGGCCGATCGGCACGAATTGAAGCAAGCCCAGGTGACTTTCCGAAAGCGCTCTGATGCCAGTCATTTGACGATCGTCGGGGATTCCGATGAAGCGTGGGCGGAATTTAGCTCGTATTTTGTTCGGGAAAAAGCCGCGGGGGGATTGGTCACCGATCCTTCGGGAGATCATTTGCTCCTGATCCACAGGCGTGGTCGATGGGATCTCCCGAAAGGCAAGGTAGAAGATAACGAGACCGTTGAGCAGGCGGCGATCCGTGAAGTAGAAGAAGAGTGTGGATTAAGTGGGCCGCGGATCCAAAAGTTCATTGGGGCCACCTGGCATTGTTACGAGCGGAAAGGCCAGGACCACTTGAAGGAGACATGTTGGTTCAATATGGCCTTATCGGAGCATCAGGAACCTGTTCCCCAGGAAGAAGAGGATATTGTTTCCACGGCATGGGTTCCGGTGGACGAAGTGTACGATCTTGTCCGGGGGCAGACCTATCCTTCCATTGAAGAAGTGTTGTCTTTCCGGGTTCGGGCTTGATCTTTTAAATTCCGATCGATCCTGTTCCCGAAAAAAGATCAGTTTTCCGGGAGATCGGCCATGCGGATGAATACAACCCGTAACTCCGGGGGATCAGCCCTGAGTGCGACCCGTTAAGCAGTGAGGAATGAACATTGAATTTTATATTTGAATATCCTTGGGTTAAAAAAGAAGACCTTTTCATATGAAACCCTCCCCGGAACTCTTTAAGCTTATCAAGTCCCTTAGCCGGTCCGAAAAAAGGTTTTTTAAACTCCAGTCCAAACTTCAGACCGGGAGTAAAAATTACATGAAAATATTCGACACGATCATTGAGCAGATCGAGAGCAAAGGGGATTATGATGAAGAAGCGCTTGTGAAGAAATATAAGGACCACCGTTTTATTCATCACCTTCCATCCGAAAAGAATCACCTTTATAAGCTCCTTTTAAAAAGCCTGCGGCAGTTCCATGCCGACAATTCGGTCAGTGGCATTCTGAAACAGGAATTGAAGAACATCGAGATCCTTTATAAAAAGCGCTTGTTCAAGCAATGCAATCGCTTCATCGATAAGGCCAAGAAAATGGCGCGGCAACATGAGAAATTCTATTACCTGCTGGAGCTTATCAGTTGGGAAAAGCTCATGTTGCAGGAAGCTTATGAAGCCGGTCAGTTCAACAAGAAGCTCGATCCGCTGATCGAGGAGGAGCAATCGATCACCAGAAAGTTGCGAAACCTGGCCTCCTATCAGATCCTTTACACCAATCTCCATTTTGCTTTTAAAAGTGGGGGATTCGCGAGGGAAGAGGAAGAGAAGGAAACCATTGAAAGGATCCGGGAGAACCCACTGATCCTTGATGAAAGGAAGGCCCTGTCCACGCGGGCAGCGCTACAGTGTCATTACATCAGGGGATCTTGCCATACCACCTTTCTTGAGAAGGAAAAAATGTACCTGGAATTCAAAAAGGTGCGGGATATATTCGAGGAAAATCCGGAACTGAAAAAGGACATGCCCCTTCGTTACATTCATACCCTGGGCAGCCTGAACAACTATTATGTAGAGACCCAGAATGCGGAAGCCTCGTTCCGGATCCTGGAGGAATTGCAGTCCCTCCCTGAAAAAGAGGGCTTCAATACGGTCAATCAACAGGTCAAGATCTTTGTCCTCAGTTCTGTCGGAAAAATGCTGATCTATGACAAGACGGGGCAGCATCACCGTATCAATGACATCATTGAGGATATCGAAAAAGGCATGTGGGAGTTGAATGACAAGATCAACAAGGAGCAAAAGATCCTGATCTATTTCAACATCGCCTATCTGTACTTTGGGGCCGGTCAACATAAAGAGGCCCTTCGTTGGTTGAACATGATCCTCAACGACAATGAAAAGTATTTACGCCGCGACCTTTACAGTTATGCGCGTTTGTTCAACCTCGTCCTCCATTATGAGTTGGACAACCGCTCCCTCCTCCAATACATCATAAAGTCTACTTATCGATATCTCCGGAAGAGAAAACGGGACCTGGAAGCCGAGACCGTGATCCTGGATCATATCAAACGCTTGGCAAGGGTCAACAATCGGAATGAGTTGCGAGGACTTTTTCAAAACCTCAAGGACCGCCTGGATGGGCTTTTCGAGGACAATCGCGAAAAAGTGATCCTGGAATATTTTGATTTTCAGTCCTGGCTGGATAGCAAGCTCCAGGACATCAGCTTTTCGGAAGCGGTCAAAAGAAGGGTTGCAAGGGAGAAAGAAAAGCTCATAGAAGTTGTCGAATGACCGGTCCTTTTTTTGTTGGTTTTTATCCTGACAGAGGTCCCCTATTGAGGGGGCTTTATACGTTCTTCCTTTTTCGATGAGACGTCGTCTATCCTTTTTCCATCCCTTGCAACGCTTCCTCCTGTTTTCGGCAGGAGCTTGTTGTGTTATCGTCCTGATGGGATCCGTGATCAAGGAAGGGGGGATGTCTCGAAATGCTTTTCCGGCCTCGAATAAATTCGACAAAAGGGAGGGGGAGATGGGAGAAGATGGGCCTGCTTCTTCCGGCAGGGGAAAGGTGGATGTTCACCACTACGAAATAGCGCTTGACTTGAGGAATCTCAAGGAGGAAAGGATCGAAGGTCGCTGTTCGGTCGAATTCACTCCGTTAAAGTCCGGGTTGGACACCCTTCGCCTGGATCTTCTTTCGCTCCGGGTGGATTCCGTTACAATGAAGGGCAAGGGCCTGGGGGTAACGTACAACGATACGGTCCTTCGGATCGATCTTCCGGACGGTGTGAAAAGGGGGTCGAAAAAGACCGTAAAAGTCTACTATGGGGGGCATCCGGTCAAGGATGAGAGTGGTTGGGGCGGATTTTATTTTTCTCCACCCTATGCGTTCAATCTCGGGATCGGTTTCGAGGCGCGTCCCCACAATTATGGCCGGGTATGGTTCCCCTGTGTGGATAATTTTACGGAAAAAGCTACCTACGGCTTTGACATTCGGATCCCCGATACCCTTGTTGCGGTCTGCAACGGAAGATTGAGGAGTAAAGAGCGGATTGAAGGGGGAAGGCGTTTTCGTTGGGAATTGAACGACCCCATCCCGAGTTATTTGGCTTCTGTGGCTGTTGGTCCCTATAAGGTCCTTCGCGACCGGTATACGTGTAAGGATGGTCGAACTATACCGGTCACCCTAGCCTTCTCGACCCATGACAGTGTCAGCGTAAGGGCCGCTTTTGCATCCCTGGCCGAGGCAACGCGGATCCTTGAAGAAAGGTACGGGACCTATCAATGGTCCCGTTTGGGTTATGTAGGGGTCCCTTTCTCAGGTGGTGCCATGGAACACGCCACCAACATTGCTTTTCCGATATCCGCAATGAATGCGCCGGCGGGGTCCCGGGAATTGATGGCCCATGAATTGGCTCATAGTTGGTGGGGGAATCTCGTGACTTGCAGCGGAGCAAAGGATATGTGGATCAACGAGGGCATGGCCACTTTTTCGGAATTCCTGGTCACGGAAGGGATGATGGGAGACTCGGCGTACCAAAGAACGGTGCGGCGAAATCACAAAAAGGTCCTTTATTCGGCCCACAAAAAGGATGGGGGACGGTTCCGCGCTGTTCATGGTGTGCCCCATGAACATACCTATGGGAGCCACGTCTACGATAAAGGCGCTGATGTTCTGCGTTTTCTTCGGACCTTTCTTGGAGATGAGGATTTCTTTAGCGGTCTCCGCGGTATTCTCCGGGACAAGCGCTTCGGGAATATCGATACGAAAGCCTTCAGGGATCGTCTAAAAAACCTTTCAGATGCCAATGTGGACCGCTTTTTTCAGGATTGGTTCTTTCATGCTGGTTACCCGCATTTTTCTGCGAGCATTGAAGGGAAAAAGAAAAAGGAAGGCGCGTTTGCGTTCCGTTTGTCCTTTGATCAAAAGGGATACGGTTCGGATCGTGTCCTCTCCGGCTTCCCCTTACCGGTAAAACTGCTTTCCCGGAATGGGGAACAAGATACGATGCTGCGGGTTGAGGTGAATGGCGCGTCTTTCGTTCACCGTTCAGAGGGCTTTCCCTTTGAGCCGGAATGGGTCGTGATCGACCCCGAGGGAAGGGTCCCCGACGCCTCGTTGCGCTATTTTGGAAAACTGAGTGATACCGGGCGCATTGCTACGAACATTACCGATATGCAGTGTCGGGTACGGTCCCTGGATGAGGGGCCTGTTCCATTTTCTGTGGAACATCATCTGATCGCACCGGGTGGAAGCAACAAGGAAGAAGATCTCGTGCTTTCCGCTCATTTTTGGGAGGTCCAGGGAAATGCCAGAGAGCGGGCCCGGGTCTCGGCCACTATAGAATATTCCGGCATGGATATAGGGGCGGTCCGGGGTCACAAGGAAAGTGAGGGGTCGAAAAGCCTGGCGGATCTCCGGCTTTATTTTCGCAAGGACCGGCATGAGCCCTGGCGCCCCTATGGTGATTACTTAAACACAGAGCTTGAGAGGAAAGGTGACCATATGGTCATTGTCCCCGAACTTCAGCGAGGGCAATATTGTTTCGGTCATTCCGCTTCCTGAAAAGTAAGGTTTATGAACCGGGTGGATTGGTCTTGCTGTACCATGGAGGAATGCGGGGTATGGGAACTCTACGAGTTGCTCAGGTTGAGGGTGGATGTATTTGTCGTTGAGCAGAACTGTCTTTATCCGGAACTTGATGGCTACGATCACCGGGCTTACCATCTGCTCGGGGAATTGGGCGGAGAGCTCTTGGCATATGCAAGGTTCTTTCTGCCCGGGGACTATTATGAAGACGAGGTGGCACTGGGAAGGTTCGTCGTAAAGCGGACCCATCGGGGCCAGGGGATCGGGCATTCCTTACTGGAGCGTTCTTTTCATTTTATAGAAGAAAAGGGTCCCGGGGCTTCTATTCGGATCTCGGCACAGGAATATTTGGTCCATTTCTACAGGGCGTACGGGTTTTTTCCATGCTCATCGAGCTATCTGGAGGATGGGATCCCCCATGTAGAGATGCGAAGGGATTGACCTAAGGAGGGTGCGTCCTTTCAGTTCCCCAAGGATCCTTATCTTTGCATCAAAGTGACGGCGTTCATATTATGGCAGAAAAGGAAGACAACAACGAAAAACAGGATAAGCAGAACAACAAAGAAGGTCGGGAAGAAAAGCGCAGTGAGAACCCCATCGATGAAGAGAATATCGCGCAGAATCCCGGTACCTTGGAATATCCCCATCATGTGGGCGGCCAGCCCATCAAGCCCGTCGATAAGAGCAAGGTGAAGGGTCGGGCGGTTGCTGCCATGCAGGAACAGACGGATCAGCAGTTGGGCCAGATCCGTAAACAGATGGAGGTGCTGGCGGAGCAAGCAAGGGATATCCAAAACCGTGTGGATATCTCCGAAAAGATCTATGAAGCCGAGACCAGTTTTGAACCGCACATTGGTCATACCTATTATCTCTATGCCCGGGAGAACGGTCAATACGTCCTTTCCATGATCGGTCCCGACGATTGGGGCAAGCGTATGCCTTTTCATGAATACGTTTCCACGGTCAAATTGCTTTCGGACCATACATGGGAGGTCCTTGACTGAGCCTTTTGCCATGAAAAGGATATCCACCGTTTTCACTCTTTTTTTTATGCTCTCTTCCTTTTCCCATGCTCAGGAAAGGGACCTTGAGCGCCAATACGATGATGCTTTTGTACTGGTCATCGATAAATTGTACAGCAAAGCTGTTCCGCTTTTGACCAGTCTCCTGAAGGAGAAGCCCGATCATCCCAACACCAATTACCTCAAAGCGGTTTGTTTGTACGAGCTTCCCGAAAGGAAGATGGATGCCCTTCCCCATTTCCGGAAGGCCGTTAAGAACACCACCACTCGGTTCAAGGCGGAATGGGATGAACCCGCCGCCCCTGCTGATGCCCATTATTTCCTGGGCCGGCTCTACCATTTGGATTATCAATTCGAGAAGGCCGTTGAGCACATGACCCGCTTTAGTGAAAAGGCCAGTAAGGACCACCCCTTACAGGAAAAGGTCGTTCGCCGGATCAACATGGCCAATCGGGCCAAGGAAATGGTGAAGGAGCCGGTCGATGTGGATATTCGTAATCTCGGAAAAAAGGTGAACAGCAAGTACGAGGATTATTGTCCCGTCCTGAGTCTTGATGAAAGGGAATTGTATTTTACGTCCAAAAGATTGCGGCCCGACAGTTCCAATATCAATGAAAGGGAAGCGGCCACGGGAAAATTCTTCGAGGACATTTATGTTTCCTACAAGGACCGTGACGGGAATTGGCAGGAACCGGACCTGCTGAACCTGAATACTTCTGGGAACGAAGCGACGAGCAACCTGTCGGCGGATGGAGAGACCCTTTACATATACAAGGATGAGGGAGGGACCGGGAACGTTTATAAGAGCTTGAGAAAGGAAGGAGAAAAATGGGGGGATTTGAAACCTTTCAGCGACAGGATAACATCGGAGAATGCGACCGAGACTCATATCGATGTTTCTGCGGATGAGCAGCTATTGTATTTCGTGAGTGACCGTGAAGGTGGACATGGTGGACAGGACATTTATCGCTGTAAAAAGCTTCCGAACGGTGAATGGAGCAAGGCCCTGAATCTGGGCCCCACGATCAACACTCCTTACGATGAGGACGGGCCCTTTATTCATCCGGACGGAAAGACCATGTACTTCAGTTCAAAAGGGCACAACACGATGGGGGGTTACGATATTTTCTATTCGCAATTGGACGAGGAAGGTTCGTGGGAAGAACCCACCAACATGAAGTACCCCGTGAATACCCCCGATGATGATATTTATTACGTGACCTCCCCGGATGGACAAAGGGCCTATTTTAGTTCGAATCTCAGTGACATTAAAGGCCAGGATGAGGAATTTAAGGATGTGGTGAACCATGGAGAAGAGGATATATATATGATGACCCCCTCCCGGGTCAAAGAAGAGGCCCTTGCCCTTTTAAAAGGCTATATTGAGGTTTCCGAGGAATTGGATGAAAGCGTTTCGGATGTCTTTATATCGGTCATTGACAAGGGGTCTGGCGAGATCCTCCAGCGGATCAAGCCGCGTTCAAGGGATGGGGGATATGTGAGCATCATTCCACCCGGAGGGGATTACAGGATCTCTTATACGGTGAATGGTAGGGAATTCCACAGCATTGAAATGAGCGTACCTTATGGGTCGGAATATCAAGAGATCAACCGGGCGATCGAACTCGATTCCGTTGCGCTCAGGCCGGAAAAGGAGCTTGCTTCGGCAGATGATACCGTTGAGAAAGGGGAAAAAGAAGGGGAGGGGGAACCGGATAGCACCCGAAAGGTCGCAGAAAAGGAAGAAGCTTCCTCAGACCTTTCCAAAAAGGATACGATCCCGCGGGCTGAGACCATTGGAAAGAAAAAGTTGATCGAATATTTCGGGTACAACAAGCATACGATCGATCGCGAGGCCGAGCCTTTCAATACTTTCATGGAAGAGGTGGAGCGAAGGATCCGGGAAAAGGGCAAGGTCTCCTTGAATATCGAAGGAAGTGCCTCGAAAGTCCCTACGACCACCTATGAGTCCAACCTTGAATTGGCCCTCGAACGCCTGAAGAAGGCCCGGGATCTGATCCTTGATGAACTGAGGTCCAGGGGATATGGAGTTGAAAAGGTGAACTTCGCGAAAACCAATGCCAGTGTTCAGGGCCCGGATTATGAAGATGATGCGAAAAATGCGGATAAATACCGGCAATACCAATATGTGAGCTTTGCGATCCAAGAAGATTAAGTCCCTTTCTTTCAAGAGCTACTGAAACCGAATTGAGCCTCATATCGTTATAAACACTCCAAGGTGACGCGGCGAACACAAATACGAAAGGGGCTTATTATAGGGAAAAAGGCACCTGCTTTGTTCGTTCTCTGTGCCTTGTTCTGTCTTGTCCCCATGGGTAGAACATTCGCTCAATCCGGGGATGAGGACCTGAAAAAGCCCGATCTGAAGGCCAAGTTCGAGGATTCTTACCTGCTTACGATCGATGGGTTTTATGCCGAGGCTCTGCCTGTTTGGCTGGATATCCTTGAAAAGGATCCCGACAATGCCAATGTCAACTATTTGGCAGCCGTCTGCTATTATCATTCGCCGGGCAAAAAGCTAAAGGGCATAGATCATTTTGAGAAAGCGATCAAGCGGACCACCGAGAATTATAAAGCCAACTACGAAGTGGACAGGGCCCCGATCGATGCCCATTTCTATCTGGGGGAATTGTACCATCTCGCTCACCGCTTCGACGATGCTATAGAGCAGTTCCGTGCGTTCCGTGAAAAGGCTAGTGACAGTGATCACCCCTTAATGGAAAAGGTGGATCGGCGGATCGAGATGGTCTTTCGGGCCAAGGAGATGGTCGATCGCCCCCTGAATGTATCCATTCAAAACCTTGGGAAAGAGGTGAACTCTGCTTACGACGATTACTGCATTGCGATCAATGCCAAGGAGGATCACATGTTCTTTACCTCGAGGCGTTTACGAAAAGACAGTTCCAATTTTAATGACCGGGTCTACGAGAATGGGCGTTTTCTCGAGGATATTTACGAGAGCCGGAAAAAGTCTTCGGGGGGATGGGAAGAGGCCCGACTGCTCGATTTCAACACAGCTGAGCACGATGCCACTTGTGATCTTTCGCCGGATGGGTCCACCCTTTACTTTTACCGGGACGATCGGGATAATGGTAGCCTGTATCGGGTCTCCCGGGAGGAAGGGGAATGGGGTGAGCCGATAAAGCTGGGAGGTGGGGTGAACGATCCCAATGCGTTCGAGAGTCACTTGAGCCTTTCTCCCGGTGGTGATACCCTCTATTTTGTCAGTGATCGGGAAGGGGGTGAAGGGGAGCGGGATATATATGTGGCGATGAAAACAGAGGACGGGACCTGGGGCAATGTCGAGAATCTTGGCCCCACCATCAACACCCCTTACAACGAAGAGGGCCCTTTCATGCACCCTGATGGAAAGACCCTTTATTTCAGCTCCGAGGGCCATGAATCCATGGGCGGATACGATATATTCTTTTCCGAGAAAAGGCCCGACGGCACCTGGAGTGAACCTATGAACATGCGTTACCCGGTGAACACACCAGGGGATGATGTCTATTTTGTGACCTCGGATGATGGGGAAAGGGCTTATTACAGCTCCAACCTTCATGAAATACAGGGTGAAATGTTCGGTGATCTGGCGTCCCATGGAGGTTCCGACCTGTATATGATGCAAAGCCCAAAAGTGAAGGAGGAAAAGCTCGCTTTGCTTCAGGGGGTGATCTCGAATGCGGCTGCGAATGACCGGGTGGATCGTATCGCTGTTCGGATGCAGGATACCACCCGGAGTGGTGGGGGTGAGAAAGTCTATCCCCAACCCTGGAATGGAGCGTTCTTTTCGGTCCTGAAACCGGGAAGGCGTTATAAGATCTCCTATGAAGAGGATGATACGGTTTTCTATAGTTCCAATATCATGGTCCCGGAAGAAGCGGATTATCAGACCGTGCAGCGGGCATTGAAACTGGATTCCGTTCACATCAAAGATGATGGTACGATGGCCTCCTTTCCGCGGGGCCTTGATAAGACCGTGGATGAAGTTGACGAAAAGCAGGGACTGGTCTACCTTTCAAGGCATTCTGAGGAGGAGCGTATGACCGTTCATGTGCCCGATGATGAGGAGGCGGACCAGCGGGTCGCGATGAAAGGTGATGAATGGGAGAGTGAGGCTCTAAAGGAGGAAAAGCAAAAAAGAAAAGGAAAGGCGGAACAGGCAGGGGAGGTCTCTGGTGGAGAAAAGGTCGCTGAAGCTAAAGAAGAAGGACGCGAAGAAGGCGGGCCTGGTCATACCGGGGAAGAAAAGGAGAGAGGAGGGGGGCGTCCCCATGGGGAAAAGGAAAAAGCGGAGGAGGATCGCTACAAGGTTTCTACCAGGAGCAACATTCCTGGTAAAACGCTTTTCAAGGCCCATTTTGGTTACAACAAGAACCGGATCGACCCAAGCTCAGAGGATTTCCGAAAATTCACCGAAAAAGTGGCTGAAAGGATCGAGCAAAAGGGCTACGTAAAGCTCAATATTGAAGGAAGTGCTTCAAAAGTTCCAACCCAGACCTACGATTCGAATCTGATCCTTTCCAGTAAACGGGTGGAAAACGCGAAAACCATTATTCTTGAGACCTTAAAGAACATGGGGTACGAGGAAGGGGCCATCCGGTTCGACAACCTTAGTACCCTGGTGCAGGGACCGAACTATTCAGATGATGCACAGAAGAAGAAGGATCGGTATGAACGATTCCAATATGTGCGGGTTACCTGGAAAAACGGGTAAGAAACAGGGACTCGTACATTTAAAATGGATCACAAAACAAGAATGAGAGCTTTAGCTTTGTATAAAGTTTTTCTTTGCTTTCATAGAAGGTAGGGATCGTTTTGATAAAAATGGCCAAAATAGGGGCTTCTGTCTTTTTCATCGCCTTGTTCGCGGGAACTGTGTTCGAGGGGAAGAGCCAGTTCCATTCCTTGAAAAGTAGTTATTGGAAGAAATACAGCGATGAGATCACGGGTCATTTCGGAGGAAGTCATTTTCTGGGGGAACTTGGGGGTCGGGACAGGATCGGAAGCGATTTTATTTATGACCTGGAGCTCAACCAGACCAGACCGGCATTCGGCCTGCAATACAGGAAGTTCGTTCAGAAAAATCACGCACTCACCTTTTCATTGTGGTATGCGCAGGTAAGTGGTGCTGATTCCCTGACCGATGAACCCTTCCGGAACAATCGGAACCTCCATTTCAAATCCAATATTTTTGAAGCCACCCTTCGCTACGAGTATCACATTTCCATTTCCACCATCGGGAACTTGTACGGGATCGGAAGCCGAAAGGCCCGGGCCAAGTTTAGTGCGAACAACTTTTATTTTTTCGCGGGGGTCGGGGTCTTTCATTTTAACCCCAAAGCCAATCCCAGTGCCAATTTGGGTGGGGATTTCGATGACAAATGGGTAGAACTCCAGCCGCTCGGAACGGAGGGACAGGGATTGAACGATTCCCTTGATTTTTACAACCGGACGCAGGTCATGTTGCCAATGGGCCTCGGCTATCGTTACGGCCTGAGCCGTTCTCTCTTTATTGGCATTGAACTCGCCTATCGGAATACCTTCACGGATTACATCGATGATGTGAGTACGGATTATCCGAACAAAGAGGAGCTAAGGTCAGAGCGGGAAAATGGCGATCTGGCCGTTGGGCTCGCCGATCCTTCGAAAGGGGATATCCACGTACCGGCGCAGGGTTACAATGAAGGAGCACAAAGAGGGGATCCGACGGACAACGATGCTTATTTCTTCACAACTTTTTCGATCACCTACAAGCTGGGCATGCGGACGAGCAAATCTCAGCACCGAAAAGGGATCAAGCTTAAGCGGCGTACTCGTGCCAAGTTCTGACCGCTTCCTCTATTGGGTCTTTTGTCCCATTCCCTGATGGGTGATCGCATATTGCACGATGTTCGCTCCCATCTTTAATGCTTTTTGCCGGATCTCTGGTGGGTCATCGTGAACGTCGGGGTCTTCCCATCCATCGCCGAGATCGCTTTCATAGGTATAAAAACAGGCCACTCTCCCCTCTAAAATGATCGCGAAGCCCTGCGGAGCCTTTCCGTCGTGTTCATGAACCTTTGGTGGCCCCTTGAAAAAGTCGTATTGTTGATGATATATGGGATGCTCGAAGGGGAGTTCGACCAATTCCTGATCGGGGAAGATCTTTTTTAATTGCGGACGGATGAATTCGTCCATCCCATAATTGTCATCGATGTGTAAGAAACCACCTCCCTTGAGGTATTTCCTGAGATTCTCCCTTTCTTTCCGCGAAAAGATCACATTCCCGTGGCCCGTCATATGGAGGAAGGGATAATTGAATATATCGGAACTACCCACTTCCACGGTTCGCGGTTCGGGGTCGATATTTGTGCCAAGCTTGTCATTGCAGAATTCTATAAGGTTGGGCAGGGAGGTCGGGTTCGCATACCAGTCCCCTCCACCCCGGTATTTGAGCACAGCAAAGCGATAGGTCGCTTCCCCGGGGCCTATAAAAGAGAAAAAAGAAAAGCCAGCCAGGAGGAGGGCCCCGAAAAGGATAAGGTGCTTTTTTTTAATCCGCATAATGCCAGAGCTTTGGTCGCATTAAAATGCAGGCAGCTATACCTGCCGTTTCTGTTCTTAAACGCTGATCGCCCAAAGAAAAAGGGATGAAACCCATATCGTGAGCGCGTTCCTCCTCTTCCCTGGTCAGGCCTCCTTCCGGACCGATGATCAGTAAGACCTTGTTCTTTCCCGGCTCGATCGACCACAGGGACTTGGCCTCTTTACTGTGCGGTTGAGCCAGGAGTCGCTCTTTGGGAAGATCCCTTGCCATGAAATTAGCAAGTTCTGCTGGTTCATCCAATTGGGGCAAATGATATTGAAGGGATTGTTTGAGGGCACTGATCAGGATCTTCCGGTTTCTCTGAGCTTTGGCATGTTCTCTTTCTGTTCGATGGAAGATCAGGGGGGTGATCGCTCCCACCCCGACCTCGGTGGCTTTTTCGAGGAACCATTCGAAGCGTTTGATGTTCTTGGTAAGGGAGATCCCGATATGGAGTTTCGCATGGGGAGGGGGAGGCATGATCCTGTGCTCGAGGACTTTTAAAGTTAATGCTCTCGGGTTATCCCCGATCACTTCGGCTCTTCCCCACCCCCCTTTGCCGTCCGTTAGCTCGAGGACGTCCCCTTTTTGATATCGGAGCACCTTTGAGGCATGTTTCGACTCTTCAGGGCTCAATCGGACCTCCGTTCCCTGGGCGAGCTTTTCGGTGAAGAAGAGCTTCATGAAGGACGATCAAAAAAGCCGCTCCCGGTGGGGGAATGGCTTTATTGTCAGGCCTGGAAGAAGAAGCTTCATGCCTTTTCTTCCATGGGGCCAGCTTTTGAGGACACTTTGGGCGCAGCTGCCAGGATCTCCTCAGTGGCATGGTCCTTGAATCGTTCGAAATTCTCAACGAATGCCCGGGCCAATTGATCGGCCTTTTCATCGTATTTCGTTTTTTCCTCCCAGGTGTTCCTGGGGAAGAGGATCGAGTCCGGAACATTCGGACAGGATACTGGTATATGGAGGCCAAAGACCTCGTGTTCTTGATACTCGACGTTCTCAAGTTCCCCGTTCAATGCCGCCGATATCATAGCCCGCGTATGCGCAAGGTCGATTCGCTTACCGATCCCGTGAGGTCCTCCGGACCATCCCGTATTGATGAGCCAAATGTTCACGTTCTGGCTTTTCATCTTTTCGCCCAACATTTCGGCATATTTTACCGGGTGTAGGGGAAGGAACGGGGCTCCGAAACAAGCTGAAAAGGTGGTCTCGGGGTCCGTTATACCTGCCTCGGTCCCGGCTACTTTGGCCGTATATCCAGAAATGAATTGATACATCGCCTGGCCCGGATTCAATTTCGAGATTGGCGGAAGAACTCCGAAAGCATCGCAGGTAAGGAAGAAGATGTTTTTTGGAGAGGGGCCGATGGAGGGTTCCACACTGTTCTCGATGTGGTGGAGGGGATAGCTCACTCTTGTGTTCTGGGTGATCGCTGTGTTGGAGAAATCTACTTTGGAGCTGTCTTCGTAAAATTTGATGTTCTCAAGAAGAGCACCGAATTTGATGGCGTTGTAGATCTGTGGTTCTTTTTCCTGGGTCAGATCGATACACTTGGCGTAACATCCACCCTCGAAATTGAAAATGGAGTCCTCGGCCCAGCCGTGTTCGTCATCCCCGATCAGGCGACGTTCGGGATCCGCTGAAAGGGTGGTCTTTCCGGTTCCGGAAAGACCGAAAAATACCGCTGTATCCCCGTCTTCCCCGATGTTTGCTGAACAGTGCATGGAAAGGACCCCTTTTTCCTTGGGGAGGATGTAGTTCAGCACGGAGAAGATCCCTTTTTTGATCTCTCCGGTATAACCGGTTCCTCCAATGATCACCATTTTTTTGGTGAAGTTCAGGATGGCGAAATTGTGCTGACGGGTGTTGTCGATCTTGGGATCCGCCTTGAAACCAGGTGCACATACAACGGTCCATTGGGGGTCGAATTCCTTGAGATCCCCCGCGTCAGGGCGAAGGAACATGTTGTAGGCGAAGAGGTTCGACCAAGGGTATTCCGTTACCACCCGGATGTTGAGCCGATAATCCGGGTCGGCCCCCGCGTAGGTATCTCTTACGTAAAGTTCCCGGTTCTCGAGATAAGCACAAAGGCGACCGTATAACTTGTCGAAGTCCTCCGGGTCAAAAGGTTTATTGATCTTGCCCCACCAGACGTCTTCCCGGGTCTTGTCGTCGAGGACGATGAAGCGGTCGCTCGGCGAACGGCCCGTGAATTCCCCCGTGTCAATGGCCAAAGCACCTTTGTCATTCAGTGTTCCTTGTTCCTTTTTAATGGTCTCTTCAACCAGCTCGGCTGGTGAAAGGTTCCAATTCACCTTCCCGGCATGTTCCAGTCCGATCGCACTGAGATCCTTGTCATTGGGCACATAACCTTTGTGCTGTGTCATGATGATCCTGAATTTGTCAAGTTTTTCTGCATTGGAGTGCAAAGGTAAGGGATTTCCAAAGAAATAACGGGTCACCTTTCGTTTCCCGATCCCCTCTTGAAGGGTAACATTGAAGGCTTTAATGTCCGAAAGAAAAGGAGCCCCCACCCAACGATCAAAAAGATCCCGCCGATCGGGGTAAGGGGGCCGAATAGCCCACCAACTTTGTCCCATCCCAATATGGAAGTCAAGGCCAGGGCATAAAGTGAGCCCGAGAACAGGAATGTCCCGGTAATGAAAAGGCGCCCTGGCCCTTTTGGTCCGCGCTTTTCGTATCCATGGGTTTCATGGTACAGATGCAGGAATAAAAGGGCAAGCCCGTGATAGACCTGATATCGGATGCCTGTGCGGAAAGCCGTGAGCATTTCCCGGGACAAAATTCCCTCAAGGCCATGAGAGGCGAAGGCACCCAGGATGATCGCGGTCCCTGTGAACGCTATACCGAATAAAAGGTTGGTGGGCCTCATAAAGGAAGTTAATGATCCATGTGGTCTTTGAGGGCCTTTTCGGATGATTGCAGTTCGAGGCTTTCAAAGACCATTGAAAAGCGGCCTTTATTGGTCGTTCTATTATATGCGAATTTAGCGAAGGCCAAACGGTTTTTTTCTGTATGGAACAAGGCCATGATCTGCTTTACCTGTTCCACCGATAAACAATGATCCCTGAATTTCTTTTTGGAAATTTCTAATTTTTTGTTCGGGAATGCTTTGGAAGCTATAGCCGCCTTTTTTTGGGTGAAATTTTTTCTTTTCATCGGCCTGGAACAATCCCCGCTCGCTGTGCTGCTATCTGCCGTTTCAGTCATTTGTTCTTGTTTGGTCGGGGTGGATCCGTTGGGATTTCGGTCTTCTTTTTTCTGAGGGGGCGCTGCTGCAAATGGATGCCCCGGCTCATCCCTTTTGTTGGGATTTTTGACGGGAACGATCTCGTATGTGCCGTCCCAGTTCTTCCGGATCAAATAGAAGGTCCTTTTCCCTGCTTTGATGTACAGGCGTTCCCGAAGCGAGGGCAAGGGATCTTTGGGGAATTTTACTTCGATATCGTGGTATCGATCCCCAGCGTCCCTCAGGGACACTTTCTTCTTTGGGGAATCGTTGTGCAGGGTCCAGTTTTTTCTTATCGTGAAAGGCACGTTCTTTTCGGTGAACAGGGTGAGGGAACCCGTATCCTGGCCGTTGGACATGCTCCCCAGCAAAAGCAGGATTAGCGTTATAGCCCCTGGAACCCCGGTTTTTTCAAGGTTTTTCCTGAAAGGTCTATTGAATAGGCGAGGGGTGGATATCAAGTTTGGAAAGGGTTTTCACACTTATAACAGATCCAAGGGTGCCGGAGTTCTGTTACGCTTTTTTTCTTCGCAGTTATTGATCGGGTCCGAAACATTTTGACCATGTTTTTTTCGGTCCTGGGGCTTACAATGAACAACGAGGAACATTTATGAAAAGCATTTTGGTGATCGGTGCAGGCAAATCTGCTGTCGCGCTTATTCAATATTTGTTGGATGAAGGGGAACGAACCGGGGAATGGATGGTCAGGCTCGTGGACAAGGACGGTTCTCTTGCTCAAAAAAGGATCGGTGACCATTCAAGGGGGGAGGCCGGTAGTTTGGATATTCAGGACGAGGCGGAACGGAGGAAAGCGATCGAGGCTCACGACCTTGTCATTTCCATGTTGCCGGCCCGGATGCATGTAGAGGTCGTGAAGGATTGTATCGAGGCCGGTGTGGATGTGATCACTCCTTCTTATGTCTCCGAGGAGTTGCAGGCCCTTGATGGTCGGGCTCGTGAAGCTGGTGTTCTGGTCCTCAATGAAATGGGGTTGGATCCCGGCATCGACCATATGTCTGCTATGAAGGTGATCGACACCTTACGGGAAAAAGGGTGTGAAATGACCCGTTTCGAGTCTTTTGCGGGTGGGTTGGTCGCACCTGATAGCGACGACAATCCATGGGGTTACAAGATCACCTGGGATCCCATGGGAGTGATCATGGCGGCTCAGGGAGGACCGGTGAAATTCAAACAGCGGGGACGTTATAAGTACATTCCCTCTCATCAGGTATTCAGAAGGTTTGAGCACATTCATATAGAGGGGTATGGCCGCTTTGAGGGATACCCCAATAGGGATTCGCTGAAGTACAGGAAAGTTTATGGTTTGGAGGAAGTTCCCACGATATTTCGTGGAACCCTCAGAAGGCCGGGTTTTTGCAGAGCCTGGGATTCATTGGTGCAACTGGGGGCGACCGATGACCGTTTTATAGTGGAGGGGTCTGAACAGATGACCTATCGCCAATTCATTAATTCATTCCTCGCCTACCACCCGACGGATTCGGTTGAGTTGAAATTGATGCATTACCTGGGGATCGACCAGGGAAGTCAGGTTATGGAGAAGCTCAAGTGGCTCGGGCTTTTCGATAATGAAGTGATCGGGATCAGGGATGCGACCCCGGCGGATATCCTTCGGGGGTTGTTGGAGCATAAATGGGCGATGACCTCCGGTGATAAGGATATGATCGTCTTGTACCACCGTTTTGGTTTTATGGCGGGCGATGAAGAAAAACAGATCGATGCCTGGATGGTGACCGAAAGGGGGAATGATCAATTCACCGCAATGGCCAATGCTGTTGGCTTGCCGCTGGGGATCGTTTCAAAGCTTATGTTGCGCAATGGTATTGACCTGGAAGGTGTGCACAGGCCCATCGAAAGCAAGATCTATCAGCCCGTTCTCGAGGAATTAAGGGGCTTTGGAATGGGCTTCCATGAGCAGGAGGTGGAACCCATCGTGGATTGAAGGAACATGAAGGGCTTGGAAGCCCGCACGATAGCGTTCTACGGTCATTCCTGCTTATTTTCCCACGTATCCGGGAGCAACCCCTCCGGGATCTCCATTTTCAGCGTTCGTTCGTGATGATCAATGGCGATGATCAATGGAGCGGAATAAGGAATGAGGACCTCATCGGGTGATGATCCGATGGCCAAGACCTTGTTCCCGGGATGTTCATACACCTGGTCGATGGTCGCTACCTCTTCTCCCCGGGCGTTCAACAGGGAATAACCGCGTAGATCGGGGAGCTCATCTTCCCGCTCTTCGGGGTCGAATAATTCGTTCGGAAGGTATACGGGCTTATCGATGAGGGGATCGGCGCTGCTTTGAGTTTCGATGTCCTCAAAACCAAGGATGAGCCTTTTTTTACTCTTTTTTTGAATTGTCCGGATGTAAAAAGGGACTGGTTCCTCGCTCCCGTCGATGGCCACAAAAAGGGGGTCTGACCCGGGGTCGAAGTTTTTCGGGAGGGCTCTTTTCAACGCGAGCAGGAGCTCTCCTTCCGCTCCTTTTGCACTTCGGAGCACCCCCAGGTATGTACAGTTACTGCGTGTTCTTCTCTCCTTCTTCATCCCCGGAGGAGGACTGTTCCGCGGAGGCATCAGAGGACGGCCCTTCTTCTTGGTTTTCTTGAGATGAGCTTTGTGTCGTCTCTTCAGTTTTGGCCTCCGCAGCATCTTCAGTGCTCTGGGTGCCTTCCGTTCCACTTCCTTCATCGGAGGAAGCGGTATTCGTTTCGGCTCCGCTTTCCTGGGTGGCTTCTTGTTCAGTGGCCTCGGATGTTGTGGCCTCTTCTCCTCCTTCCATCGTCGCGACCTCCTTTTGGGCCAATTCTTTAGCCCTTTCCTGATCCACTTTCTCTTCCGCTTCGATTCGTTTTTTCAGGGCTTCCTCTTCGGCCTTTTGGACTTCCTCTTTCACTTTTCTGGTCTTTTCCTCTTTCTCGTTCGCCCATTTCTCCCATCTTTTATCGGCCTCCTCCTGGGATAAGGCCTTTTTCCTGACCCCTTTCTGCAGTTGGTGGCGGTATAGGACCCCCTTGTGGGACAATAAGGAGCGAGCGGTATCCGTGGGGATAGCTCCTTGTTCCACCCAATTCAGGGCCTTTTCTGTATTCAATTCAACGGTGACCGGAGTTGTCTTGGGGTCGTACATCCCCAGATAGTCTTTGGGTTGTCCGTCACGAGGGGCACGACTATCCATGACGACAATGTGGTAGAAAGGCTTTTTTCTTCTCCCTTTGCGCTGCAGTCTGATCTTGGCCGGCATTGTTGTATTCGGTTTTTTACACCCTTTTTAGGGCATTCGCTCCAATATGGGCCGCGAATATCCCATTTTTTTAAGAAAAAAAGAAGATCGGAACAGGAAAAGGGATTATTTGATATCTGCTGTAAGGGAACGTTCGATCAAGGCTTTGCACATGGGATCGAGCTCCTCTCGCTCCCCCTCTTTTACGGAACATTCCCCCTTGTAATGGACGATCATGGTGCATTGTTCGGCTTGATAACTGTCGTGCCCACAGATCTCTACAAGCGCCTTGATCACATGATCGAAGGTGTTGACATCGTCGTTGTAGAGGACAAGGGATTTCCGTTTGGCTGTGGTCGACTCCTTTTGTTCCTCTTTTGTGCCGGGATCAGGTGATTTCGATCGCTGTTCCATGGTCTTTTTGTATAAGGCCGAAAATAAAAATTTACAGAAATTCTTATTCGGATCCTTTTCGAGCTTCTTCCACCGGCACCTTTTGACCGCCCCGAAAGGCTTGGGGCTTTGTATTTTGGAGTCCGGCTTCTCGGTAATCGGACCGCCATCTCTCGATCTCTTTCCAGGAACTGGTCCGGGGGGAGCTGACCACCATTGTATTCCCTTTTTGGTCAAAGGATACAGCCCCATTGGGTAGTTTTAACAATGCATTGGCGATGTCAGCAGGAATGGTCTCCTCGAATTCTCCAACGAAAACCCTGAATCGGGTTTTTTCAGCGGGTTTTCGTTCCTCATCATCGCTTCGGGATCTTTCCGTTTTTGCAGACCCTTCTGTGCTTCCCTGGCCAGCAGCATCCTCTAAGGTCTCAGCCCGGGCAAGGGAAATGTTCTTGCCCTGATAATAAGCGGTCACAAAGGCATCACTGATCCCCTGCTCCACCAACTCCTGTCGTCTTTTTTCCGCTTTATCCCGCTTTTGGAACCGGCCCGTGGAATATTTGTACAGGCCGTCCTCGCTTTTTTTGACCTCGAGGGGGGAGATGCCTATTTCCCGTGGATCAACGGGATTCGAATAGGCTCCGACCTGAACGGTATAGAACAAATTGGCCTGATCGGTGTCGCTTGTGATCTTATCGGCTTTGGACCCCGTGTCCTTTTTGTCCTTTGGCTGCTCCCTTTCGCTTTCTTCCCCAGTGGAAGCCAAGGGTGCTTTGCCCTGTTCGCTCAGGAGTTCTCTTGCTCGGGTGGGTGAGATCCTCTCACCGTCCCTGAAGGCCACGACAAAAGCGTCGCGGTACCCCATTGAGCGTATTTCTTCCTTAGCGCGATCCGCTTGGGAGAAACTTTTGAAGAGACCCACTGTATACCGGGTTATACCCTTTCCGGTTCTTTCGCCCATTACAGGAGCGAAGTCGTTGAAGTGATCCTGAGGGATGGGGTTGCGAAAAGCACCGACCTGGACCTTGAAAATGATCCCCTCCGGCAATTCTGGTTCGATCGGAATGGGGTCGTTCTCATTGTACGGTTCTTTTTTTTCCGCTGTCTTTAAGAAAATGTTCTCTGAAAGGGGTTTATCTTTTTCAAAATCCCTGTTCACAACGGATTCCAAACTTAATGAGGCGGGATCGTCCTTCGCGTTCTCTGCGGTCCGATCATCTCTGCGACTTTCCTTTTCATTTTCCTGGAGGCTTTCTTCCGGTGGGGTTTCATCGATATCTTCCTTGGGTTCGGCCGTTGTCGTCTCAGCGGTCCTTTCGGCGGTCGCGGTCCCTTTTTGTTCGTCCCTTGTTCTGGCTGAAGTGTCGGCCTCGCTGGTCCTGCTGCGTTCGCTTTCTTCCCCGCTGGTCTCTGCTCCCTTTTCTGCGGGGCTTTCCGGGTCCGTGCTCTCCTCGGATGAGGTGGAGCTTTCTGGAGAAGTGATCCCGTCCTCGGGTGAGGGGGCCCTTTCCGCACTTTCTCCGTCCTTATCCTTATCCGCTGTGCTTTCTTCCGGTGTTGCTGTACTGGCCGTTTTTCGATCCT